>CAYGHG010000014.1:0-33176 GCA_964349515.1 uncultured Spirochaetia bacterium
TTCCGGGGCAAAGGGGGTTGAAAAGAACGAATCCCCCCTACCCCCCCTTTCCGGGGCAAAGGGGGTTAACCAGTACTACAAAGACAAATACGAAAAACGCGTTCAAAAGGTTACAATTTCTATCCCTTTTACCTGTCCGACGCTTGACGGAACGCTCGGCAGGAGAGGATGCTGGTACTGTGGTGACGGCAGCCTGCCTCATGGTAATGACCGGCATCTGCCTCTGGCAGAACAGCTCAGATTAAAAGTGGAAGGAATAAGCAAGCGCTACGGCAAAGATACGCTTATGATCGTTTATTTTCAGACAAATACAAACACATATGCTGACATACAAAAACTCCGTGAAATATACACAGCGCCTTTAAAACACCCTGAGGTGATAGGCCTTGCCATAGGCACGCGGCCTGACTGCCTGAGTGAAGATGTCATATCTCTTTTGGCGGAGTTGAAAGGCAGATATAAGGAAATCTGGCTTGAACTCGGGCTGCAGTCTTCAAATGATAATACGCTTAAAAGAATAAACAGGGGACATGATTCCGCTGCTTTTAGTGATGCGGTAAAAAGAGCAAAGGCCGCAGGGTTATATGTTGCAGGCCACATGATTGCGGGTTTCCCGTGGGAAACCCGTGAAGACTGCCTAACGACCGCGCGTTTTATGAAAGAGTGCGGAGTGGATGCGGTAAAAATCCATCCTTTTCATGTTGTCGAAGGCTCGGAGGCGGGAGAAGAATACAAAACAAAGCCGATGAAGCTGCTCTCGGTGGATGAATACGCGCATCTTGTGGCTGACATACTTGCCGAACTCGGCGAAGAAATGCTGATACTGCGCTATACCGCGGAGCCTGACGAGAGGGTTTTAATAGCGCCGGAGTACTGCAAGCCGGAGTATAAGGATGTGATAAAGAAGAAGGTGGCCGTCATCATGAGGCGGAGTGGATAGTTAGTATTTAAGAATGATAAGTTCAAAGGTGTGAAGTGTAAAGGTGCAAAGGTTGGAGAAACGTGGGACAAAATACGCCTTGCGTATCCCGCTTTTTCTCTTGACTATAAAAGTATTTATAATAATATTGTTATACGCTGCAAGGTTGTTGCAGCGCCGGGTTTTGGTTTTTTTTACCTGAAACTTGAAACCTGCAACCTGAAACAAAAATGATTTCAATTTTTATGGGCGCGTAGCTCAGTTGGTTAGAGTACTAGCTCGACAAGCTAGGTGTCACTGGTTCGAGTCCAGTCGCGCCCACCATAAAAAATAAGGCCTGCCTATGGCAGGCCTTATTTTTTTCGAGAGCCGAAAGCCGGGCAGCCGATAAATGAGACAAAAGACAGGCCCATCCCGCCCGAAGGGGATAGGTGACGGCCGGTTTTCTATTTTAGATTATAGGTATTTACGTCTTGCGAAAGGCAAAAAAGATTGCGAATACAGGGCTTTTAAACAAAAACAGCGGGGGCTAAAGCCCCCGCTCTACGAGTTTTGTAAATTTCATATTATTTTCCCGCCTTGTAAATCTGCCTTCCTTGTTGTATAACTAATTAACCCACAAAATGCCTTTTTTAAGGAGCTGAAAAATGAGGGAATATCCTGATTTTAACGTAAAAGAACTTGAGGCAAAGCTTATTATAAAAGGTTATAAGGTCATACTTGCAGATTCGGCTGAGGCTGCGGTTGAGGCTATGCTCGGGGTTATTGACACAAAGGAAAGCGTGGGGGCGGGCGGGTCTTTGACTCTTCGCGAGATAAAGGCACTTGCTACTTTGAAAGCCAGGGGCAACAGCGTATATGACCACTGGCAGGAGGGCGCGTCTGCTGCCGATAAATCAGCGCTAAGGCGGGTGGCTTCGCGTGCTGATGTTTATCTGACATCAACCAATGCGCTCACGCTTGACGGTGAGCTTGTAAACTATGACACATTTGGCAACAGGGCGGCAGCCATGATATACGGACCGGAAAAAGTAATAATCGTTGCCGGGTATAACAAAGTGGTAAAGGACCTGGAGGAAGCTGAGAAAAGAATAACAGGCAGAACAGCGCCTGCCAATGCGAAAAGGCTCGGGGTTGACAGGGCCGACAAACTTCTGAAAGTCAAGACAGTGATATATGCCTGCCCGGATGACACGGACATTACTGTGGTTTTGATAAAGGGTAAATACGGGATTTGACGGGTGGCAATACTATTAAACGGACAAAAACGGAGATAAAAATGAAAACTGTTGCGAGGCTTGACGGGGCATGGGATTTTAATCACAAAGGTCATAAGACAAAGATAAAAGTGCCGCTTAACTGGTACTTGGGAGGGCATGACATTTACGGGGAGGCTGAATACTCCCGTGATTTTAAGCTGAAGAAGCTTAAAGGCAGGAAATATTACATTAACTTTGACGGCGTTGATTACTTTGCGGATGTATTCATTAACGGCAAAAAAGCGGGCAGCCACGAGGGATATTTTCAGAAGTTCAGGTTTGATGTGACGAAACTTTTGAAAAACGGCGCGAATAAAATATGCGTGAAAGTAAATTCCCCAAAAGAAGAGGGCGGAGTCTGGCCTGATAAAAAGTTCCTGATAAAGGGCATTTTCAACCACCACGACGCGAGGCCGGGTTCATGGGATAAAACTCACGGGCAGGACAGGAATACAGGCGGGATATGGAACAGCGTATATGTGACAGAGGCGGCTGCGGTTGAAATAGAGAGGGTGAAAATCACCCCGTTTTTAAAGCCTGACGGTGTCTGGAATGTTTCGATGGAACTCTCGTACATAAATAATTCTGATAAGGAAGAGGAAGCCCTGTTGGGAACAGAGATGGAACCTAAAAATTTCAAGGGCAAATCAGAGAAACTGACGCGCAGGTTTACACTTGAAAAGGGAAAAGGCACATTCACTGTTTATCACGACGTGGTTAATCCCGCGCTGTGGTGGACTTGGGATCTCGGTAAGCCAAACCTTTATGATTTTACCTTCACGCTGAAAACAGCCTCGGGTTCTGATTCTTTAAAAGAAACATCCGGAATAAGACAGCTGACAAAAGAGGGGATAAACTGGTATCTTAACGGCAAGCGGCTGTTCCTGCGCGGTACAAACATGATACCCACGCAGTTTCTGTCGGAGTACACCCCTGAACTGATAAAGAAAGATATTAAAATGATGCGCGAAGCAAATCTCAACATGATGCGCATACACGCGCACGTGAACAGGGAGGAGCTTTACGCTGAGTTTGACAGGGCAGGCATCATGGTTTGGCAGGATTTCGCGCTTATCTGGGGTTATGAGACAACCGATAAATTCATGGAAAACGCGGCGCGCCAGATAAAAGAGATGATAGACATGCATTACAACAGGCCTTCGATAACTGTTTGGTGCTGCCACAATGAGCCTTTTGTAAACGAAAAACAGCTCGACCCTGTGCTGTACAACGCGGCGCGTGCCGCCGACCCTGTGCGATATATTGACACTGCCTCTGATTTCAAGCAGCACCACTATCAGGGGTGGTACTATGACGACAACATAACAAACTCGTGGTCCACCTTTGACGCTGTTAAAAAAGCGGGCATCATAACCGAGTACGGAGCACAGGCCCTGCCGTGCCTTGACACGCTGAAAAAAACCTTCAAAGAAGAAGAACTCTTTCCCATGAACCGCGGGGTGTGGGAGTTCCGCGATTTTCAGTGCAGGACAAACTTCGTCATTGCGGGATTAAAAGAGGGCGCCTCCATAGAGGAGTTCATAGAGAGCTCGCAAAAGTACCAGTCTGACCTCATAAAAGAGCAGACAGAGCTTTTCCGCCACAAAAAGCATGAGGTAATAGGCGGATTGCTGCACTTCATGATGATGGAGTGCTGGCCATCTATTACCTGGGCTGTGGTGGACTATTTCAGGGTGCCTAAGAAGGGCTACTACGCGCTTAAAACCGCGATGCAGCCTCTGCTTCCGTGTTACAGGCTTGTGACCAAAAAAGTGGCGGCAGGAGAGCAGATAGGGTGGGGCTCGCTGTGGCCCATGCTGACTGTCATAAATGACCTGCATCAGGATTTTAAAAACGTATCATTCAGGGTTTCACTGCGCTCGCCTGACAATAAGCGATATTTTTCGGCGGAGAAAAAAGCAGACATAAAAGCTGACTGCGTTTCTTCGCCCTTTGAAACAGGTGTCGTGACTTTTGAGGGGGACAATTTTAAAGTCCCGCAGGGCGCGGCAACAGGCACGCATGTGATAGAGATTTCACTTGCAGATTCCGAGGGTAAAATAATCGCATATAATGATTATGAGTTTGAAGTAATCAGCGGGTTAAATAATGCCTGCGCGCCGGGCGGGTACTGATACAGTGACTCTTATAACCGCGCACCAGAATATGGATTTTGACGCGCTCGCGTCCATGGTTGCGGCGTCAAAACTCTACGCGGGAAGCACTTTGTACATGCCGTGGGGGTATGAAGGCGCGGTAAAAAGGTTCATGACACTTTTTAAACACAAGTACCCGCTGAAAAACAACCCTGATTTGGAAAAAGTTGAGCGTGTGGTATTTGTGGACAGGCTGCCGAAGACACTGCCGCAGGTTTTGCTGGATGCCATTAACACGCAAAAGCCGGAAATCATTATTTACAGCCATCACGCAGGCCAGGAGTCGCTGCCCGGCCATAAGGTGAAAAAGACAGAATTCCCATACGGCTCGTGCGCAGCCGGGCTGGTCGAGGAACTGATGGAAAAGGGAATTGAAATAACACCTGACGAGGCTCTCCTGTACCTGCTCGGCATACATACGGACACAGGCTCTTTTTCCTACATCAGCACCACGCCTGCTGATATACGGGTTGCCGCCCGGCTGTATGAAAAAAATATCAACATGAAGCTGTTTTCTTCTTTCTTAAATGAAGAGTTTGACGCGCCGCAGGTAAAACTGTTTAACCGGCTGATGAAAAACATGCAGCAGTTTGAGGTAAAGGGCCACAGGATAATAATAACCTACGCGAGATTCAAGCAGCACATAAGCCACCTAAGCGACGTGACCGAGCAGATGGCGCGGGTTAATTCCGCTGACGCGATAATATCTGTGGCGCAGATGGAAAACAAGATTTTCTTAACCGGAAGAAGCGCCAGCCCAAACATTGACATCAGGCCGATACTTCAAGAATTCAGGGGCGGCGGCCATAAATCAGCCGCGGCCGCGGTGGTGCAGGTAAAAAAGGGCGTGACAATAAAAAATATAAAAGACCGCGTCTATGAGGGGTTCATAAATGCCGTGCAGGAGCGCTATACTGTGGCTGACCTGATGAGCTCGCCGGTCAGGGCCATACCGCCCACGCTTACCATAAACGAAGCATACAAAGTGGTAATCAGGTTCAACAATAACGGCCTGCCTGTGGTAAAAGAGGACAGGCTTATGGGGTTTATCACAAAAGAGGACCTCGAAAAAGGCATGCAGCACAATCTCGGCTCCATCCCTGTGAGCGGCTACATGAGCACAAAGGTGATAACAGTGAGCGAAGAAACTCCGGTGCCCGAGGCCCAGAGGCTGATGCTCAAATATAACATAGGGCATCTGCCTGTGGTAAAAGGCGACACCCTGACGGGCATAGTGACGCGTACTGACCTTTTAAATTATCTTTATAATGAAAGCCCGGTAAAAAAACAAAAGATAGTATTCAGGGAGAGCGGGATCAATGTGGCAGCTGAAATGGAGCAAAAGCTTGAGCCCGAGACCTTTAAGTTCATTCGCGACATAGGGGCGTATGCCGACGAATTCGGCGTGGATGTTTACCTGGTGGGCGGCATAGTGCGCGATTTGTTCCTGAAGGTAAAAGACCTGGATATTGACATAACAGTGGAAGGCGACGGCATGGAGTTCGCGCGCTTTCTGGCGGACAAACTCAAGGGAAGTTACAAGGCTTTTGACCGGTTTAAAACGGCAAAGGTATTTCTGGAAGGCGGGCGCCGCATAGACGTGACCAGCGCGCGCGCGGAGTTCTACGAATACCCCGCGGCCCTGCCGGAGATAGAGTTTACGGCGATAAGATATGACCTGTACAGGCGCGATTTTACCATAAACGCCCTGGCCATACAGATTAACCGCAGTTCTTTCGGCCGGTTCATAGACTACTTTGACGGTTATGAAGACCTGAAAAACGGCGTCATAAAAACCCTCTACAACATGAGTTTCATAGACGACCCGACAAGGATTCTGAGGGCGGTCAGGTTTGAGCAGAGGCTGGGGTTTAAGTTTGAGGAAAATACGGCAAGGTTCATAAGGGAGACTTTAAAATACAACATATTTGAGTCAATGCCCGGCGAGAGGATAAGGGATGAGATACTGATTCTTCTTGATGAAGAGGTGCCTCTAAAGCCCATAAAAAGGCTCGACACTCTGGGCGTACTGGAAAAAATCCACCCGGCGCTTGAGCTGACCGAGAGGGCAGAGGCGCTTTTTAGAAAATCTTCGCGCTTTATGGAAAAGCACATAATAGCGGAGGCGGCAGGAGATTATGACAGGCCGCTGGTCTATATGCTGCTGCTCACCTCTGACATGAAAGAAGCGGAGGCGATGGAAGTTATGCAGAGGCTCAAAGCAAAAAACAGCTGGATAAAAACAGTCTCAGCGGTAAGGACACACGGGAAAAAAATTCACCAGGCGCTTGAAAAAAAGACATCTTCCGCCTCCGCGGTGCACGCTGTGCTGAATCACTTGAGTTATGAGGCTCTCATTTATCTGGCCGTTGCGTCGGAGACCGAGGCAGCAGTGAAAAGGATAGAGGAGTTCATAACAAAACTAAAAGGAATAAAACCCCGCATAACGGGTGCTGATCTGAAAAAAATGGGAATAAAGCCCGGCCCGGTTTTCAGCGAGATATTGGAGGCTGTTTCCGAGGCGAAATTAAACGGCGGTTTGAGCACTAAAAAAGAAGAAGTGGATTTTGTTAAGAAAAATTATTTGTAAATGATTGAAGTTAAATACTCTGTGTAAGGTAAAATCCGGATTTCGGGCGACGCACCGCATCGCCCCTACGGATACTGCAAAAGATTCATGATTATAAAGGAGGCTGACTTAACATGGATATATTTGAAGCAATAAAAACCAGGCGCAGTGTGCGCAGGTATGTAAAAAACGCTGAGATACCATACTCACACCTTGAGCAGATTGCCGGTGCCGGCAGGTTCGCGCCCAGCGCCCGCTCGGTCAACCCTTACAGGTTTGTGATAATTACAGGAGGTGAGCGCCTTACCGGGCTTGCCGGAATCATAGGGTCAAACGGCAGGTTTCTGAATGACGCGTCAGCGGCTATTATCACGGTATGCGAAGATACGAAGTATTACCTCGAAGACGGCTGCGCCGCGACTGAAAACATACTGCTGTCCGCGCATGCATTCGGCTACGGAGCCTGCTGGATAGCAGGGGATAAAAAGGACTACTGCGCTGATGTATTGAAATTCGTAAACGCGCCTGAGGGGTATAAACTGATAAGCGTGATATCATTAGGGGTGCCGGATGAGAATCCGGTAAAGGAAAAACTGGCGGCGGAAATAGCAGTGGTAAAGGACAGGTTTTGAGGCTTGAACCGCGGGGTGCTTTGCGGGTGTAAGCAGTGCTTAACTTTTGTCTTTTGTCTCCTGTCTTTCTTATGACTTTTTATGGTTTTAAAACAACTTTTAGTTGTTGACAGAAAGGCGGCTTTATTGTATTATTTCAAAACCTTATGGGATCAATCCCGGCGGGTTTTTTTATGTTTTTCTTATCCGGCACTTAAAATTCCGGCTTTGAAAAAGGCAATAAAATTATGCCGTTTTACGGCTTTTAAGGTTAACGAAGGAGGAAGTAGCTTAACATGAAGACATTTCTTGCGAAAGAAGAGGAAATAAAGAAAAAATGGTATGTTGTTGACGCCGACGGCAAGGTGTTGGGAAGGCTCGCTACCAAAATCACCGATACTTTAAGGGGCAAAAACAAGCCTACATTCACACCCAGTGTTGACTGCGGCGATTTCGTTATTGTGATTAACGCGGAAAAGGTGAAACTGACCGGCAAAAAATCAGCCTCAAAGGTATATCAGTCACACTCAGGGTATCCGGGCGGGTTAAAGGAAATTATGTTTTCAGACATGATTAAAAAACACCCCGAGAGAGTCATAGAGCACGCCATAAAAGGAATGATGCCCAAGACAAAACTCGGCGACAAAGTTCTTAAAAAATTAAAAATCTACAAGGGCCCGAAGCACCCGCACCAGGCTGCTCAGCCCGTAGAACTTAAGTAAGAGGAGGAATAAACTTGGCTACCGAATTATACGCTACAGGAAGAAGAAAAAACGCAACCGCTAAGGTATGGGTTAAATCCGGCACGGGGCAGATTACCGTGAACAATAAGGATGTTAAGGAATATTTTGAGAGGGAGCTTCACGTTGACCAGATAATGGAGCCCATAGAAGCCACCACAAACACCGGAAAACTTGACATAAACGTGACTACGTTAGGCGGCGGAAAGACAGGGCAGGCCGGCGCGATACGCATGGGAATAGCAAGGGCACTTGCCACAACAGATGAAAATGTCAGGAAGATACTTTCGCGCGGCGGATTTCTGACCAGGGATTCAAGGATGGTAGAAAGAAAGAAATACGGCAGAATGAAAGCAAGAAGAAGGTTCCAGTTCTCCAAACGATAAAAAAACCCCTTCAATACAGGGCGGAGAGGAAAAAATCCTCTCCGCCCTTTTTTTATTTTGTGATATAATTAATAAAATAAAAAATGGAGGAAATTGATGAAAAGAATCCTTGTTGTTTTTATAGCGCTGGCTTTGTTTGTTTCCTGTGCAAAAAAACCGGTTTTTGAGGCTGTTGACGCGCCCGATGATTTCGCCGCTTTCCTTGATTATAAACAGGTTCCGGGAGGGGAAAACTACTGCTCGGTTTTTGTCATATCAAATAATTTCAGCGGGGAAGCCTCCCTGTACTACGGTGACAAGAAGGAACGCATAGTCATAAAACCGAAACAGATAAAGGAATTTAAAACCCCGGTTAAGATGAAGATAGGGGAAAAGGTTGAAGTAAAGGCGGGGGGCAGGGCACAGCCCATAACGGTCAAGTATCTGGCGCCTCCGGCAGCGTCGCTCGGATTCTGCGATTCAAAGGCTTCAATGTTTACGGACAACACGCTGTTTTTTGCGGATAATACGCAGTCAAAATATATGGCGGTTTTTCACATTGCAAAAAAGAAAGAATCAAGTTTTTCTTCCGTGCCTGAATCCGACACAGGCTGGTTTGCGGTTTCGTTTAACAGGAAGTTTAAAATCAGCGACCCCAAAGGGCTTGTCGTAATTAAGAACGCCCTGAAAACGAGGGAAATGTACTTCATAAGCGCGTACTACTATGATATGGATTACAACTACGCAGGCGGGCTGATGGGCTGGCAGGCGCGCTATATGCCGGTAAAATAGAACAAGTTGTGGCGGGATTGATGAAATAATAATGAGAGGTGCTATATGTCAAAGATCGTTATAGATAAGGATATCCAGGCAGGAAAGCCGGTGATTGAGGGGACTAGGGTTACTGTGGATTTTGTGATTGAGCTCCTCGCCAACGGGTGGGATTATGAACAGATAGCGGCAAACTACCCTGCGATTAAAAGGGATGACATAATTGCCGCGCTTAGATATGCCTCTGACATTCTGAAAGATGAAAAAATATATAATATCTGATGAAACTGCTGCTTGATGAAAACATTCCTGTTTCTGTACATGCCGTACTCTCCGGCAGGGGGATAGATGCTGTATCTGTTGCTTCTGTTTCTCCAGGGATAACGGATTCTGAAGTTATCAGATTGGCTGAAGACCAGGGGAGAATAATAATTACTTTTGACAAGGAGTTTGGAGAATTTGCGCTAAAATCTTCAGGAACCCTGAAAGGCGTCATATTATTGAGGATTACCCCTAAAAACCCGGATTTCATTTTAAATATTATAGAAGAGATAATAGGCAGTAAAAATTTTATTTTGGAAGGCAGTTTTGTGATAGTAAGCGACAGCAAAATAAGGGTGAGAAAAATGGGACAGGCGTGACAGAAGTCAGTTCATCTTCGGTTAAAAAAATCCTCCTCATCCGCCCCGCTCCTGCTTTTGAGCAGTTTGGTGATGACTCTTTCATGCCTCTGGGCATTGCCTATATCGCGGCTGTACTTGAAAAATCAGGCTGTGAAGTGCGTGTGGTTGACCTGCTTGTAAATAAAAAAACAGAGGCGCAGGTGCTTGAAGAAATAGCCTCTTTTAATCCTTCCTACATAGGTTTTACCGCTGTGACTCCGGTAATAAATCCCGCGTATGAGCTCTGCGGGGCTATCAAGAAAAAATTCCCCCATATAATAACCATAGCAGGCGGGCCTCACGCTTCTGCGATGCCTGAAGAGTGCGTGGAAAAGGGGTTTGATTTTGCGGTCATCGGCGAGGGCGAGGAGACCATAGCCGAGCTTATCAGCGCTATGCCGCCTGAAGAGGTAAAGGGGCTGGCTTTCAAAAAAAACGGGCGGATAATCAGGACGGGAAACAGGGAATACATAACTGACTTAGACAGCCTGCCGCTGCCCGCGAGGCATCTTTTTGACTGCGCCGCATATAAGGGGCAGGAGGCGCTCGGCTCAAAACAGCCGGTCTTCAGCATCATGACTTCGCGGGGATGCCCGTACTCGTGTACGTTCTGTTACAAGGCAATATTCGGAAATAAATTCAGGCAAAGAAGCGCGCGGTCGGTTGTTGAAGAGTGGGTGATGCTCAAAGAAAAATACAAAGCAGCGGAGATTGCGGTTGTTGACGACTCTTTTACGACAGTCCCTGCGCGCGTGCACGAGATATGCGATCTGCTGATAAAACACAAAGTAAACCTAAGATGGAGCTGCCCCAACGGGATAAGGATAGACATAGGCGGGCTTGACATGCTGAAAAAGATGAAAGCAGCCGGGTGCTACAGGACCGCGCTTGGCATTGAATCAGGCTCGCAGGAGATACTGGACAGGATAGGGAAAAGGATTAAAAAGGAAAAGATAGAGGAGATGGTGAAAAACTGCAGGTCAGCAGGCATCAGGACCATGGGTTTTTACATGCTGGGCAACCCGGGGGAAACAAGGCAGACCATGCAGGAAACCATAAATTTCGCAAAAAAACTCGGCACAGACTACGCGCAGTTCCTGCTGCCGATCCCGTACCCGGGCACAGCGATGTATGAGGACATAAAGGTAAACGGGAAAATATTCATAAAAGACTGGTCCATGTACGGCCAGTACGAAGGCACAGCCTCGTTTTCGTATGGAGAGGTAACCCCGGAACTGCTGACAGAAATGCTGAAAAAAGCGGAGAAAGAGTATTACCTCAACCCCGCGTATGTAATAAAGCAGATATTAAACCCGGAGACGTATATGTTCTTGCCGAGGAGATTGAAGGCGGTTTTAAAAGTCATAAGAACAATCAGATACTAATCAAATCAGGAATCGGTAGTGGGGTGGGATAAATGAAGACAGGTGAGGTGTACTTTGTAGTGATTTTTGTCATTTAATGTTTGCAATCTCTTTGAGTGTTCTCTTTAAGTATTTCTTGACAGGGGGTTTTTCTGGTTTATAATGGCAGTCGATTACTTTGGAAACGGGGATAATAATGATAAACAAAAAAAGTGCGGAGTTTTTATACACTGCGCTTGACAGTTCCGGCAGAAAATTAAGCGGAAAGATGAATGCCTCCGGGGCTGAGCAAGCCCGTGAAATCCTGTTAGGCAGGGGATTATTACTAAGGAATATAAAAGAAGCCCGGGGCAGCAATACAATCCATTTTATGAAAAAATCAAACCCTAATGATTTCATCAGGTTCATTTCCCAGTTTAACGCCCTTGTCAGGGCGGGTCTGACAATACCCGAATCGCTTGAGCAGTGTATGGACCGTCCGGGCAACCCTGTTTTGGGAAATACGCTTACGGAAGTATACCGGATGTTAAACGGGGGTATGCCTTTATCTGCCGCGCTTGAAAAATTTCCGGGTTTATTTGACCCGGTAATGCTTTCAGCCGTTAAAACAGGAGAGGCTTCCGGAGATATTGTAACGCCGCTTACAAGGTACAGGCTCAACCTTGAAAAAAGAATTAAAATATCAAGAAAAACCAAACAGGCCCTTGCATATCCTTTGTTCATACTTGCTGTCATGATTCTTGTACTGGCAGGTATTTTTACCTTTGTAATGCCGAAATTTGTCACGTTGTATGCTGATTTTGACGCGGAACTGCCTGCTGCGACCAGGTTTTTGATGTTTGTGGGCGGGAACTCAGGTGTGTTTTTTATTCTGACCGCAATAACAGCCGCTATTATATCTTTTTCAGCGGCAGTTATCCTGACAAATGACAGGTTAAGGGCCGGCATGGACAGACTTATACTTAAGCTTCCGGTCATTGGGCCGATAAACGCCTCTTTAGGTTATTCTGCGTTTGCATCAGCGCTGAATACGCTGCTTGCAGGGGGTATGCCGCTGGCAGAAGCCGTTGTTTCTGCCTCAAAAACAATAAAAAACAGATATTACAGGAAAAAGGTTGAAAAAATATATGGCAGAATATGTTCGGGAGAAACTTTTGCAGCGGCCTGTTCGGCAGAAGAGGTTTTTCCACGGACCGCGATTAAGCTGCTTAACGCCGGCGAGATGTCCGGAAGCATTGATTCCATGCTTGACGAAACTGCGGTTTATTATGAAGAAGAGGCAGACACTGCCATTACTTCCATGATGTCGCTGATTGAGCCTGCGATGATACTGATAACAGGCATTATAGTGGGTTCTGTGATAGTGATTATGTATCTGCCTGTATTCAGGCTTACGGAGATAATAAAATGAGCGGCAGTTTTTTTAAAAGAAAAAGGCTTGGGGACTGTGTGGCAGGCCTTGGTTTTGCCAAAAGAGAAGATGTGGAAAAGGCCGCCGAGTGCCCCGGTGCAAGGATTGGAAAACGGCTGGTAGATCAGGGGCTGATCAGCGAAAAAGAGCTTGCGGTTTCCCTGGCAGAGCATTTTGAAATGCCTTATGAGCCGCTTGATAATGTTACTGTTCCTGATTCTTTTTTTGAAAAACACAGGGTTGATGACATATACAGGCTCGGAATCCTGCCGTGTGCAGAGAAAAACGGAAATTTTGTATTTGCCGTTGATGACCCGATAAACGAAACACTGATATCCGAGATAGAAAGGCTTTATGGCGCCGGCACGGAGTATGTAATAAGCAGCCCGCAGGCGATAAGGGCGTCGCTTGACAAAAGCGGTTCTGCATCAAGATTCTTAAAATCAGTTTCAACAGAGTATCAGGCTGAAAAGAACGAAGAAGACAATAATGATGAAATGCTTCTTACTATCGGAGACATGGCGGGCATGGGGCCTTCGGTGGAAAAATTTGTAAATACAATTCTGCTTGTTGCTATGAAAAAGAGGGCCAGCGACATACATTTTGAATCATATGAAAAGGGTGTTACCGTAAAATACAGGATAGACGGTATTTTGTACGGCGCTACGGAAAGGCTTGATACCGCGCATCACAGGGCACTGATTACAAGGCTGAAAGTCATGGCAAAAATGGACATAGCAGAAAACAGGGTTCCTCAGGACGGCCATTTTACGCTAAATATTGGTGGCAGGGATACGGACTTTCGGGTGTCTATACTGCCTGCTGTTCACGGCGAAGATGTGGTTATAAGAATACTTGATAAGTCGGCTTTTGAGCACAGAATGAAAAATTTAAGCCTTGAAACGCTGGGGTTTGAATCTGAAATACTCGCTTCGTTCAGGCAGTCTATACGCGAACCTTACGGAATGGTGCTCATAACAGGGCCCACGGGAAGCGGAAAAACCACTACATTATATGCGGCTCTTGCCGAGATAAACACGCAGGAAGAAAAAATAATTACGGTGGAAGACCCGGTTGAATACCAGATAGAGGGTATAGTGCAGGTGCCTGTCAATGAAAAGAAAAAACTGACTTTTGCGGCAGGGTTAAGATCCATACTGCGCCATGACCCTGATAAGATTGTTGTCGGCGAAATCAGGGACAGTGAAACCGCGCAGATTGCCGTGCAGTCGGCTTTGACCGGGCATCTTGTATTTACAACGGTTCACGCAAACAGCGCGTGCGATGTCATAGGCAGATTCGGGCATATGGGAATAAACATACACAGTTTTGTATCGGCCCTGAACTGCGTGGTTGCCCAGAGGCTGCTCAGGAATATATGCCCCAACTGCAGGGAAAAACTTAAAAAAATTCCTGATGAATGGGTGCCGGCTGATTTGAGCAGGGAGGATATTGTTTCAAACGAATGGTTTGCGGGCAAAGGCTGCGATAAGTGCGCGGGCACAGGTTATCTGGGAAGAAGCGCAATAGCGGAATACATGACCATAACCCCTGTAATCAGGCGCATGATTTCGGAGCATCGTCAGGCATCGGAACTGCAGGCCGCTGCAGAAAAAGAAGGCATGATTACACTGCGAAATGCCGCGCTGAAAAGGGCCTTAAAAGGGGAAACCACTTTAAGAGAGGCAAACAGAGTGACTTTTGCGGAGGCAGTCAAATGAATGGCGCGCGGGCAGGCGGTATGATAAAAGCCGGGCTTATAATAAAGGGCGGCAGCCTGAAGATGTCGGTTGCAGGAGCAGGCAAAGAGCCTTTTTTTCACAGTGCTATAATACCCGCTGCTGCCGGACTTTCATGCTCCCGCCGGGATTTCCGTAAAGCAATGGAACACGCGGCTGTTGTGATGTCTGATACTTTAAAAGGAAGGTATGCGCTGATTTCTCTGCTTGTTCCTGATACAGAAACGCATTTCAGGGCTAAGAATATTCAAAACGGTGAAGCAAAAGGCGTTCTGGAATACATGAAACTTCTGCTTTCCGCGAAAGGCACGGAAAGGATAAAATGCGCAGCCGGCCGCGGGGCAGGTGGCAGTAAAATTGCCTATGCTTTTTCAGCGTATGAAGATTATATCAGAGACTGTGAAGATATTTTTTATGAAAAAGGGCTTGCTCTTTTTCGCGCGGTGCCGGAAGCCGTTGTTGTGTATGATTATGTATCAGGTAAAACAGAAACAGGAAACTCGGCTATTTTCTCGGCGGATTATGACAGCTGGTCTTTTTTAAAAGTTTCAGAATACGGACACCCGCAGTTATTTCTATCGGGTAAAACCGGCACTTATGCACAAAACAGGGAGGAAACAGGCAGGATATTTGCGGGCATAGAGCGCGCTTTACGGGCGGGTATTTTTGGAGGCAAAATAACAGAACCTGTAAAAATAATATTTACCGGCCGCGAAGAGAGCCTTATTAATATAGAAAAAGAAGCCTCCGCCAGATTTGGATGCGCTTTTGAAAAAATAATATTTCCGGCAGGCCCGGCAGACGGGCTTTTGTCTCTTCATGCGGCGGTTATGGAATGATAAACTTCACCCTTTCCGCGGAAAAAATCCGGATTATTGTATTCAGGGTGTTATGCGGATTGTCCGTTATACTGGCAGTTTTTACTGTTGTAATGGTATTGCATATCCCTTCGGTAAAGTTAAAAAAAGCAGAATTATCCGAAGTACTTGCCGGTGAAAGGCTTAAGTATGAAAACATACCCGGCGCAAAAATGGCGCCCGGCGAGTCTGAAAGCCTGGCACTCAGAAAACGCGCGGCGGAAATAAACAGGCTGCAGGGAATCCGTGCGGCGGGCGCGGGAAACATACTCGGTGTAATTGAAAAAAACACTCCAAAGGAAATAAGCCTCAGCCTGTTTTATTATGAGCCTGAGAACAGGCTGATCAGGATTACCGCGAACTGTCTTTCCGCAAAAGACATATCGTGGTATATGAAAAACCTTGAAAAACAGCCTGTTTTTTCGGCTGTTGTGCTTGAAAAACAGAATGTCTTAACAAAACCCGGAGCCCCGGCTGTTGCAGAATTCACGCTCAGGCTGACAGAGGCGCAAAAATGACCAAAATAAAGAGCATAGTACAGGCGGTTGTTTTCAGCATGCGGCATGGCGCAAACAAAGCGGCTGCAGCTGTGTTGCTGCCTGTGCTTATTGTTTTTGCCGTGGTTTTTACGGCGGGCTGGATGCCGCAGGTCAGAGAGACCGGGTCAATAAAGGAAGAGATAAAAATGATAAAAAACGGGATAAAAGAAAAACAGGATCAAAAGGCCGCGGAGGCCGCGTACATGGAAACAAAACTGCTGGCAGATAATGCCGAAAGAAAACTAAAAGCAGCCGCAGGCCCGGGAGAAACAGTATCGCAGTTGAACAGGCTTGCCTTAAAAAACGGCATGTCAATAACAATTGAAAACACCTCGGTTAAGGAAAGCGGGCACCCGTCTTATTCATTATTAATAAGCGACATAACCCTGACAGGCGGATATACAGGGTTGAGAAGGTTTCTGACAGGGCTGGATAACATGAATTTCATGGTGCAGGCTGAAAAAATAAAAATTGAGCCTGACAGGGCTTCCGGGCATATTAAGTCAGTGCTGCGGCTGTGGATAGTGCTGCCTGCGGACGAAAAAAAGGCGGTAAGATGAAAAAAAAGCACATAATACTGGCGTCGGTTCTTGTTGTTCTTGCGGCGGCAAATATCATAGGCAGATGGGCTGTCCCGGGCGGTGACAAAGAAAATAAAAGCGCCACAGGGAAAAACAGTGCTGTTGTTATCAGACTACAGGATACAGTGACTGATGAAAACATGAACATATACAGGAATCTTTTTGAAGGCCCGGCTGTAACCGCCGGCTTAAAACCGGTACAGGCAGCCAAGCCTGCGCCTGATACTGCACGCATAGAACCGGTGAGATGGCCGGAGTTCAGAGTGTCAGGGACTGCCGAACTTGACGGTAAAAAAGTGATATTTTTTTCGGGCAGGGCGTTTAAGGGGCAGGTTTTTGAAGGTGAAAACATAACAGAAAGTTTTATCCTGGTGTCTGCCGACGGGGACAGGATAACTGTACGGGATTCGGTTTCAGGGGAGACAAGAACATATCAGATGGAGGCGAGATAGCATGTCATTATTTCACAGAATAACGGTTATACTTTTTTTCACAGCGGTTTTACTTGTTCAGGGGTGCATGAACAGGGAGATGTACAGGCCGTCATTTGTGAGCCAGGATGAAGAATGGATCAGGCTGGTTACCGATTACAGAAAAGAATCTGCCAGAAACCCCGAAAGCCAGGAAATGAAAGCAAGCCTGAAAAGGGTGGAATTTGATGCTTCTGAATTTTTCTATCTGCAGGCAATGGAACTAAAGGCCGTAAAAAAATATGATGAGGCAATAATGTCGCTTCAGAAGGGGCTGGCAGTGATGCCCGGCAATGAAAAAGTGTCAAATGCTTTTGCCGAGCTGACCGCAATGAAAGAGGCGCATGAACTTGCGAGGCGCGCACGCGAAATGATTGCCGCGGGAAACAGTGAGACAGCCCGCGATCTGGTAAGCAAAGCGCTTGAATACCGGCCCGAAGACCCGGAATTGGTAAAACTCGCGGAAGAGCTGGAGCCTGAACCCGGAAATGAAAAGGTTTTCACCTCGGACAAGAAAATTACCATAAAATTCAGCGGCTCAGATGTTAAAAGCGTATTTGATTTCATAGGAAAGGCATACGACATAAATATAATTTATGACGAAGGGGTGAAAAACCTGCCTGTGAGTGTTACAGCGGCTGACGTGACACTTGAACAGGCGCTGGAAACAGTGGCTGCGTCTGCCGGTGTTTTTTATAAAAAAATTGGCGGGGCGTCAATGCTGGTGGTACAGGATATAAAGGCAAAACGCGATCAGTATGAAGACCTGATAATAAGGACCTACCAGCTAAATGTAATAAAAGCCTCTGAAATGGCAAATATTCTCAAAAGCACGCTGGGGCTGAAGCGTATCACCGCAAATGACTCGCTTAATTCCGTATCAGTCAGGGATACAGAAGATGTTTTAAAACTTGCCGGAAAGATAATAAGGGCAAATGACAGAAAACCCGCGGAAGTCATTTTTGATGTTGAAATCATGGAGGTAAACAGGACAAAAGCCGAGCAGCTCGGCCTTAATTACGGCAGCCAGATAAAGCTCACTCTGCCGTCGTTTGCCACGGCAGGGCAGGCGCTCAGTACCTCTTTTATTGATATGCTCAGGCAGGGCGCAATGACACTGCCTGCTTTTACGCTGAATTTTTTCAAGCAGGATGTAGATGCCAAAATGCTCGCAAACCCCAGGGTCAGGGTGGTAGAGGGAAAAAAAGCAAGGATTCATATCGGCGACAGGGTTCCCATGAGGTCGTCTATAATACAGGATGCGACAGGGCAGGTTAGGTATACGTATGAGTACAGGGACATAGGCGTAATGCTGGAGGTTACACCCAAGATCAACCTGGATAACAGTGTTTTTGTGGCGTTAAGGCTGCAAGTCAGCACACTGGGATCAAACATAGGAACAGCATCTGACCCGGCATACTCCATAGGAACCAGGGATGCGGATACCACTATGCTGCTCAAAGACGGTGAAACAGCCATACTGGGAGGGCTGATCCGCGATGAGGAAAGAAAAAATATGCTTAAAATCCCGCTTTTAGGTGATATTCCGGTTATCGGGAGTATCTTTACTGTATCAAATGACATGTCAGGGTCAAGGACAGACGTAATGCTCACAATCACCCCCAGAATAGTTCGAAGCTGGGAGTATATAGGAAAAGAGATGCGGGATATATATTCCGGGACGGAAAACCATCTTTCGAGCCGCCCGAAATATGGAAGCGGTAAAAAAGATGACGGGCCGCAAAAAGGCGCCGTAACAGTTGACATAACAGGAAGCAAAGCAGGAAAAGAGGCTGTGATAGAAGGCCTGGTTCAGTCCTTTTCCGAGCCTCAGTATGTAATCATGAACGCAACTGAAGGCACGGCGGTTCTTACCGCTGAAAACTTCAGCGGAATAAAAAACCTGCCTTACAGAATAGCTTTTAATAATGAAGTGGTTGGTTTTGCCGGGGCGGAGAAATCCGCCGGCGGTGCAGCTGAAAGCATTGCTGTGTTTGATGATAAGGCCGCGGAGGGAGTAATAGTAATCAGCGCCCAAATCCGGCCGGAGCAGGGCGGGGCAGGGGCTGCTGAAATTGCCAATGTCAGGTTCAGTGCGAAAAAACCGGGGGTATCATATCTTGTACTGTTGGAGGAAGCGGTGTCAGACGGGGACGGAAAGCCCGTAATCCCGCAGAGAAAGGCGTCAAGGCTTGTTGTTAAATAGAAAAAAAGGTTTTACTCTTATAGAAATGCTTGTGGCTCTGGGGATTATGGCTGTTTTGGCATCTGCCGCGGTGCCATTCGCGGAAACCATGATTACAAGGGAAAAGGAAGCGGAACTGCGTACCGCGCTCAGGGTCATTCGAAAGGCAATAGACGCCTTTCATGAGGATCTGGAAAAGGGAAGAATATCCTCCTCCTGCAACTGTTACAGTGAGAACGGCTACCCCGTAAGTTTGGAACTGCTGGCAGAAGGCGTGGTTTCCGGGCGTGCAGAAGACAGGTACATCAGATACCTGCGCAGAATACCGAGAGACCCGTTTTCGCGGCAGGACATACCGCCCGCGGAACAGTGGGGGCGGAGAGGTTATGATGACAGCACAACATCCCTTTCCTGGAACGGGAGTGATGTTTATGATGTATATTCAAAGAGCGAAAAAAAAGCAAGGGACGGGTCATATTATGCTGACTGGTAAGGCTGGTAACAGGGGTTTTACTATTGTAGAACTTCTTGCGGTGCTGGCGGTGCTTGCTCTGCTAACAGCCATAGTCGCGCCGTCGCTTACGTCCTCTTTGCTGAGGTCAAAGGAATCCGCTCTTGTACACAGCCTTGCAGTAATGAGAAAAGCGATAGATGAATATCACGCGGATAACGGGGCATACCCGCCGTCTCTGGAATCGCTTGTTGACGGCAGATACATAAGAAGCGTGCCAAAAGACCCGGTAACAGGCAGCAGGGAAACATGGAAAGAAATTTACAGCAATGAAAAAGGCGGGATATGCGACATCTACAGCGGCGCAGAAGGGAGAAACTCTGATGGAGAAAGATATGATGAGCTATAGGAAAGTAAAACGCAGGGAAAGAGGTTTTACCCTTGTGGAGATGCTGGTTGTGCTTGCGATACTTGCGCTTTTGGTGTCACTTGTGGGACCGGTGTTGTTTAAACACATATCACCGGCGAAAAGGTCGGTGGCGAGAGCGCAGATAAATATTTTTATGTCCGCCCTTGATTCATATTATATGGATACAGGCAGGTATCCTGCGACGGCGGAAGGGCTCGAATCTCTCAGGATACAGCCCGCGGGCGCACAGGGATGGAAAGGCCCGTACCTGAAAAAAAACCTGCCAAAGGACCCGTGGGGAGGCAGGTACATTTACAGGAGCCCGGGAAGAAGCGGAGGCTATGAGATTGTTTCATATGGCTCAGACGGGGAAGAAGGCGGAGAGGGTGATGCAAGGGATGTTAACAGCTGGGAAAACGAAGAATAAAAGCGGGGGTTATACATACCTAATGCTGGCGGTGGTTGCGGCGGGGCTGGGAATAACTGCGGCAGCTCTCGGTGCGGCATATCACGACAGGGAAATAAGGCTGGGCAGGGAAGAGGAGTTTTTTTACAGGGGTGAAGAGTATGTAAAGGCAATAGCGTCCTATTATCATGCCGGAGGCCCTGCGAAAGAATACCCTGCTGATGTGAATTCACTGCTTGACGACCCAAGGTTTCAGGGAAAACGCCATCTCAGAAGGCTATACACCGAACCGGTAACCGGAGGTGAGTGGAAATACATATATAATGAAAAAGGAAAGCTGTGCGGGGTTTATGGCGGCGGCAGCGGCCTGCCGGTAAGAAAAAATATTACACAAAAAAATACGGCGCAGCCGGGCGCAGAAATAAAGGTTTATGCTGATTATAAGTTTGTTTTTATGCCATGAGAAGGTAAGGACAAAAGACATACATAAAAAAAACTTGACAAGTAATGGTAAAATGTTGTATATATTTTATGTTTTTATAAGAGGGATAAATCATCAATGTGCGATTCGCAACGGAGGGTTTTTTTGTCAAACTTATGCCTTAAAGGGGTAATGGAATTCTGCGTCTGTGTTTTCATTGTGCACGCCGTTTTCGTGGAAACGCAGAGACTCAATGGCTGATAAAACATCAACCCTGAAAAGAACAGTTTTATTATCTGTGCTTATTTGTATCGCGGCATTTGTGGCCGCGGTTAAAGTCATTTCTGCAAAACTCACAACCTCATATTCAAATGAAAGTGTCCGCATTTTACCTGTGGCTGTTTCCGGGCCTGAGTCAGTACTTTTTGACAGGGATACGGCGACTGCTTTTGCTCCTGAAAAACAGTCGGAGACGGTTATCAGCTTCGGAGCAGGCGCTGCTCTCGGTTCTGTCAGGGTTTATGGAAGCTCCGCTTATCATCTTACAATATTTAAAATGAACAAGTCCGGAGGCTGGTCGGAAATTCCCGGCCTTTCAAATATCAGGCTTTCAGACGCAGGCAGCGGGTGGAATTCTTTTGAAGCCTCTTTGGTATCTTCGGCAGACAAATACATGCTCAGGCTACAGCCATATGTTGTTTCCGGAGCAAAAAATCCGGGTGTTGCTGAAATAGAATTCTGGGCGCAGGGAAGCAGAACAAATATAAGCGGCGCGGAGCATGCGGTTTCTGCTGCTGATACCGCAAATAGCGCACTGTTTTTCTGTAAAAAATACACAGCATCACCGGAAGAGTCAGAAGTCAGGATTGTAAGAGAGTACGGCAAAACACAGGTTGAGGATGCCGTATTTGTTATTTCCGGGCAGTTTGCGGTAACTACCGACATAAGGCGCGCATGGCTGGTATATGAACTGCAGGGTTACGGTTCGTGGATAGGCGCGGAGCATACAATAAACGGCGCAGGCAGGCGCACTGCGTGGCCCATGGCTGCCTCCTCCGGCTGGACAAAACAGCAAGAGGCCATAAATCCCTCGCTTTTAAAGACAGGGGACAATACTGTAACATTCAGCCTGCCCTACGGCGCTGCCGCAGGGTATAAAATAAAAAATGTAATGCTTGTAACCGAAACTGATAATGGTTTTAACCACATATCCGCGGTTTCAGGCAGCGGTGAAGTGCAAAATATGACGGATGGAAACGAGTTCACGTCATGGAAACCCGCTGACGGTTATTCGCAGGCGCATCTGGATTTTTACAGGCAGGCGCAGGCAGGCTCGGTCAGGCTTCTGCTGAACGGAACCATAAGCGGCACTATTTCATTTACAACATATCTTAACGGCGTTAAAAAGACAGAAACAAATCCTATAGATGCATCCACTCTTACGGCAGGCTGGAACGTCATACCGCTTGGCGCTGATGAGGATGCTGATTCTGCGGCCTTGAATGTCACTGTATCGGCAGGTTCTACCGGGTCTTTTTCGGAGATTGCCGTATGCGGTTCGGTCACGGGCAGCAAAAGAAAAAAAGAAATTATAATTACCTATCCTGACAACGGACAGTACTACGGCAGGGCGGCATATGTCGCGGGATTCCTGCCTGTTACTGACAACGGCTCGGGGCAGGCTGTTGTGCTTGCAGGCCCGAATCCAATGGCGGTTGACAACGGAGTTTTTTCCGGCGTAGTCAGCAAAGAAGATGCAGGTTTTGAAAATGACGATGACTCTGCCGGGTGGAGCGCGGATATAACACTTATATACCCGGACGGGGAAAAGATAGTCAGGACGCTGAGGTTTACGCAAAACAGGGCGCTGCTTGCTGACAACCCTGCCGAGGCAGAAAACGAAGCATACGGGTTCGGGGTAAAGCCAAACAGTAAAAGAAAAATGAAACTAAAGGACATAGAGCTTGAAATAGATTCGCAGGACGAGGAAAAAAGCAGCAACATACAGGTGCTGGAGCTCGGCGATAAAGACATACCGCCGCTTGATATAGGAATGGTAAACGTAACCGGCAAGGGCAGAAAAGGATACAGGTTCCTGCCGCACGGCTCAAAGTTTAAAAAGAAGATGAGGATGAGGCTGCCATACGACAGGAAAAAACTGCCTCCGGGAAAAAACGATGACGATATACGGGCATATTATTACAACGACAGGGTAAACAGGTGGCTTCCTGTTGAAAGAGAAAAAATTGATAAAGACACATCTGAAACCGTAAACTTAACAGACCATTTTACTGACTTTATTAATGCTGTTATTGTCGTGCCCGACCATCCACAACTGCAGAATTTCAACCCGAACACAATAAAAGACCTTAAAGCCGCACTGCCGGGCTCCGGAATAACTATGCTCAACCCGCCATCTGCAAATAACAAAGGTGATGCATCGCTTAACTATCCGATAGAAATACCCCCCGGCAGGAACGGAATGCAGCCAAATGTTTCGATCGTATACAATTCATCAGGCGGCGACGGTCTCGCAGGCTATGGATGGGATCTGCCTGTACGTAGTATTTCATGCGATACAAAATGGGGTGTGCCCAGATACGACCCGAATTTTGAAACCGAATCATATCTGTTTGAAGGCGAACAGCTTATCCCTACGGCCAGAGGAAATGTTTATGAACCAAGGACAGCTTCAGATAAGAGATTTTTTGAGAGAACCGAAGGCAGGTTTTTGAGAATAGTAAGAAAAGTTACGGACACTACCGCTGCGGGAGCTGATAAATATTATTGGGAAGTGACGGATAAAAACGGCACCGTGCATGTTTACGGGGAAAAACCCTCAGACCCGGGCTCCAACAGCATGATAGGGCCTGCGGGGCGCGGAACTTTTATGTGGGCTTTGCGCAGCTCTACCGACAGAAACGGCAATCAGACAAAATATTACTACAGAACGGATGAAAGAACTTCAAACAATAATTTACTGTTGGACTATATCACATATACAGGCAAAGAAGGGGTGGATGACGGATACTATTTAGTCCGGTTCAATTACGAAAACAAGCTCAATGCATCGGCCGGCGGAAGTGGAATAAAATCTGACGGAAGAGGCGGTTTTATCAGGCGGTACACAAAAAAACTATCGTCAGTAGAAGTGCTGGCAGGCGGCCAGCAGGTAAGAAAATATGAATTTAAATATGTAGTCGGTAATTTTAAAAGGGAATATCTTGATAACATTTTGCAGTATGGAGGAGCTTCGTCGCCGGTGATTGACCCTGACGGGCATAAGTTTGAATATTACTCGGATATTGATTCGTATGGGGGTATATTCAGCGGTAATTTTGATACGCAGTGGAACACGTATACCAGCCAAAATGATACAGAACAGATTAAACTGCTGGGCCTTATAAACCTGCCAAACGGCCCTTCTGCAATAAGCGCAAATATAACCAGGAGCTGGGGTGAAAATAAAAATATCTCAGGGGGGCTGTGGCCGTGGTTCAAGATACACGTAAACTGGGGGTACAGTAACAGTACAGGGCATTCGGTGTACTCTCTGATGGATCTTGACGGTGACTCCATACCGGACCAGATTTTTACCAGAAGCGGAAATGATTTTTCATACATGTGGAGGCCCAATTTATGGAGTCTGATTGCGCAGGATTCAGGGTTTGCTGACTATATTCTTCCGGGCGACGGGTTATTCATTAGCGGCCTGCGTGCGATATCTCTTGACCGCTCAAAAGCAGAGATGAGAAGCGGTGGCATAGGGATTGGTAGTGGTTTAGGCGTTTCGGGTAATAAAGCTGAAGTAGCTTCAACACAGAGCAGATACATGATGGATGTAAACGGTGACGGGCTTCCGGATCTTGTGGATGCGGGAACAGTTATGTTTGCCAGCCGGACTTTTGATTCATCAGGCAAGCCTGTTATTACATACAACTGCGATTCATCGCTTACAGAAGTGGAAGTCGGACAGTCTGCGGACTTGGATCCGGAGATGATTGCCGAACTGTTGCGACTTGCGGGTGAAAAATACAAAGAAGAAGTGCTTGCATCGCCTCTGGTAAGTGTTATTAAAAAGTGGGATGTGCCTTTTACGGGATTTGTGAAAATCGAAGGGGATGTAAAAAGTGTGACATACAGTGCATACGCGGAGCGTGACGGTATCTGGGCAAGCATACAGCACAAGGGCAGTGTTTTATGGAAGAAACAGATTGATGATGACGGAGCAGACGCCCATACGCCGACAGGCGTGGGGAGTATCGAAGTAACAGCGGGAGATGTCCTGTATTTCAGACTTCAGTCCTATTATGACGGCATGTTTGACAGGGTTCAGTGGGCGCCGGAAATATCCTACACCTCCTTTGGGCCGGCGCGGGATGTTAACAATCTTGACCTTGTCACACATAAATACACAGATGATTTTACTCTTGCAGGCCGCAGGGATATTTCCACAAAACTAAACTATAAAGGCAAGATAAGAATAGCAGGGGATGTGATAAAAAAGGGCGTGACAAGTGATGATATAAGGCTGAGAATAATACTGAAACACCCGATACCGACGCCTACAGCCACACCTGTGGGAACGCCTTATATTGTTGAGTATATTGAAACAGATATAACAGATGACGCAACAGGCGCTGCCAATACCCTTGGCTGGCATCAGATCGGCTCCCTGCCTATGGGAAACAGCGGGCCTGAGCCCGGGGGTACGACATACTATCGTGAAGTTACTTTCGCAGCTGCGGGGGATGAGATTATTCTAAGGCTTGAAACCGATTCAAATATCGACCTTGGCATGATTGAGTGGCATCCTTTGATATATTATACCGATATTCTCCAGACAGCGGGTGAGCCGGTGCCTCCTGCAATTGACACCCATGTGTCAGAACCGAGGGATGAGTTCAGCAAATATATAGAAAAAATTTACAGCCCTTATGACATTATGTTTTATCCGAGAAGGCTCGATTACAAAATGACTAGCCCGCACACGGTTGTTAAACCACTGCTTGACCCGTATCCTATGCCTGCGGGAGAAGCGGAAGAAAACGTGGTTTTGAGGCTGCGCGGCATGATGAGCAAGTCGGCTGCTACATCACAGGACATAACGGTTGTGCTTGTAATAAACAGCCAGACAAACGCGGACGGCACGCTTATAGAGGGTACCGGTACCACCGTAAATGTCTGCGTAATACCCAAAGAAGTAACCGGCAGTTGTTTTACACTGCCGGATAATTTTGTCATACTAAAACCAAATTCCACAGCTTCCCGCAGCCTGTTGCCCCTTAATAACATAAGAATCAGGTTAATGACCGGCACCAAGGCAGATATGGAAACCATAACATGGGATCCCAAACTGCGTTATTCGAGCATGCAGTATTCTACTGTAGGCACCGAGTGGGTATATAAAGATTTCGGGCCTGTTGTTGAGTCCCCTATACCATATGAAGCTGACCTGATGGCTGAAAATGAAACATGGATCAGAAACATGAGCATAAAGCCGGGCCTTGTTGAAACGGCCGGTAATACGGTTCCGGTGAGGGTGGCGCTTACTGTAAAGAGGCCTGTGGAGCTGATTGGAAAAGGGATATTTGATGTTGCTGCCGGGCCGGCGGTAGAACAGCTTATCGCTCTGCGTGACATAAGGGTTGGTGAAGACATATACTTTGAAGCATTTACAAGTACTTCAACAAGCTACCAGCATATATCTATAACTGAACCCATATACGTACCGGGAGTTTATTCAAACTTTTTCTTTGGCGATGCGGTAAACCCCATAGTCAACAGATATTCGGATGTGGAAGCAGAATTCTTTGCATCGCCGTACAGGGGCTGGGCTGTAGGCGGGCTAAAGGAGACGCCTGAAATACTCAGGCCGGATTATGTGCCTGACGATTCGAACGAAACACTTGAAAAAGTGCTGATGATATCTGATGACGGGTATCTGGAATATTTCAGGATGCCTTCGAAAATCACTATTAGAAGAGATACTTATGCTTTTGATGAAACAAAACTTTCCCTTTCACACCTTGGAACTATGGCGGAAGGGCTGACTTATACTGCCGTTGTTTCGGATATGGATCAGTTCATATTCCTCCCGTCGCCGTATGATCCGGATAATGCAGGCAATACGGTTAATATGTGGAAAGCAACAGACAGTATTTTCTGCACATCCACGGATATGAGCTCTTCCAGAGTCGCGCAGAAGAATATAAGGAAACTCAGCCTGAGCGATATTATAGGTGATTTGACAGGCGGTTGCAATACCAGGGGTATAGTCAGACACAGCACATCGTGGCAGGGCGGGTTATCGGTTTCTGCATTTGGAATTGGCGGTTTTGGGTCACTCGGACAGAGCACGTGTATTTCTGACTTCTTTGACATGAACGGTGACGGATTCCCGGATTTTGTTTCAGGGGGTAACGGAGTACAGTATACAAGGGCAGAAGGCGGGCTTAGCTCACTGAAATCCGGCAGTGTGGTAATCAGCAACAGCCTTCTTGTGAATGTGGGGGTAGGCTCTCCTAATGACCCTGCAATAACAATCCCTGACGGGCAGGGTGAAGCAGGATCAGACGGCACGGAGGCTGCAGGTTCGGAATCTAAAGGGCTCTCAATGTCCGGAGGTTTTTCGTTCAGCGGTTCCACAAGCATGGGCGTAGCAAGCATAATACACAAACTTATGGACATGAACGGTGACGGGCTGCCTGACCTTGTAAAACTGCCTGCCTATACAAACATACAGCAGTTCTTTGATTCCGGCAGTTACAAAAAGGTAATAGTACAGCTGAACATGGGTTATGGTAATTTTGGGCCGGAAGAAGACTGGGCGCTTGATCACCCCACAATAAACTCGGCTATCTGCAATAATATGACGATATCAGGCGGGGCAGGGATTGGAATAGGAGGGTCGATAGGAGGCGGGGATACAGGCATAAGCGAAATATCTGTAGTTTCAGTTGGCGCAAGCGGAGGAATATCCGGCGGGCTTTCTTTCTCACGCACTCTGCAGTCTTTGATGGATGTAAACGGAGACGGGCTGCCTGATTTTGTGGCAAGGGATGGTTCTGTGCGTTTTAATACCGGCAATGGGTTTACAGGATTCTACGATTACGGTCTTGGCGGGAACTATGGAAACAGTCATTCTGTAAGTGTGGGTGATTCTTATGGTTTTAACATAAACATCAGCATACCTGTGCCGCCTTTTGGCATAATACAGATAGGCGGAAGCTATTCGAAAAATAAAGGTGAAAGCCTCAGTAAACAGACATCCATGGTAATGGATGTTAATGGAGACGGCTATCCCGACAGAATAGTATCAAACGGAGCTGACAGCGGAAGGCTTGACATAGAATATAATAAAACCGGAAGAACCGGACTTCTCAAGAAAGTCATAAGGCCCATGGGCTCTGAAATGCATTTTGATTACAGCAGGTCAGTCAATTCTTATGACCAGCCGAGATCCAAGTGGAACCTTACATCTGTAACGCTTACTGCCGTGTCAGAAGCCGCAAGGGAAATACCGGGAATTACAGACAGCCTGCCTGACCAGAATGTGTTTTATTCATATTCCGGGGGCAAATATGAAAAATATGACAGGGAATTCCTGGGATATGCCGGTGTGTCCGAATCTGTAAGGCTGAACCAGGGCAGCATGAGGGTTGTAGAAAAAGAATACTGCAATGATAACAGGCACGGCGATGATACCGCGGGCATATATACCGGGTATTCTTACAGGGGAATACTGCTCAGGGAGGCTGTTTACGAAGACGGCCTGACAACACCTCACTATGAAAAAATCTACACATACGAATCAGAGCCTACGCCTGTTGCGACCAGCACGGTCATATACTCCATAGCCAGGCATCCTGACAGCAGGTCGTACTTCCCGAAACTGGAGTCAGTAACTGAGAAGTTCTACGAAGCAAATGACACAGCTCCGGTAATAAGGACAGAGGAGTATGAGTATGATAAATGTGGTAACATAACAAAGTATTCTGAGACGGATTCTGAAGGGCAGAAAGTTGTTGCGGTTGTTGATTATAACATAGGTACAACGGCGTTTGCGGACAGCTCCGGCTCTATCCTGGGATACAAGGCGATAAATCTGCCTCTGAATATTTCGGTGACAGACGGCTCGGGAGCCCTCCTGCGCAAGAGGGAGGCTGAATACAACGGCCTGGATAATATTATAAAAGTGGTACAGTATTCTTCCGCGACACACAGCATAACTACGGCTTTGAGCTATGACCCTGTTCATACGGGCAACCTGAAAACGCTGATTCTGCCGCAGAACAGCTCGGGATTTGTGCAGTCATTTACCTATGATTACGACACGACGGTGAACCAGTATATCACTTCGATAATGGACAATAACGGGTATGGATCCCGTACGGAATATGATTTCAAATACGGGGCTGTGAAAAAAGTTACGGATGAAAACGGAAATACAATGGACTACACATACGACAAATACGGCAGGCTTATTGAGGTTTACGGGCCAAATGAAGCGGGCGGCGGCATTGCCGCGTATTACGAGTACAGGCCCGCAGGGCTCGGTACCGAGAAAATACCATATGCGGTTACAAAAAACCGTGACATGCATCTTGGCGATGCAGACCCGATCAAGATAATCACATACACAGACGGGTTTGGCAGGGTGATACAGACCAAAAAAGACGCCTCAGTAACCGAGGACGGCGTGAATCTGATAAATGCCATGGTAGTATCCGGCAAAGTGCAGTATGACAACGGCGGCAGAATGGTGCGCCAGTATTACCCCGTATACGAAGCTAAAACTGCGGATCTGCAGGCAGGCAGTGAAGGGCTCTCCGGCGACCCCGGCAATACGGCTTTCAACATACAGACAGGGGCTTACAGTACGCTGTATCAGTACGATGCCTATGACAGGAATGTGCTTATCACATATCCGGACGGTAACGAAACGCAGTTTGCATACAGAAAAGAACTTGATAAACTTGTGACCAGAATAACAGACGCAAACGGCAACTATAAAGAGACCTTTAAGGATTCGGAACAGCTCATAAGGGAAGTAAGGGAATCAGACAATCAGACAAACCCGGGTTCGCCGCATACAATAGCATCCACCTATGATTACAACCCTCTGGGTGAGATGATACAGGTAATACAGGACAGCACGGGTCAGAGGCTTACAACACTTGTGGGATATGACCTGCTGGGCAGGCGCACAAGCATACAAAACCCGGATACAGGGCTTGTAACGACGGAATATGACGATGTTTCTAATATTTCCGCGAAACAGACCGGTAATTTAATGAATATTTCTGCTTCAACAAAGATAACATACACATATAACCAGGCCAACCAGCTTATTAATGTAAATTACCCTGCAATGGCGCCTGTCCCTGCAGAAACTGTTACATACACTTACGGAGGGCCGGGCGCAGCAGACAACGGTGCTGCCAGGATTGTGTCGGTGAATTTCCCGGGCGGTTCAAAAGAATTCAAATATGATGCGCTTGGCAGTGTGGTTTATGAGAAAAATACTGTTAATCTGTATTCGGGCAATATACAGAAAGAGACGCATTATACATGGGACAACCTGGGCAGGATGCTGAATATGACATACCCTGACGGAGAGGTGCTGACATACGGCTATGACAACGGAGGGCTGCTCACAAGCGCTGTAGGTGACAGAGCAGGGACGCAGAGGCCGTATTTAAAGCATATATACTATGATGTGTTCGGTAAGAGGGTTGATATTCTTACAGGAAGCGGCAGTACATCGGATAGTGACCAGTCCGGAACCGGCACAAGGTATGAATACATTGCAAATAACCAGAGGCTTGGCAGGCTTGTATCAGCGCCGAGGGATGCCTCGGGCACTATGCAGCCTGCGATACAGGATCTTACTTTCGTATATGACCCTGTGGGTAACATAAAAGACCTGAATAATTCCATGCCGTATAACATGGAAGGCGGCACGGATCAGTTTGTTAACAGGCATTTTGATTACGACGGTTTCTACAGGCTTACTAACTCAACAGGACAGTTCCAGAAAAACGCTGTGGAAGGCAATTATATGACATATTCGGTGGCCACAACATACAATGATGTACACAATATGATAACAAAGAATCAGTCAGTTGCAGGAGGGACAGCCGGCGAGGCATTAAACTATAACTTTACATATACTTATAACGCAGCGCAGCCGCACGCGCCGGGCATAATAACAAATAACCTGATCTCGCCGGCAGTGGTGCGTACTAATACCTATGATCATAACGGAAACCTTACACACTATGCGGAAGACGGGACTATTACAAGAAATTTAACATGGGATACTGAAAACAGGCTCAGAATTTCGGTTGATAATGTTCCTGCGCTTACAGAAACATACCGTTATGATGATTCGGGGCAGAGGGTATATAAGAGAACACAGTATGGCTCGGCTGACAATGAAAATGCCTATGTTAATCAGTATGCGAATTATGTGCTCGACACGGGCGATACGACAGGAATGACAGAGAATAAGCATGTTTTTGCAGGTAATCAGAGGATTGCGAGCATACTGAATATAGGAGGAACGCTGACAGAATACTACTACCAGACCGACCACCTCGGGTCTACGGGGTATCTCACAGATAAAGACGGGGCGCTGAAGCAGCATATTGAGTACACGCCGTGGGGGGAGAGCTGGTTTGATAACCCCACAACACCGCTGCTTGACTACAAATTCACAGGCAAGGAACAAGACAGCACAGGGCTGTATTATTTCGGGGCAAGATACTACGACCCAAGGACGAGTGTGTGGGTGAGTACGGATCCGATGGTGAATGCTTATATTCCAACAAGTAAAGTTTTAATGAATTCGAAAAAAGTCCTATTTGGGATGAAAATGATGGTCAGTCGAAACGGATTAAGAGACAATTTAACTTTACTTATGAAATCAAACACTAGTTATGAAAAGAATAATGAACAAGAAAACTCAGAATCAGTCTTGTTAAATGATGGGGTTTATGTCTCTGGAAACCTAAATTATTATTCGTATGTGAATTGCAACCCAATAGTACTTATTGATATTGATGGTTTGTACTGGGAATATGCGCAGTCAACCGGCAAATTAACATATGTAAGTGATGCTACAGGGAAAAGGTATGAAATTGGAACCGGATATTCTGGTAAAGGGGAAGGTTTGAATAATCCTCTACGTGCTTTTAGAAAAAATGAAGGGCCGATTCCCCAGGGTGATTGGAAAATTTCAGAGGCATTTAAACATAAGAGCAAAGGCTCCGTTGTCATGAAATTATCTTCTGCGGCTAGCGAGCAAGCCTATGGCCGTTCTGAATTTTTAATCCATGGTGATAATGATGCGATGAACAAGACTGCCTCCGAAGGTTGCATAATACTTGATAAATCTATTAGAGATAGGATTGCAAAAAGTAAAGACAAAAACTTGAAAGTTGTTCGATAGAACCTTTGAAAAGGCGGTGAATAATGAAGCTGAAGTTCATAATTCTATTTTGTCTTGTGTCGATTTTTTTTTGTTTTGCTAATGCATATGCTAAAGAATTCTTGGAAAAATGTATAGTTGTAAAAGAAAAAAGCAATGGTATCGTTTGCGATGTGAAAATATGCAAGGAAGAAATTAGTCGAAGTGGTAAAAGTGTGAACATGAACATCGGAATATGGGGAAGAGATTGGGGGCCGGGAGCAAAGGAAGCAAAGTTTTTTATACGACATATTCAAGTTGATATCAACGGGGAAAATGTGCATATTCCATATTCTGCTTATTCGGATTTGGCGAATCCGAATAAGGTTACATTGAAAATAGTTAACGGAGCGAGGGTGATAGTTGAGATTGACGGCGGTGAAACTTCAACGCATTATATAGCAACTTTAACTTTTGAAAAAGGAAACTTAATCAACAGGCTTGTGAAAGATTGCGAGTTTCCCGATGAGGTGTGGGAGGAGACGAAATATAATTGGATAGAACCGAGTGATCGTTGACTTGTTTTCACATTTATGTCTGTCTTTGTAATAATAATAGTTTATAGAAATAGTATTAATATTAATGAATAAGGAGACAATGGTTGTGAAAATTTGGGTTGTTCTGTTTGGTTGTTTATTTTGTTTGTTTGCCGCAACACTTGCCTCTGCGCCTGTTGCCTCGCCAACCGCCGTGCCTTCTGCTGGCGGGAAGAGTACTGTGACGGTTTCTTTTGTGGTTTCGGGGCGGGTTGATTTGGGCGAGGTTGGGAAGCTCGCTTCCGGGGTTACTTACATTTATAACAAAGACAAGACGCGCGT
>CAYGHG010000015.1:0-11893 GCA_964349515.1 uncultured Spirochaetia bacterium
TTTTTAGAATGGTTTTTATAAGATTTTTACCCTTATTTTAAAGGGTTTTTATTGTTTTTGGCTGGATTGAGTGTTTTTTTGTTTCAAAATCTGAAATTATTTGTCAACTACCCTCTATTTGACTTCTTCGAATGTAGTAATGCACTAATTCTGTCGCAGTTTTGAGACGATTCTCATTTAATATACCGATTTCTCTTATGTACGCATAAAAACTACCCGGCAGGATTTCAAACTCAACTGACTGCAGACGCGCTGCCAATACCCAGAAACATACCGAACCCGTTGCTCCGGCAGGCACTCCCGTGAAAGTCCAATTAATAACCCTGCAGTCATTCCCCGGGCTTCCCGGGCACTGGTCTGCAAGCGGGCCGGTGTCATAAGTCACAGGGCCTGTGCAGTTCTCTGTGCAGTATAAAAAATCAAGAGGCCCGGGTATCGTATCCCAAATGTTAAATGTAGCCGGATTCTCACCAGCATTTGTAAACTCAATACAGTACTGCACAGTCTCCCCGAGCGGGACAGTATCCCTGTCCTGTGATTTGACCAAAACAACAGCATTTACCCATGTCTGGGTAACTGTAGGCGTGGCTGTTCTTGTAAATGTCGGAGTAACTGTCAGCGTCACTGTTCTTGTTATGGACGGCGTGGCGGTCCTCGTATGATTTGTCGGATACGGCGTAGGGCTGTGGGTGTATGTCGGTATCCTCGTCCTTGTAGATGTAACAGTCTGAGTAAGCGTTACGGTCACAGTAGGAGAAAACGTGTGTGTCAAAGTAATAGTCCTCGTCGGCGTCCTTGTCCTCGTCGGTGTGGGAGTGCCCGGGCAGTACATCGTCACGTTTACCACTTCAGAAGTAACAGCAGGCGTGCCTCCCGCCCATGTGATGGATGCTACGTTGTCCCTTACCTGGCACCACTCAGACGAGTCCACCCAGTAGTCAACAACGCGCGCTGTTATTGTAACACAGGACTGCCCCTCAAAGCCGCGCATCCACTTGCCTGTAAAAATACCACTGCCGCCCTGCATACACAAACTGCCGTCTCCGTATCCGCTGCAGTCGCCTCCATGCGGCCCGTCAAATGAAAAACCGTTATGGTGGTCGTCGGTAAAAGCCACGTCCCCTTGGATATATGTGCCTGTGTTGCACACTACAAGCTGATAAGTCACCCTGTCGTTTGTATTTATTCCGGTTGTCGCGCCTATTACTGATTTAGATATTGTAAAACTCGGAGGAGGCAGGGTCGGTACGGGAGTAAGACTGAATGGCTGGCGCATATAAATGTGCATGTCAGGAAGGTCTGCATTACCCCCCGAATCATAGGACAAAGGCTGAAGCCTGCTCCCCGTACACGGGTCGTAAATCAGTTTGCCGTATATGGTTCCGGTATCAACAACCGCATCCTGCCACGGCGCAATACCGGTATCAGCGTAAGGAATCTCCCACCACTCATTTCCCGAGCCGTCAACAGGCGGCGGGCTTATTGAAGGGGTAAGCACCGGATAAAGCCTCATACCCGGGTCATCACTTGTCAGGCAGGCGTTAGAACCGTCCGAACAAAACGCCTGTATGGACCAGCTGCCCCATATTTCACAACAGGCAGTATTTCTGACTTTAATTGCTATTATATTTCCCGTCTCCTGAAGAAGCGAAGGTGTAATTGTAACACAAGTGGGGTAAACTCCGGTCTGATCCCAGTTAACGTAATTGAACTGTCCGATATAAGAATCGTTTATCCAGACATCAGCCACATCGTCTATTGCAACACACATCTGAACCGAAGTGGGGCTGCAGGCCGCGCTGACTATGTAAGGCATGAAAAAAACCGCAAAAACAGCTGTAAACAGGCACTTTTTAGCGTTTTTTTTCATGCTTCCCTTCTCCTGATTTTTATCTCAAAACAGAATTCATAGAGATTATACTCGTTGTTAAGTTTTATGTCAAGTTTCCATAAAAATAAATCCCCTCTTTTTGGGGGACTTATTTTTATTTTTGTCTCGTGTCTTCTGTCTTTTGGCTTAAGTTTTAAATCTCCCTATAAAACATCACGTTATGCGCTTTATTGATAGACGCCGTCATGTCATCCGTATCCAGCACTCCGAGTATGACAAGCGTATTGGGCGGAAACTTTTGGCCTTCCACTTCCATATTTATTATTACGTTCATTGCGTCGTTTTTTACGCTGTCAGACGCGTAGTGGAACTCCCTCATGTAAAAAATAGTTCCGTTTTTATTCGCCGGGTTATAAACCCCTTCGATCCATTTTGGAATTTTATTCTCAAACATAGACGTGCCTATTTTTTCATTTGCAAGAAGCGTTAGGTCCTTCTCAATCAAAACCTTGCCCGAGGCCTGCGCCGCTTCTTTCAGCAGGCTCATAACTGTCTTTCTCTGGTTATGATAAAGTATGACGCTCCCCGGCTGGCAGGTCTTCGCAGCCCTGTTAAAATACTCCCTTGCTTCTTCAATGCTTTTAAGCATGTGTCCCATGAATATTCCTCCTTAAATTATTTCTATGTGCACGGCATCCTTGCTTTTCTTCTTAATATCATACATCAGCTCGTCGGCTTTGTGAAGTAATTCTTCAGCGCCTTCAGGGTGTTTTCCTTTTACCACCACCACGCCAAAGCTGAATGTAACGCCTTTCAGCACGCCGCCAAATGAGTAAAGTTCGCCGCGGACATTTGATATAAACTCCGCACACTTTTTTTCATCCGCATCGGGAAGTATTATTGCAAACTCGTCCCCTCCGATCCTCGCAAAGGTCCCTCCCCGCGCTTCGGCGCGCGCAGTCATGATCGCGGAAGCGTGCGACAACACCCTGTCTCCGTGCCTGTGTCCGTGCGTATCATTAATTTTTTTAAAATTGTCTATGTCGAAATACAGCAGGCTGTAAGGCCGCCCGCTGCCGGAATGTTTTTTTATCTCCTGCTCAAGGTTTTCAAAAAAAGCGCGCCTGTTCACGGCGCCTGTCAGGGAATCCGTTCTTGCGAGATATTTTTCCTTGTCAAGCTCTGATTTAAGTTTGGAAATAAGATAAATCGCTAAAATAAAAAACAAAAGCCTCAGAACAGTATTCATAACCAAAACCAAAGTGAATTCCGTCCCCCTGTATACTGACATCTCCCCAATTTCCCATAAAATCACTGCAAAAGCAGATACAGGAAATGCCCTTTTTCTGCCGGCAAACCAGACAGTAAACGCAACAGGTATGAGATACAGGACAGACACATCAAGCGCGGTTCCCGTAAAGTGGTCAATAAAACCTATTACCGCCACTCCTGCAATGCCGGCCGCTATGACAACTACGTTCTGCCCCATATATCCCCTTATTATGTCAGGCTGCCGCAGTTTTCCCGGCGAGCCCTCTTTTTACCGCCTTAAATATCTCCATTGCGAAAAGAAGCACAAGCGCCATACCCGCCACTATAAGCCACTCTTTCAACTTCACCGGCTCTATTCTTAGCAGTGACTGCATAAACGGTATCTGCATGCTTGCCACGTGTATGCCCTGGGCAATTATAACGCTTCCCACCAGCAGGTAGTTTTTGCTTATTTTTACTTTGAACGCGGAAACCGTCTCAGACCTGCAGTTAAATACGTGCACGTTTTCAAGCAGTACCATCAGAAGCAGTGTAATGTTTCTCGCTGTATAGGTCTCAACACCGCTCGCAAGCAGGTAATACCACACCGCAAAAGCCGACAAAGCCATAACAAGACCGGATACCAGCGCCTGCTGTATCATTAGGGGGTTAAATATTCCTTCTGAAGGTTTTCTTGGTTTCTTTTTCATGGCACCGTCTTCGCCGCCCTCAAAAGCAAGCGCCGCGCTCTGTATGCCGTTTGTGACCAGGTTAAGCCACAGCAGCTGTATGGCAATTAATGGCGGTTCAATCCTGCCGTCAAAGAAGTGCGAAGTAAATGCCAGCGCAAGGAAGAACAGTATTATCTCAGCCCCACCTGTTGATATCAGCAGGTATATAACCTTTCTTACGTTATCGTAGGCAAACCGTCCTTCTTCCACACCCGCTACGATAGAAGCGAAGTTGTCGTCAGTTACTATCATCGAGCCTGTGTCTTTGGCTACATCGGTGCCCGAGCCCATGGCCACGCCTATATTTGCTTTCTTGAGCGCAGGCGCATCATTTACGCCGTCACCTGTTACCGCTACGAAGTGTCCTGCCCTGATTAAAGCGTCCACTATCTGCAGTTTCTGCATCGGAGCTACCCTCGCAAAAACATGCGAAGACCTCACAACTTTTATGAACTCCGCGCTCATCGGGTCGCCGATATCTTCAAGCTGTCTGCCGGTGACTACCTCGGATTCCTTTTCACATATTCCCAGCTCTTTTGCTATGGCAAAAGCCGTTACCGGGTGGTCGCCTGTCACCATTGCTACTTCTATGCCGGCCTCGCGGCACTTCATGACTGCGGCCTTTGCCTCCGGCCTGAGCGGGTCTATGAAACCTATGAGCCCCAGTAACACAAGGCCTTTAAGCGAGGATTCCACAGCGCCTCCCGTTACTTCGCCGCCTGCCGCTGCAAGCACCCTGTAGCCTTTTGACGCCAGATCAAGCGACTGCTTTTCTATTTTTGCACGGTCAATCTTTACTTTTTTTCCGCTTTCATCATATTCATATTCACAGAACGAAGCCACGGTCTCAACAGCGCCCTTTACCGCGGTATTAAGTTTTCCATCTTTTGTAAAAAATTTCGCGGCATATTTTTTTTCCGATTCATACGGTATGTCCCCCGCTGATGGATGATCCGCCTGCACCTGCGGCTGAGAGAGCCCCGCTTTAAGCCCCAGAGACAGCAGCGCTACATCCATAGCGTCCCCGTAATTCACCCATTTCCCGTTTTCCTTTTCAAGCATGCCTTCATTGCACAGCATCACTGATGCCAGCAGAACCTCTTCAGGGCTGCCTTTTTTCACTTCATATTTTGCGCCTGTCTCTTCCAGGCTGCCGCTGTCATTGTAACCCTCACCCGTGACCGCAACCGACCTGCCGAAAGGAAACAAAATTTCGCGCACTGTCTGCTGGTTTACCGTCAGCGTTCCTGTCTTATCGCTTGCTATGTATGTGCAGCTTCCCAGGCTTTCAACTGCGGTAAGCTTTCTGACTATTACGTTTCTCTTTGACATCCTCTGCGTGGCGACCGAAAGCGCGACTGTAAGCGCGACCGGCAGCCCTTCCGGTATGGCGGACACCGCAAGCGCAACCGCAAGAAAAAACACGTCATGCATCGGGTTGCCTTTCATTATAAGGTAAGTGGCCACAACAGCCGCACACAAAAGCACTATGACGCTTATCTGGCTGCTGAATTTTTCCATTCTGATAATCAACGGCGCCTTTGAGCCCGCCTCTTCGGTGACTGTTTCGGCTATTCTGCCTACTTCGGTTGAGAGCCCTGTCTGCGTGACTACGCCCATGCCGCGGCCTTTCGTAACTGCCGCCCCTGCAAAACCGCAGTTTAACCTGTCGCTTACGCCTTTGTCAGCCGGCAGAACCTCCGTATTTTTTAGTGCAGCCATTGATTCGCCCGTTAAAAAAGCCTCATCTATTTCCAGGCTGTTGGTTTCCAGCAGGCGCATGTCTGCCGGCACTTTACTGCCGGACTCCACATAAACAATGTCGCCCGGCACAAGGTCTGTTGAATCTATCTCTTTTTTATGCCCGTCGCGCCTGACCACAGCTTTTACTTTTATCATGCTTTGAAGGGCCGCAGCGCTTTGTTCCGCCTTAAACTCCTGGTATGTGCCTATGACGGCATTTATAGTAATTACCAAAAAAATGAAAAAGGCATCCTTGACATCACCGACAATTATTGCAAGCACTGCCGCGGCGATAAGTACATAAATCAGCGGGCTTAAAAACTGTTTTAGGAAAATTACAAAAACCGAGGGCGGCTTTCTCAGCGGCAGTGTGTTTGAACCGTATTTCGCGCGCCTCTCATCCGCCTCGGCCGTGGTAAGCCCGGTGTTTTTGCAGCCGAGCTTTTCCAGAACCGCTTCAGCATTTAGGGCGTGCCAGTGCACGGCATCCCTTACAACCTCTTTTTTCTTTGATTTAGACATAAAAACCTCCTGAATGATATATGAGATAATATACTACTTAGCGGCGCTTTAGGTCAAGCGAAACAGGAATGTAAATTGGTAAATGTAAATTGGTAAATTGGGAAGTTCTTGTAGAGCGGGGGCTTTAAGCCCCCGCTGTTTTATGTTCTTAAGCCTTTTTGTTCTTAACCCTTTGTCTCTGTTTTTTTCAGCGCCTTGATCATCGGCTCCATTATAAACGGCGGCAGGCACGTGGTGATAAGCACCATCAATATGGCGACCCCGTAGAGCCTGTCGTCTATTACCCCTTTTGACAGCGCGTAGGCCGCTATGATTATGCCCACCTCGCCGCGCGGCACCATACCCATGCCTATGAAAGAAGCCTTCTTTATCCCCATGTCCATAACAGGAAGCGCGCATCCTATGAACTTCCCCGCAAACGCAAGAACTGTTATCGTAAGCCCCGCAACCAGCACCGCAGGCTCGGCAAAAGCGTGTATGTTTACCTTTGCCCCCATGATGACAAAGAAAAATACCCCTATCAGGTCGTCTATTACCTCTATTTTTTCCTTTATCTCAAACTCTGTTTCCTTTTCGGCCATTACCACGCCCGCCATAAAAGCGCCCACTATCGCGGCAAGGCCTATCTTGCTGGCTACCATTGCGTACGTAAAACATACAATTGCAGCGGCTATTATCGGCGCGTTTCTCAGGCTTATTTTACCTATATGAAAACCATACTTTTTGTTTACGTGAACCCCGCCTAACGTGAATATCAGTACAAAAACTATTATAAGGGCGAGGGTTATTCCTACTACACCTGCTGATATTTTATGAGTTTCAGCCATACCGCTTAAAACCGACAGCACTATGAGCCCGAGTATGTCGTCTATTACCGCCGCGCCGAGAATTATCCTGCTGACGTCAGCAGACAGGAAATCAAGTTCTTTCAGGATACGGGCTGTTATGCCGACAGAAGTCGCGACCATTACCGCGCCCATAAAAAGCGAACGCAGGTCGTTTGTCCCGGTTGATTTCATATAAACAAATCCCAGTATGAAAGGAAAAAATACGCCTGCCATAGCCACCCAAAAAGATTTCCACCCGACTTTTGCCATATCAGAGAGTTTTGTTTCAAGCCCTATTAAAAACAGCAGTATCACAACCGCCACTTCCGCGATGACTTCAAATGTTACGTGCATGTGGGGGTCGTTTAACTGCAGGAAATTCAGGACGTAAGGCCCCATGATCACGCCTGTTAGAAGTTCCCCCACCACAACAGGCTGTTTAAGTTTTTTAAAAACAAAACCAACCGCTTTTGCGGCAAGAAATACCACAAGCAGCTGAAACAGTATGCTCATTACGAGGGAATGCGTGTCGCCGTTTGACGCGGCCGCGGCTGTGTTTGCCGCTATATCTGCTGTCATTGTTTTTTCCTGTTCTTTTATGTTTGGTTTATTTGGCTATGACTTTCTCAATTACCTGTTTTAACTGCGCTTCAGAAACAACGCCCACTACCTGCTCCGCCATCACGCCGTTTTTGTAAAACACAAGCGTCGGGATGGACCTGATGCCGAGGGCCGAGGGCACGTTTGAGTTTGAGTCAACATCCATCTTTAAAACCTTGAGTTTTCCTTCGTACTCTTTTGCCATCTTGTCTATCATCGGCGAAATCATCTTGCACGGGTTGCACCACTCGGCCCAAAAATCCACAAGTACGGGCAAAGATGATTTAATCACTTCCGCTTCAAAATTTGAATCATTTACCGCTGCTGCGCTGCTCATTTGTAATACCTCCCCTTTATTTTCTGTCTATTACTATTTTTGAAAAATCCGCAAACTGATATAAAAACAACTTTATAAAAGCAAGGGTGTTCAGCCTGTTGCTCTTTTTATCCGCATCCTCCGCGTTTACAAGCACTTTGTCAAAATAAGAATCTACGAAGGGTTTCAGCCCTTCTATTATGGAAAGGCACCCCTCAAAATCCGCTGATTTAAACCCGGATTCAAAAACAGGCTTTGCCTCCTGCGCTTTTTCATAAAGCGCCTTTTCACTTACATCTTCAAAAAGCCCCGGATTAACCGCAGCAGGGCTGTAGTCTTTGGGCAGTATGTTGTTAATCCTGCTCAGCGAGAATATTGTTTCATTGAAACCCTCTTTTTTCCTCGCCCCGCACAGAACAGCACCCTTTTTAAAATCGCGCATTATGTTTATCCCGGTGCCTGTCAGGACCGCATTGGCTATATCATAGTCAATCTGCCTGTCTTTGAAGTAATTGAGTTCCCTTTGCCTGAAGAAATCCTTTAATTCGGCACCATCGGCAGACTTGCCAAGCTGTTTATCATACAGCTGCACCGAAGCGTCTATGAGTTTTGAGAGGTCAAAATCAAGTTCCTTTTCAAGTATCATGTATATTATGTTCAGAGCCTGGCGTCTTACCGCGTAAGGGTCCTTGCTGCCGGTAGGCTTAAAACCCGCGGCAAAAAATCCCGTCACGTTGTCAATTTTGTCAAGAATGCTGAGCGCTATGCCCTCGGAGGTTTCAGGCAGCCTGTCACCCGCGGCATTGGGGTAATAGTGAGAGCTTACGGCTTTGCATACCCTTTCATCCGCAGACTGCGCTTTGAGGTAAACGCCGCCCATGAATCCGCGCAGCCCCACGTACTCTTTCTCTCCCACCATATTTGTCATCAGGTCTGACTTGCATATCTCCGCGGCCTTCACAAGTGCTGCTGTGTCGCATTTTCCAAGATCCTCCCCCACTCCTGATGCCAGTTCCGCAATCCTCTGCGTTTTTTCAAACATGGTGCCTAAGCCCGTTATGAATACCGCTTCCTTTAACCTCGGGGTAAAAGATGAAAGCGGCTCTTTTAAATCTTCCTTGTAAAAGAACTCCGCGTCGTTGAGCCTTGAAAAGAGCACCTTTGCGTGCTGTTTTACCACAAAATCAGCGTTCTCAAGCCCGCCATCGCGCACGTTTATAAAACTGTTGGTAAAAGAGCCGTCCGCTTTAACGACCGCAAAATACCTCTGGTGCTCGCGCATCGCGGTTATTATGACCTTGTCAGGGAGGAAAAGATATTTCTCGTCAAATTCGCCTTTCATGACCGATACTGACTCAACCGAGCTTGCCAGCATTTCAAGCAGCCCCTCGTCAGGAAGTATTTTCAGGTTCTCTTTTAAAAGCAGGGCTTCTGTTTCTTTTATGATTGCGTCTTTGCGCTCCTGCTGGTATAAAAGCAAACCGTTCTTTTTCATGGTTTCAAAATAGCCTGCGGTATTTTTAACATCAGCCTCTGCGTTGCGGTGCAGGAATTTATGGAGCCTTGTTTTAACACCGGATCTGACAGAGCCGTATGAAAAATCCACAATCTCGCCGTTCAAAAGGCAGACAATCCAGCGAAGCGGCCTCGCGAAAGTGACAAGCGACGAATCCCAGGTCATTACTTTCGGAAATTTAAGGCCTTTTATGAGGGCAGCCAGGTTTTCTGCCAGAATTTCTTTTGAGGGCCTTCCTTTTTCAAATATGTCGGCGTACAGGTATTTCTGCCCTTTTTCTTCCTTTATCTTAATCCCGTCTTCTTTTATTTTGTTGGATTCCAGGAATTTCTTCCCTATGTCAGTCAGCTTTCCTTCCTTATATGCTATGTCGTGGCGAGGGCCCTTTTTTTCCTGCGACACATCTTCCTGTGAAGCCGCCATATTTTCCGAGGTAAGCACGAAACGCCTCACCGTATAGGTGACGGCCGTTTTTTCTGCTTTTATTCTTTTTTCCGTAAGCAGTTTTTCAAAATCATCTTTTAACTGCTGTGCGGCGGGTTTCAGGTAATCTGCGGGAAGCTCTTCAAAACCTATTTCAAAAAGAAACTCGCTCATTTTGCCGCCTCCGCTGTTTTTTCAATATAACCCTCGGCGCACGCTTTGGCGAGATCCCTGATTTTTTTTATGAACGAAGGCCTGTCGGCGATAGATATGGCTTTTCTTGCGTCAAGCAGGTTAAACAGGTGGGAAATTTTTAAAACAAAATCATAGGCAGGTATGGGCAGGCCTTTTGATGCGAGCGAGCTTCCCTCGGCGTAATACTTATTCAGTACCTCAAACATCATCGCGGTATCCGCGTGCTCAAAATTGTATGCCGAGAACTGCTTTTCGTTTTCCAAAAACACGTCACCGTAAGTCACGTTTTCGTTCCACTTAAGGTCAAAGGCGCTTTTAACACCCTGAATGTACATTGCAATACGCTCAAGCCCGTATGTGAGTTCGGCGGATATGGGGTTAAGCGTAATCCCCGCCATCTGCTGAAAATATGTAAACTGCGTTATCTCAAGCCCGTCAAGCCACACCTGCCAGCCCAAACCCGAGGCTCCGAGCGTAGGCGACTCCCAGTCGTCTTCGTTGAATTTTATGTCATGTTCGTTTAATTTTATTCCTATGGCCTCAAGGCTCTCAAGATAAAGCTGCTGTATGTTCTCCGGCGAGGGCTTCATTATTACCTGGTACTGGTAGTAGTGCTGGAAGCGGTTTGGATTTTCACCATAGCGCCCGTCTTTGGGCCTGCGGCACGGCTCTATGTATGCCGCGTTCCACGGCTTATCCCCAAGCGAGCGGAAAAAAGTGGAGTGGGAAAAAGTCGCCGCCCCCTTTTCCATGTCATAGGGCTGGGTTATTATGCATCCCTTTTTTTTCCAGTAATCCTGAAGGGTAAATATGAGGTCCTGAAAATACATTTTTAAGCCTTCTTTCCGGCATATTTTTCAGCCAGCCAGATTATCACGCCGCCGATTACGCAAAACACGACAGCAGCCAGTACTTCGCCGTTTAAAGAATCAGGTATGAACCTGTCATAACCCTGTATTACAGGCTCCCCTTTTTTTACGAGCATCTGCCCGAGAGAATCGAGTTTATAAACAGCGGTCTTCCACGGCCAAATCATTATGAGCGAGCCCAGTATGAAGCCGGTAAGCATGGAAATTGTACCGTCCCGGAATTTTTTCAGCAGCCAGGACAGGAAATATGAAAACACTATTATTCCGGCGCCGCAGCCAAACGCGAACGGTATCAGTATCTCAAGCCTCATGTTGCTTATTGCGTTAATGACTATCAGTTCGTAATTGCCCATTATTATCAGCACAAAAGAGCCCGACAGCCCCGGCAGTATCATTGCCGAAATGGCAATCATCCCGCAAAAAAATATGTAAAGCGGGTTGGCGTTCTCAACAGCGGGCGAGAGCATCGAAAAACCCACGGCCACCGCTGCGCCTGCCGCAAAAAGTGCCATTACTGCGGGAGTCCATTTTTTAACCGTCTTACCCACAAAAAATACAGATACAGCTATAAGCCCGAAAAAGAAGGCCCATACAAGGACCTGGTGCTTGTCAAAAAGATATTCAAGTATTTTCGCGAGGCTCACTATCGCCGCCGCCATTCCAAAACCCAGCTGCATAAGCCAGAAAAGATCGGTGTGTTTGGCGAATTCGGAGAATTTTTTCTTTAAAACAAGGTCAAGCGCCGTCTTATTAAATGATTTAACGGCATTTAGCAGCCGCTCAAGTATTCCCATAATGATTGCAAAAGTCCCGCCGGAGACCCCGGGAATGACATTTGCAGTGCCCATAACAGCACCCTGTATCACGGTAGTAATAACTCCCGCGTCAACTTTTACTTTTTTTGTATTTGCAGCTGCCTTTGACTTCTTTGCCATTTTTCCCGCCTTTGGAGGATTGGAGGATGATATTTCTCTACTTTCTACTTTCAAAAAAATCCTCTTAAGAGGATTTTTTTGGTGGAGCAGATCGGGACTGTAGTCCGTTGCCGAGGTTTTCCCGAGGCTTACGG
>CAYGHG010000015.1:11993-32654 GCA_964349515.1 uncultured Spirochaetia bacterium
CGCACCTTCCGCTCTCTATTTCTGTGAAACATTTTAATGGTGGAGCAGATCGGGACTGTAGTCCGTTGCCGAGGTTTTCCCGAGGCTTACGGAATACAGTGCGTGCTGTCCTTCGCACGCGCGAACCGCACCTTCCGCTCTCTATTTCTGTGAAACATTTTAATGGTGGAGCAGATCGGGATCGAACCGACGACCCTCAGACTGCCAGCCTGATGCTCTCCCAACTGAGCTACTGCCCCACCTATTGTGTTGGGTATAAATCCACTGTTAAGTTTCAAGATTACGATTGTCAAGAACGCTACCGTAGCTCAGTTCGCCGGCTAAAGCCGGCGCCTACTGAGCATGAAGCATCGTGCCATGGCCTAAGAGCCGGGCACATTCTAATATGTTTCACCAACCTTGGGCTTTGCCGGCAAGCCCTTCAGCCGGCCCTGCCCCACCTAATCAGATGTGCGCGATATTTTGAAGAGCGCTACAGCTGATTATACCCGAGCGATTACTGATACCCTCATCGCGAGCGGTATATATGCCGGGAATAAATCTCAAGTACATGAAATGACAAAAAAAGCTTAAAACATAATATATTTGAGGGGGGTAATTGTCAACACAAAATAAGCCTTTAAAACAAAGTTCCAAGAAGACACAGGACAAAAAGACACGGTACTACAAAGGCAAATCCCCCCTGCCCCCCTTTCCGAAGCAAAGGGGGTTAGGACAACAACGGCGGACGGTAAGGGTGGATGTGTTATTTTTTTGCATAGCCTATAGCTCACTATGGCCGCGCCTTTACAACGTGACTATTGCAGGCACTGTTTATTTTTGTGACACGATACTTCGCGCGAGCTTGGACAAGGATTGACTGCAAGACTCCGAATGCTGCTACGCGTACAATAAAGGCGAAGGCAAAAAAATGACACTGCCGCCTGCGCACAAGGACAGAAAGACAAAAAGACACGGTACTACAAAGGCAAATCCCCCCTGCCCCCCTTTCCGGGCAAAGGGGGTAGAAAAAGCTGTAAAACTTAACGTTTTTTTAGATAATCGTTTATGAAACCGTCGGTTTGGGCTGCGGGAGTGAAGACTTCGAAGACTTCGACCTCTCCCTCTATCCCCTTCAGCACTATGGTATCTTCGAGTTTTGACATGCATATGTACCTGTTAACGACGCTGTCAAAATAGTAGTACGAGTCAAACGAAAGCCCCGCCGCTTTTGCGTTTACCGCTTCCATCTGCACCTCTTTTCTCAGCGTGTCAAACACATCAGCGGTTATGACCACACCCTGGTTAAAAAGTTTCTTTTCCCTGGCATATGCTTTTCTCGGCATGTTTTTTATGCCGTACAGTTTTTCAAGATATTCCTTAATTTCATTATTTGAACCCGATATCCTCGCCGCCTGTGTCAGGCTCGGCGAGAGCACTATGTTGAACCTCACCTCCCCTTCGCCTATTACCGCGACGAAAAGCTCCCCCATTGTAATACCTATTCCTATTTCCACCATAGGCATGGAGTATTCTTTGGCAACCAGGTTTACCGCATCCATCATGTTGATGCCGGGGTTTTTTTCCGCGAGCCTGATAAAATCATTTACGTCTTCGCTGTATTCCCCTCCTGCGGCGGCGGTAACTCTGACCGTGTAATTTTCGTCAATAATTTTCCCCTGCACCAGTTTCTTAAAAAGTTCCTTTTCTTTTTCCTTCAGTTTTCCGGCCGCGTCACGCCTTAACTTTGCAAATTCCGCGTGTATCATATAGCACGTCCTCAGGCAGTCGGCCGCAGAATTAAAATGCGCAGCGTACCCGTCCCCTGCAAAATAAATCTCGCTTCCGGCCTGGCTTTTAGACACGCTGTAAACAGTGTTGAGGTAGGGGGTTAGAAATCCGGCCGTATCCTTTGTAAGCTTCATTGTCGTTTCCGTTGAATTCCTGAGGTCTGCAAACATAAAGAATTTCTTCCCCCTCTTGGCGCCGCCTGCGGAAGCGTACATAGGCGCGTCCGGCTTAAGATAAAAAATATTGCCCTCTTCAAAAAGATTCTCTATCCTTGTTTTTTTGTCAACGGGTATCGGGACGAGTTCGTCGCGCGCGACTCCTGTTTCTTCGTCCAGTATGTTCTTTATCTCCCCCTGCCGCAGTATCTTTATGCCGGAGAGTTCTTCACCGTAGGCGCTTCTTCTCCCGAAACGTTTCCTGACTTCGGTATATTCCTTTATTATCCTTAAGTAAAGCGAGAAATCCTCCGCTGCCGCAGCCAGCGCCTTTTCATAGGAGCCGCTGCTCAGCGTGTTAAAAAACCTGTTGGTGCTGCGCTCGACACGGGAATAGGATTCTTTGACCTTTTGCGCGAGCGTGTCCGCATCCGTTTTTTTCATTGATTTCAGCGCCTTTAAAATATACACAAGCGCTTTTTTCTCGTCAAACATATCGTTTATCACTTCAGGATGGCGTATTACATTCAACAGCTCCTGCGAAGGGCTCGAGGCCGCAAGCGCTGTCACAGCCTTAAAAATCATCTTTTTCTCCCTATGAGCGGCCACAGCCCTGCTAAGCCCCCTGTTTTTTCTGCACTTTTTTATAAATATCTTCCTGTCTTTTTTTCCGGCAAGAATAAACCTTATGTTATGAAAATCAGCATATACGTTAAACGGAGTATCCCTGCGCTCCACCCTTTTTGAAACGGCAACGGTTTCTTCAAGCGCGCTCATTATTCCGTTGGCTGTTTCTCTTTCTATTGATATTACCGAATCCCTTGAGAAAATCATTTTTTCTATGTGCGTCCTGTCTGCCTGGTCATAATATACGAGGCAGTAGCGCGAGGTAAGCGGCTCTATGCGTTTCTTGTCAGCGCCCGTCTTCTCCGCCCTGTACTTGTCAACAAACGAATCCGCGTAAACCTCAAAAAAAACGGTTTCCAGCGCCCGCGAAATTATGTAAACGAGGGTTTCTTTCATTATTTTAAGTTTTTCAAAATGTTTCATAAAATACTCGTCCGTCATCAGGGCGGCAAGCGTGCCCGAGGCGGCCCAGGCAAAAAACTCAAACCCTTTTATCCCGGCATCTTTTTCGGTGCTGATTGCATTTAGAATCAGCTCCCTGAAAACCCCTGCAAACCTCGCTTTGCGCTCGTAGTACCAGCGGTTGTAGCTATCCCAGGGCAGCCTCGGAAAGTCCCTCAGCATGTCAAAATAAAGCGACGTCATGTTGAAATCCGCAGGCAGGGTTCCAAACTCTCTGAACTTATCGTCCGTAAAACACAGGCCGGCCAGTGAATCAATGAAATCATGCAGCTCTTTTTCGAAATTGTAGGAAAAAGTAACCTGATGGAATGTATTTGACGGGTCATATGAAATTTCTGTATCTTTATGGTTAAATACCAGGTCGAGCTTTGAGGAGACAAGCGGAGTCTTGGCCATCACGGTGCCCCTTAATTAAATTTTATGATGCATCCCTCTCTTATTCCAAGCCCCTCTGCAAGCCCACTTTGTAATTCTACCGTGAAAGACGCTTTGAAGTCAAACGCAAAGCGCCATGGTTTGACAACCCGCACGGCGGAAGTCACAACGCCGTCAGCGGAACAAAACACAACATCAATGGGAAAACGCATGAAAAAGGTGTGTATTGAATTGCACCTGTCAAAAACGAGGCATTCATTATCTTTCATTTTCTTTAATGGTATTAGCCCGGCCGCTCTTTGAAACAGCCCTTCGGCTTTTTTTACATTAATCGCGGTTTCTTTGGAGTTTAGATAAAGCTTCATCACATCCCCTGCATCAGGCGCAGTATGACCGGCCCGAACAACACTATGAAAACAACGGGAAATATGAATATAAGCAGCGGGATGAGCAGTTTTACCGGCGCTTCGTGGGCTTTTTTCTTCATCTCCTGAAAACGCCTCGCGCGGCTTTCCTCAGCCTGCGCCTTTATGATCGCCTTTACGCTGCCGCCTGATTTTTCCGCCTGCGACATTGCGTTCACAAAAGCTGTTATCTCCTTTAATCCCAGTTTTTTGTCCAGCTCTTCCATAGATTCCGAAAACCCCCTGCCGAGTTTCATGCTTTTTGCGGCCAGTGAGAGCTCATACGCCAGCTCGCCCCTGCTCTTTTCAGAGTACCCGGCGGCTGACGCCGTAAGCGAGAGCCCGCCTTCCACGCCCGCGGCTATGAGGTCAAGGCAGTCGGGAAGCTCTGAAAGTATCTTTGCCTCCCGTTCCCTGACCTTTGATGACAAAACAGCGTCAGGCAGGAAAAAACCCGCAGCTGCCGCCGCGGCCGCGAGAGGGATATCCTCAATGAGCAGCGCGGTCAGCGCAAATAAAAGAAATGATGCGGCCTGTTTGTAGAATAAGAGCACCCCCGCATCAAGCGACTGCTCAAGGTTTATTTTCTGCGCTTTTTCCCTGACTGATTCCGCATATTTATTTGTGCAAATCTTCCTGTTAAATACCGATATTCTTGCTATAAACGAGGATATTTTTTCCTTTAACCCGCTGTTTTTACCGCTGCCTCTTATGGCAGCAAGCCCCGCGCTTCTCATCATTACTATAGCCGCCGCTGCCGCAGCCGCTGCCGCTGCAAGAGCCGCCAACAAAACCGCAGCCGCTGTCACGATTTCACCGCCGTTATCCTGCTGATAAAAAACGCCCCGAGCGCTTCCATACAGAGCGCAGCAATAATCAGCATCTTACCTATGGTGGTTTCAAACATCGGCTTCATGAATTCAGGGTCAATCATCATGACTGCGCCTGCGAGAAAAAACGGCAGCGCGCCTATTATTATGCCCGACAAAACTCCCTGCGAGGTAAGGGATTTCACCTCGCGTTTTATTTCTTCACGCTTCCTTATGGTTGCAGATATGCCTTCCAGCACCTCGGCGATGTTGCCTCCGGTATCAAGCGCGGTTGTAAGGGCGTAAACCATAATCTCATTTTCACGGCCCGGCACTCTTGCCGAAAGCTCGCTTAAAGCTTCTTTGACCGGCCTTCCCAGCCCGGTCTTTTTTGTGATAAGCCTCATCTCATTGCCTACCGGGCCTTTGTCCTTTTCGCCTATTGCCTGCATCGCGCGCGTTATACTCAGCCCCGCACGCAGGTTTGAAATAAGAAGGTCAATAAATCCCGGGAGGTCTTCCATATAGCGCGCGGTGTATGCCGCCTCTTTTCTTTTTATATACGTTTTCGGCACTAACAGGCAGGCGGGCACCCCCAAAAGGAGCACAATAGGGTTTAACGTCAGAAGAAAAAGCGCCAGAAAAAACGCTGCGGTTATGGCGGTGACTTTTGTGATCTCTGATTTGTTGATTTCCCCCGAAGCGCGGAAAATCATAAGAGTGATGTTTGAGGTGTACTCTCCGGCGGCTTTGCCGGCCGCAGAGGCCATATACCTGCGGGTTAAAACAAGAATCACAACGCACGCGAAAATGAGGGCTGCCGCTGCCGCCTTCATCCGAACTGCTTGATAAAACGCAGGTCGTTTTCGTAAAAGAGCCTCAGATCGCTGATGCCGTATTTGAGCATCGCTATCCTCTCGACTCCCATTCCGAAAGCAAAACCCGTGTACTTATCGCTGTCGTAACCTACGGCCTTGAAAACATTGACGTGTATCATGCCGGCTCCGAGTATCTCAAGCCAGCCTGTGTTCTTGCATATACCGCAGCCTTTGCCTTTGCAGTTTACGCACTGTACGTCAACTTCAGCCGAGGGTTCGGTAAAAGGAAAAAATCCCGGCCTGAAACGGGTCTTTAACCCGCCGCCGAAAATTTCCTTTGTGAAGAGATCAAGCACTCCCTTTAAGTCGCTGAATCTCACATTCTCGCCTACCATAAAGCCCTCTACCTGATGGAAGACCGGAGAGTGAGATGCGTCAACCGCATCGCGCCTGAAAACCCTGCCGGGCGCGATAATCTTTAGCGGAGGTTTGTGCTTTAACATCGCCCTTATCTGTATGGGCGAAGTATGAGTCCTCAAAACATATTCATCGTCAACGTGAAAAGTGTCATGCATATCCATGGCAGGGTGCTCGGGCGGGAAGTTGAGCTTCGCGAAATTGTAATCCGCAAGCTCAATCTGCGGGCCCTCTTCTATTGAAAAGCCCATTTTCATGAATATGGAATTTATTTCGTCCATCACTATTCTCAGCGGATGGGCGCTGCCCCGCTCTATGTCAAGACCCGGCAGGGAAACGTCTATGCCTTTTAATTCCTCTGATTTTTTGAGGTTGAGCAGCTCTTTTTCCTTTTGCTCGTAGAGGGACTCCACCAGCACTTTAAGCTCATTGATTTTCATGCCGGCTTCTTTTTTTTCTTCCTTGTCCGTTATATCTTTAAGCGAGCTGAAAAGCCCGGTCACAGGGCCTTTTTTACCCGTGTATTTGGCCTTGAAAAGGGCAAGGGTGTTCCTGTCTTTTACCTCTGCGGCATCTTTTTGGATGGCTTCTTTTATTGCTGATGTGTCCATTTTTTTCCCTTATTTTAAATGAAAAACCGGGCATTGCCCGGATTTTTTTATACTATACTTTAAAGAAAGGCCTTTGTCTACTCTTTTTTTACCTTTATTTCCCGCTCTTTTTCCTCTTTTTTTCTGATTTCATTGTATATCAGAAACGCGGCAATAGAACCTGTCTTTTCAAAAGACTGCCAAAACTTTTTAACGGGCAGTTCTGTCTGCTTGTCTGTATTCATCGTCTCTCCCTCAGCCTTTTAATTAATTAAAGTATAGCACAGGGTTTTGAAAAATCAAGGAAAGGAAGTACAAAAAAAACTGTATGAGACAGCATTTACAATAAAGGCGAAGGCAAAAAAATAACACTGCCGCCTGCGTATAAGGAGATTTTTAAAGCAAAGTTTGAGCAGTAACTTCTGTCTTCTGTCTCTTGTCTTTTCCCCACTTATAGCTTATAGCTTAACTACCCCCCTATCCCCCCTTTGAAAAAGGGGGTTAGGACTTATTTTCTCCTGAGTACAGTACGGGAAATAGTGGTTTAGTATCTCTTCTGCCTTATAACCCGCTTTCCCCATCGCGGAGGCGCCTGCCATACACAGCCCGCTCCCGTGGCCCTGCCCTTTTCCTTTTAATATATATCCGCCCGTATCGGGATGTATGTCAAACAACAGCGACGGTACTGCTGCCCAGCCGAAAAGCCTCCCTATTTCGCGCTGAAATTCCTGAGCCGGCACGTTCAAACCGCCGCCAAAATAAAAAACGCGCGCCCTGCCCGAAGCTGACCTTTCGCTTATTTCAAAAACTTCAGCCTTTCTACCCGGATAAAACTTTTGCAGGGCCTTATCTGCCATATGCGCGTCAACCCTCTTTACCCATGTGTAATACTTATACCCGGAGCAAAAATCACCGCCCCCTTTATTATCAGGCCTTGCCTCTTCATTTCTCCCCCCCCAAACACTTTCAGGCGTTTCTATAAACCCTCCGCAGCAGGCTGCAAAAAAAGCCGCTTTCCCCCCCTTGCACCGCAGAATCAAACCCTCTGATTTAGCGGTAATTTTTTTCCATTTATCCCGCGCGTTTCTTTTATGCCTGAATTTCTGGCAATGGGTTGAATCACACATATCGTAACTGCCGTGCCTTCCCCTGTTTTCAAAAGCGTAAGTACGTATCACTACGGCCAGCGCTTCGGCATAGTTTTCATTGAACAATCCGTCATCAGCCTCAGAGGCCAGAACCTGCGCCGTATAATACTCAATGTCAGTTTCAAGAAATATGTGTAAAAACCCGTTATGAGTTTCGCAGGAGAGTTTTCCCTGATAACTGCCCCTGACACCCGCGGCCTCAACCGTGTAAACTCCGCGCCTGCCGGAGAACAACTCTTTTGCCCCTTGACCGGCGTGCGCCTCCTGCTTTTGCCCGCCGGAATCCGCCGCTGTTGCGCTTTTTATTTCAAGCGTGCTGAAAAGCCTGATTTTTACATCATCAGAGGCTGTAAGCGGAGCGCAAAACAAAACTCCCAGAATCAGTAGTGTTTTTTTCATCTTTCCGGCTCCACTCTTATCACAACAGGCGCATTCCCGCCTCTGCCGTCCTGTACGGCTACTTCCCAAAGCCCCGGCTTTAACGAAAGAAAAACCGGCGAGTCAGCCTTTGCTGTAGCCGTCGCTTTTCCGTTTAAGAACCAATAAATCTTTTCATTGCCCCCCTCAACCGCGGCGCTGAATTCTATGAGAACCCCTCTGCTTTCATCTTTCGCAGCCACTACATACACGCAGCCGTCAGCCGGGCTGAGTATTACAGGCTTCATTCCCGGGCCCTGCGGCCCTTCGCCTTCGGCATATGGCGGTATTTTGCTTAAATGCTTCCCCCCTTTTCTCATAAAAGCCGCCGCTTCAGGGGGCCAGTTTTCAACCTTGATTTTTTTATATGCTTCAGGCTTGTCCTTCATAGAAGCGGGGTCTGCCCTTTTGCCGCTGTCTTTTCTAACAAATATTTCCGTGTGAATTTGGCATTTTTCCCATGACGAAACACCCTCTATGTACATGTCCTTATACACACGCCCGCAGTGCGCCCCCGGCACCATTCCGGAGAGCGCGCACACTTCACGCGAAGACACCCCGATTGGAGCCTGAAACCACCTGTCATTGTATCTTGTAAGGGAATTAAAAACTTCTATCACAAAAGGCGCCGCGGCCTTTGCGCCTATCAGTTCAAAAGAACCTGTCGCGTCGGCATTTCCGAACCACACCGCCACGGTGTACTCAGGGTCATAGCCGGCGCACCACGCGTCGCGCAGTCCGAAAGAGGTGCCTGTCTTAAAAGCCACCTTTCCCCTGCTTTTGGTAAATTCCCAGGATTGCGGCAGGTCGGGCCTGTCTGCTGATGCAAGCATTGAGGTTATCATGTACGCAGCCTGCTCTGAGAACATCCTTATTCCCCTGCCGCCTTCTGCGCTTTCTTTTAAAAAATTCAGCGGTTTTAAAAACCCTCCATCGGCTGTCCCGGCGTATATCATGGCAAGTTCTTCAAGCGTGACGGGAAAAGCCCCGAGCGCGGCTGACAACCCGGGGTTTAAACCTTTCCGCCTGTAACCGACAAGCCCCGCCCTGTCAAGCAGGCTCAGCAATCCGGCCTCAGTACCGAGCGTGTATTCAAGATGGACAGCGGGTATGTTCAGGCTGGAGGCAAGCGCAAACTCCGCCGTAACAGGGCCGTTAAATTTTTTTCCGTAATTAACCGGCCTGTAAACCGCGTACTCCCGCTTTATGTCATACACGATCCTGCGCGGGGTTATTATCCCGCTGTCAGCGCCAAGCGCGTAAATCAGGGGCTTGAGCGCGGAGCCCGGCGAGCGCAGTATCGCCGCGCCGTTTATCTCGCCGCAGTGTTCTTTGTCTCCGAAATCAGGCGAGCCCGCGTAGGCTATCACGGCCCTGTCTTTGTTTCTTACGACTATCGCCGCGCCGTTATGGACGCCGTAAGGCTTGAGCTCAGCCGAAGCTTTTGCGAGCATGTATTCAATTCTTTTCTGGATACCGGTTTCCGCGTTGTAGCGCCTCACAAAACCGGCGCCCGGCAGGTTTTTATTTACAAGGTGGGGCATGTCATAGGGGTTTGCAAAACGTTTTCCCGTGACAGGCTCATTCACCGCGAGCCCTTCGAGCCCTCCCGCAATCCCAAGCTCCCGGCCCACTCTATTAATAACTTCATTCCTCGCAGCTGCCGCGCCGGAGGGGTTTCTGTCGGGCCTGTTTTTCTCCGGCGACTTTGGCAGGGCAATCAGAAGCGCGGCCCCGCCTGCAGTGATTTCCGAAGGCGCTTTGTTAAAGTATATATATGATGCCGCGGCAACCCCCTCAATGTTTCCTCCCATGGGAATTGTATTAAGGTACATCTCAAGAATCTCTTTTTTTGAATAGCGCGCCTCAAGCTGAAGCGCCCTGAAAGCCTCTATTATCTTTGAGCCGAGTTTTCTATTGCGCGGCTCTATCATCCTCGCCAGCTGCATGGTTATGGTGGAGGCGCCTGATACCACCCGGCCGCTTTTGATGTTTAGAAACGCCGCCCTTACAACCGAAAATGGGTTTATGCCGGGATGAAAATAAAACCATTTGTCCTCGTATTCCACAATGCCTTTTTTCACAAACCCCGAGAGCGCGTCAGAGGGCATCTTGATCCTGTACCTGCCGGAAGGTGAAAGCGAAATCCTGAGCAGAGAGCCGTCTGACGCCAAATGCAGGACAGAGTAATCGCGCTCAAGTTTATAAAGCGGAAGCGGAAAAATGACAGACAGCAGCCCAAAAATCAAAACAGACGCCGCAGCCGCGGCAGCGGCCCAAAACAAAGCCCTGCGCGGCCCTTTCAGCGCGCCCGCCCGGGCAAGGGCGCGTTTCAGATACAAGAAGGGCCCGGAATTTCCCGGGCCCTTCTTGTTTTTTATTCCTTTATTCATCTGTCCGCCGGTTTTATTATGAGCCGCCTTCCCTCAAAGCCTTCGGCGTTTATTTCCGGGTCATACATCGCTTCGCCAAAAACATTCGGCACGGTGTAATCGCCCGGCGTTACCGCCCTGACTGTGTAGGAGAAAGAGGCCGTTGACGGCACTTCTTTTGTAAATATCAAAATCCTGTCGTCGCGTATGTCCTGATATCCCGCGGCCATATCCGAGGGGGCCTCAAAATTCAGATTCCCCCTGCTGTTAAGCCTCGGGTTTTCTATTTCAAATCCGGCGGGAAGAAGGTCCACAATTATTATATTGTTGTAGTTCTCCCTAAACGGTTCAAGCGTAACAGTTACTACTCCCAGCGTGCCCTGTTTCACATTTGAGAGGTCAAGTTCCGCGCCGTTTTCATCCCTGATAACCCTTGAGATTTTCATCCCGTTTGAAACAGAGCCTTTTTTCGCGCCCGAAGGAATCCCCTCAACGCTCATATTGTAATAAAAGGGCATCGCGCCGGTGTTTTTCACAGCGGCTTTACCCCACTGAGCCTTTGTATCTGTCCAGGTTTTCCCGGTTGATTTTTCAAGCTTGTCCGCGGTTTTGCCGTCTGTCAGGAACTCGGCATTGATGACCCCATCTGACTTGCTGATTCTCGCACACGCGGCAAGCCCCATAAGCGCCCAGCAGCTCTCCTGCGTGTTGCCAAACGAGCCGTTGCCTTCAAGCTTCTTGGTCAGCTGTTTCTCGGCTTCCGCCACCCTGGGGCTTAACTGCGCGTCAGCCTCAGCGGCCGCGTAGAGATACATCCCGAGGCTCTTGTTAACAGAGTTAAACCAGCCCCACATCTCACGCTCGGAGTATTTTGTGGAGAAGGTGTCTTCAAGCAGAAGTTTTGCCGCGGGCTTTTTGCCCGAGAGCGACAGAGCGAGCGACAGCAGGTATTTTTCTGCTTCGCTTAAATCTGACAGAAATTTTCCGGCCTCTGCCTCTGCAATCGCCGAACCTCTTTTCTTGATCGCATCCACATCTTTTCCCTGCAGCCCGCTTGAACGAAGTTTTTCGGTCAGCTCTTTTTTTGAATCATAATACACAGCCAGCAGTTTTTCTATGTTTTCAAGGGCGTCCCTGTCGGGAGTGCCGGCTAAGCTTTTCAAAAAGAGCCTGTAAATAGCGGAGTCCTCCCGCCTGCCGTAGTAGTAGTCGTCATTGCCCCTGCGCGTAAACCTTCCCTTTATCACATCGCCTGTTTCTTTTCCGCTGATTCCGGCCGATTTCATGACATGTTCAAAAAGCTCCGCGTCAGTGTAGAAGCCGCGGTTTTTCGCCTCAATCAGCATATGAGCCACATACATGTGTATGTATTGCGGCGCCTCGTAATCCCCTCCCGGCCAGTAAGAAAGCCTTTTTGAAGGCGTAAGGAAAGTCGAAAGCCTTTTTACACCCGCCGCCACAAAAGCGTCTGTGTTGGCGACAGCATGGGATATGGAGCTGTTTTGCAGGCCCAGGTCTTTAAAAAATACCATCGGGAATGTGGAAGAGGTAGTCTGCTCCACGCAGCCGTACGGGTATCTGATGAGGTATTCAAGCGCCCCTGCGTACTCTGAGAACCTGGAGTGGGAAACGCTCACCCTGACTATTCTCAGCACCGGGTCGAAATCCTTTGAAAAATGTTTCTCCACAGAGGCACCCGGGTCAAGTTTTCCCTTGAAAATTCTGGTTTCTGTGTGGCGTGCCGGCCTTACCGCAATTTCCCTCTTAACGGCGGATACCGCGTCATTTCCCGAAGCGTTGTATTCAAAAGAGGCAGCGGCAGAATCCTCAAGTGCCTTTCCCTTAAAATACAGCCGTGCCTCGCCTTTACTTTCAATTTTTACGGTGTATGACCCGGCTTCCATTGTAACAGGGCCCGTGGTTTTAAGTTTTACGGTAAACTCGCCGTCAGTGCCCGTGTTGTTATATACCCTGACTGCTGATACAAATGAATCGCCCGGCGCGAGGAATCTCGGCAGGAAGGGGTTAAGTACTATTTTATCCGCGACATTCACGCTCTTTGCAGCGGAGCCGAAGTTTTCCCCCTCAACAGCCACAGCCATGACCCGCGCTTTGCCGTTGAAATTCTCCGTGCCGAACCTGTAGGACACGGTTCCGTCCTTTGCTGCATATAGAACCCCTGAGTATTTCGCATAGGGCTCTGCCAGCTTTGCCGTAACAGGGTTAAGATGCTTTCTTTGCGGTTCCGCGAAGTCGCCGCCTATGGCCTGTTTTTTAGCCGCGACATTGGTTAGTATCTTGCTGAGTGTTGTGTATGTTATGACGCCGAGCGCCCTTTTTGCATAAAAATGGCCCAGAGGGTCGGGCGTCTGATACCTGACAATCTGAAGTATCCCTTCATCCACGGCGTAGAGCATGACAGCCGCGCCCGGCGCCGTTTTGACCCTTACGTTTATTCCCGCGGTTGAGTCGGTACTGTCCTCGCAGGTTATCTCAGGCTTTATGTCTTTTTTTCCGGCGCTTATCTCCACATTTGCCACGCCAAAAGCCACCACCGGGAGGCCCAGCCCTTTTTCATCCTGCTCCCTGACCGCTATCGCAGAGATGTAAACATTTGGGAAAAAATCCTCGCCCGCCTTTATCTTTACCGAGGCTGTGCCTGATTTTATGACCGAGGTGTATTCCCTGTAAACTCCGCCGCGCTCAACCGTCAGATAAAGCATCCCGTCAAAAGGCGCGGACACAACGGCATTTATAACCCCTGACGCGGGGTATTTTTTCTTGTCTGTTGTAATCTCAAGCCTGCCCTGCTTTTCAAGATCAAAACCGGCAGCACCCGAGCCTGTGACCATTACGGAAAGACCGGCGCGCATCCCCTCTTCCTCGCCCGCATATATGTAATACTCGCCGGCTTCCTTTGGCGTGAAAACATATTCCGCTTTACCGTCTTCTATATTAATAAACTCTTCCGCAACGTCCTCTCTGTGGTCATGTGAGGCATACCCGCCGCCGTAGCCGTATCCGTAACGGTAGGCATTGAGCCATACTCTTTTTTTAATGCTCATCCTGACGTTTTTAAGCGAAGCAGCCGCGCCGGAAGGCTTCACAGCCGCAAGCGAAATTTTTACCGGCTCTTTCTCCCTGAATGTCTTTTTGCCTCCGTCCGTCATGACGCCTATGTATGTGTCATAAGGGTATATTATCAGCTCCTTGAAACCGCCTACAGGCCTGCCTCCGTCGTCAAAAACCTCGGCAAAAACGTGCGCCTGAAGCGCCGACGGCGGGTTTATGTCCTGCGGCAGGTCAAAAGAGTATTCATAATTTCCCTTTTCATCCAGATTCTCCGAGCCGAGCCTCTCTTCCCTGCGCTGGTATTTCCTGTCAGGGTCGGAAAAACTGTAACCCTTGTGCGCGGCGCTCGAAAACGCGTAGCTGTCAAATACCACCCTCGCCTCAAGCCTGTTTCCCGCCGCGGGCGCGCCGAAAAGCTGCAGGGCCTTTACCCTGAAGCTGACCCTCTCACCGGGCTCAAACATATCCCTATCAGACTCAATTTTTACTTCCAGCTTGTCGGGCATAAACTCCTCAACCTTAAACGAAACTTCACCCGCTTTTTTGTCGTTGATTGACAGTTCTGCGCTGTAGGAACCGGTGAGTGCCGACCTTGAGAATGCCGGTTCAAAAACCGCTATACCCTGCTTCTCAAGTTTTGCAGAGGAGGAATAAACAGACTCCCCCTGCGGCCCTTTAATTTTAAGCGTCACGGATATTCCCGGGGGCACGGTCATATTGCTGTTTCTCACCACCGCGGTGATCACCCCTTTTTCACCCGGCCTGTATAGGCCCCTGTCTGTTGACACAAACGCCGTTATGCCTTCATTTGTATCGGGTACACCGGAGGTGTCAAAAACCTGGGTGTTAAGCATGGAATTATTAAGCGCGAGGAACGAAAAGTCATCCTTATCCTCGGCAGTTATTATGTAGGGCCTGAAGCCGTAGCTGTTTTTTCTGAAATTCCTGAACGTTACGTTTCCGGACCTGTCAGTTACGCCTTTTTGCATTACCTGGTTGTTGTCCGAGACCAGCTCAAGCGAAACCCCCGGTGCAGGCTTCATCTTTTTTATTGAAAAAGCCTTTACCAAAAGCATGCCCTCAAACTCTTTGGCGAGCAGGGCAATATCCGTAGCCATGACTGTTTTCTGCCCGCTGTTCCAGTGCCTGCTTCCGCCGCGCACTGTCAGGGCGTATATTCCTTTATAGGGGTCATCTGTAAATTTTTTCAGCGATATGTATTCCGTGACCTCCCTGTTCAAAGCGTAATTTTCAACATTATGATTTGCGCTGAAAAGCACCTTTCCCTGCGAATGAAAGTTGGACGGGTTCTGCAGGTAATGCACTATGTTGTTTTTGAATATTTTCGTGACCGTCACGTTTATTGACTCTTCATTGAGCACGTTAACGGGGATTATCATGTCGCCTCCGGGCATCAAGATCTCCCCCGGCTCGGCAAATGTAACCCTCGGCTCCAGGCCCCTGTAATAAAAATCCCTGGATTCCTGCGAGCGCATGGGCTCACCGGAAACTGATTTCAGCCCGGCCCCTATGTTTATCCTGTAATTCTGATAGTTCCTGAAATTGCCTTCAAGTATGAGATAGTTGTATTCCGCCCTCATCTTGAACTCGGTTTTTTCAGAAGAGCCCCACCTCATTCCCAGGTCTATTTTGCCCTCCGCCGAGGATACATCTACGGGCATATTAAAGCGCAGCGCCACTGCATCGGTCCCTTCAGAGGGCCAGGGGGTGACGTCTTTTAGTTCCAGCCTCTGCCTCGCACCGATGTTGACCCTTTTTGTATAAGCATACCGCATTCCCTGAGTACAGCCGCTGCATTTTAGTGAGTCGGATATCCTGAGCACCACTATTTTGTAACTGTCCTCTTTTTTTACATCCCTTACCTTTATATAGAATCGTTTCGGGTCATTTGTCTTTTCTATTGAAAACCCTATGCCCGACTCATCCGACGAAGCGGATTCGGCGCTCTCTTTCATTATTCTGCGGACCGACAGCTCCCTGCCCAGCAGAGAAGCGTCAACAGGGTAATTAAACGAAAGCTCGAAGACAAGCTCCTTGTCAGTCTTGCCGTCGCTTTCCTTTATGAAAAAGTGGCGCGCTTCCGTAACCTTGAACGCGGCTGTTTTAAAGGCCACTTTTCTGCCGCCGGTAAGTTTTTTACCCTCGGCTTTGAAAAGAGAGGTGTCCATTATCACCTCGTATGAAGCACCGGGCATAAACGATTTGTCAGGAGTAAAAATTACTGTGTCCTTGCCTTCCATTGAGTACCTGCCCTTTACTTCGGGCTTTATTACAAAGCATTCTATTTTGCCCGGCGTGACAGGCGTGACAGGAGCGCTGAACTTTGCCCTGATTACACCGGCTTCGGCAGAAGCGCCCGAAGGGGTGATTTTCACATCCACAACCAGAGCGGCGTAAACGGTTTTGACACCGGCATAAAACCCCGCGCCGAGCACGGCCAGCGCAAAAACTACGGCAATAACTTTCACTGCAAAACTGCGTCTTTCAGATTCTTTCCCTTTCATAGTTCCCTCCCTTTGTTATTTGATCATTCCCTGCTTATTGTTATTTCAAGGCCGTCATAAGCCAGCCTGATGTCCCTCGCCAGTTCGAGTTCTGTTTCCTCCTGCTCAAGCCTGTGCGATATATGTGTAAAAAATGTCCTCTGCGCGCCGATTTTTTCCGCAGCCTCCACCGCCTCAAAAATATTGAAATGGGTGGGGTGGGGTTCGGGCCTTAAAGCGTCAAGCACCAGGGTTTCTACACCCCTGACTGTTTCAAAAGCTTCCTGAGGTATTTCAGATACATCTGTTATATAGGCAAACCCGCCGAGCCTGAAACCGAGTATGTCAAGTTCACCGTGTTTTACCATAAACGGCATTACCTCAAGCCCGTCTGCGTTAAACATCACACCGGGCTTTACTTCTATAAGTTCAAGTTTCGGTTTTCCGCCGCCTTCCTGCGTTTTGTCAAAAATATAATGAAACCTCTGCTTTACCTCAGCTATGGTCGCCGCGTCCGCGTACAGCTTTATCGCACCGTCCTGCAGTTCGTTGTAAACCCTGATGTCGTCGAGCCCCGCGGTGTGGTCGGCGTGCGCGTGTGTGAGCAGTATCGACCCTATCCTTTTTATCGAGTATTTAAGCGCCGAGAGCCTGAACTCAGCCGGCACGTCTATCAGCACCGATGAATCCGCCGTTTCAACCAGCACGGAAGAACGGTTTCTTTTATTGCGCGGGTCGGGGGATGTGCAGGTTCTGCAGCCGCAAAAAGCAAGCGGCACGCCGTGGGAGGTGCCTGTCCCGAGAAAAGTCACCTTCAAAACACGCCCGCCGCTGCCATTGATATGATTACCCCTCCCAGCATGACCCTGTAAATAACAAAAGGAAGGAAGGTGCTCTTTTTTATGAAAGCCATCAGAAATTTAATCGCAAAAAATCCGGATATTGCGGCTGCCGTAAAACCTGCCGCAACAGCGGCAATCTCGCCCGCGGCCAGCCCGGCGTTTAACAGTCCTTTCAGCCCGAAAACAAAAGCGCCTGTTATCGCGGGTACAGAGAGCAGAAATGAAAACTCCGCGGCGCCTTCCCTTTTGTAGCCCATAATAAGAGCGGCTGTTATGGTAATTCCGGAACGCGACACTCCCGGCACAAGCGAGAGAGCCTGAAACAATCCTATTATAATTGCGGCTTTGAAAGTAATTCCGGCCAAATCATTTTTTTTCACGGAAAATCTGTCTGCCGCAAAAAGCACAAGCCCGAAAACTATAAGCGCCGAAGCGGTGTATTCGGGTTTTCTGAAAACCCCTTCAATCTGCTCTTCAAACAGCAGCGCGGCGATAACCGCGGGGATTGTCGCCGCTATGATGTAAAGGCCGAGCCTGAAATCCGGATTTTCTCTGCCGCCGCCCGGGGTTATTCCCCTGAAAAAAGCCTTTATCATTGATGCTATCTTTTCCCTGAAATACCAGATAACCGCGGTCAGGGTGCCCGCGTGCAGGGCGATGGCAAAAGAGAGCGAGTTCAGGAGTTCTGACGTGCCTTTGAGAAGTTTTGGCGCAATCACGAGGTGCGCCGAAGAACTGACAGGCAAAAACTCGGTTAACCCCTGTATTATGCCGAGTATGACCGAATACAATATATCCATCACTCCTCCGCTCAGTAAGATGTATTAATGCTGAAATAAAACTTCCACACGTCGTCGCGTATGTCGGTTCTCTTTCCCAGCTCAAATTTCATGGGCACATACTGCCTCTGCAGCATGAACATATCAACAGCTATGCCGAAGCCGAAACCGTTGATGATATCCGACGAGTCAAAGGGCCTGACATCGCCTTTCAGGATATATCCCGAATCATTAAAGATATAGGCCTTGATATTTTTTATCATGAAAGCCGTCAGCGGCCAAAGCTTAAAATTAATGTTTTTCGCCATTGTGTGCCTTAACTCCATGCCGCCCAGAGCCACCCTGTCGCCGGAGTATTTGCCGTACTCAAGCCCTCTCAGAGTGCCCGGCCCGCCTATCAGAAAATAGGGCCTGTCCCTGCCTGACGTGGCGGCGCCCACCAGCCTCAGCGCGAGGCTCATATTCTGCCCCGATATCTGCGACATGTCTATATATTTTCTCATTTCAATTTCATACAGGCTGTATGTGCGCGTGCCGCCAAACATAAGCTCCGAAGACTCTGCGTAAAGCATCAGATAATCCCCCGAGTAGGGCCAGTAATCACGCCAGGAGGTGTAATCCCGCGTGAGCATTATGGCGCCGTAGTTCACGAGGTTGTCGCTGTCGGAACCAAAATCATAAGCGCTGGAGGTTTCCGTGTTTATATACCTGTCAGTCACCCGCATGGAGCCTATGCTTAAAGAGACTGAAGTAAACATATCTATTGAATTTTTAATGAAGAGCCTGCCGCCGGTCTGAGTGACGTTGAGCTTTGAGAAAAACTCGTAAGTGACGGTGTCGTATATTTTGTACATCTCGTCGTAATAAAAGAACCTGAACCCGATGTCAAAAGGAAGCGCCGCGTAAATATACTCCACCTCAGCCTGCGCGTAATACCCCGGTATTATGTTAAGCATCAGGGCCGCATTGTGCTCGCCTAACATATCAGAGAGAGAGGCATACCCGGCGCCTACAAAACCCGAATCAGAGGCAAATCCGATGAGCCCCACCAGTATGTCGGGGGTTATGGTTGTGACGTACGGCCTCTCATTTTTTATAAGAGAAGAGGCTTTCTGTTCCGCCATTATGACAAACTCCCGGTCGTCAGCCGGCGCGGGAATAACCGCAGCAACAGCAGCCGCCTCTTTCTGTGCCGCAGGCTGTGCGGGTGCCGCGGGAAGTTCCACATCGGGTAAAATCCCGAGCAAAGGCTTTTCAGGCGTTTCAGCTCCCCTTATCAAATATTTGTATATGTTAAAACACCCGTCCTCAAACCCGCTGTATAGCACATAATCCGCGGAAGCATGCGGGTGGGTTATGCCGGTTACGACATTTGTAAGGCGCTTTGACCCGCTGCCGTCAACAACCGCGCTGTAAAGGTTGAAAACCCCGTCTTTATCGGAAATATAGTAGAGCGTGCCGTCAGGCCCGAAGACAGGGTTTGTACATTCAAAACCCCCGTGAGCGGCGTAGTGTTTCTTCCCCGTTGAAAGTTCTATGACAGCCACGCGCTGCCATTCGTCACGTTCCTCGGTAAAAGCCAGATATTTGCCGTCAGGCGACCAGGCAGGCGAGTTGTTGCCGAATACGTTATTGGTCATGTTTCTAATCTTTCCCGTTTCAAGCTCCATGACCATTATCCCGGTAATGCCCTTTTCAGAGGAAGTAAAAGCCAAAAACCGCGAGTCAGGAGAAAGCGCCGGGGAATAGACATTGTCAAAACCCGGGGTTTCTATTTTAACCGAGCCGCGGGTTTCTACACTGCCTTTAAAAATCGACCTTCTCCCTTTGTCCCTTGAAGCAAAATATATGTGTTTCCCGTCGGCACTCCAGCACAGCGGGTTTCCGTCGGTTGAAATACCCTCAAAATTTTCAAAGACCGGCCTGATGTCCGTGCCGTCCGGATTCATGAGATATATCCGCCTGTGGCCGTCGCGGTTTGAAATGAAAGCAATCTGCCTTCCGTCAGGCGAAAAAACCGGTGCCTGGTCATAGACTATGTGGCTGCGGCTGTTTTGAGTGACGCGCGGGCCGTAGCGGTTAAAGCTGTCCCTGCCCTGAGCCTGCGCCCAGTACTTTTTTTTCAGGTAAAACATCCACTCCTTTTCAAAATCCTCAAACCCGATTTTCAGCCCGCGTTTGAAGACGTCATAATTTCCCGTATCATCGGCAAAGGCATGGATAAAATTGTGTATTTTGTCTTCACCATATTTTACCGCTATGAATTCAAAAACCGACTGCGCCTGTTTGTACCCCAGATACATCTCCTCCAGGTGCTCAAACCCGTCCATGTCAGAGAGCGGTATCACCGCGTTGTTTATAACAGCATCGCGCAGCACCATCCCGCCGTAGGCGTCATTGTCCTGTGAAATATGCTCTGCCTGCCCCTCCATCACCCAGGTGGGGATGAATATGCTTTTGTAAAGAGCGTTGTACGAGCGGAAACCTTCGCCATATATGATGTTAAACTGTATGGCGTGTACAATCTCGTGCTCTATTACCTCCCTGAAAGCTTTAAATGAGCCGCTGCCCGGAAGCACCACGCGGTTTTTAAATGCCTCGGTAAAACCTCCCGTGCCTTCGCCGAGAAAAGAAAGGGTGATGCTGGTGGAAGAAAAATCAAGGCTGTTCTCATAAATAAAAAGGGGGATTTTATTTTTGGAGCCGAATTTCAGTTTTTCAGAGGCCTTTCTGTAGCCCTCCTCGGCGTAACCCGCGGCAAGCTTTGCCAGAAACCTGCTTCCCTCGTAAAAATAGATATCAAAGTGTTCGGTTTCATAAACCTGCCAGTTCATCTCTTTCCAGCGTATTTTGTTCAGGCCGTAAGCCTGGGCAAAAACGAGTATTAACAGCGCTATAGCGGCAATTTTTTTGATCATGACCCGCCTTCTTCATATTAATATAATAAGTGAATCATAACACACGGCGGGGGTAAAAACAAGGAGAGTAAGTTTAAGGGCAGTATTCACATTAGCGTGTAATATGATTTCCTCTCCGCCTTGAAGGGGGGGAGAGGTTAGGTGAGGGGGTGTAGTTTTATGCTTTAAATACGCCCTCACCC
>CAYGHG010000016.1:0-14347 GCA_964349515.1 uncultured Spirochaetia bacterium
GCAGCTTAACGAGGTGTGTCGCTCCTATGCATACACAACATTTGACAAAAACTCCTGGATTTTGCTTTTTTTATCATTTATAATATTATATATAATACAAAAGGCGGACATCGATGAAAAACCGTTTAATTGTCAAATGTAAAAATATCAATTTTAGGAGGCCATTTTACCTCTTTTTATTCTTATTCCTGTCTGCGTTATTATACGCCGTTGTCACAAACGTCGGATTTACCAATATTGCCGCGGGTTCATTTTACCCCGGCGAGGTAAACAGGGTTGTCTATCAGTTCAGCATAACAGATAATGGCTCGGGAGACACTCTTACAGGGCTTGAAGTAGCCAATACTGGCAGCGCGGACGGGCCGGGCGATATAAGCGGTGTTAATATCTGGTATCAGGCGGGCGGAGGTGCTTTTGACAGCGCGACAGCCCAGTACGCCGGAAACCTGCCGAGAACCGGGGTTAAAACATGGGCATCTTCTTCTCTGAACCTTGCGGTTGCAGGCGGCTCGGCGGTCTATATAACGGTTAACATATCTTCCGCTCCTGTTAACAATTCCACGACAAAATTCTCAATTGCCAAAAACATGATAACTTTCGCGGCCGGAGGCAAGTATCCGGTTGCCACAAGGACTAACAATCTCTCGCAGACAATAGTAAATCCCGAGAAACTTTATGTATATTATGAAGACGCGGCAGGGCCTTTTATTGTAAAGGGGCAGTCAGATGCGCCCTTTATCAACTATAAATTCAGGAACTCCTCTTCGTCAAATGCTGTTACAATCAATTCACTTACGATTGGTTCCCTAAACCATGCAGGTGGTATTTCTGCTCAGGAGGCTTTTGGCGGTATCAGGGTAAAAAATACATCCGGCACCCAGTTAGGCTACACTGCCGCAGGCGCGGGCGGGCAGGTCACAATACCGCTCTCGCCGGCTTTTATAGTCCCTGCGGGAGGCGCTGAGGCAGTATTAAAAATATCAGCGGATATTGCCGCGGCGGCAAATACTTTTGACGCGGGGTTAAGGCTTGATTCGCCCGTCGGGATAGTGACTGCTGACAGCAACACTACTGAAGCATACTCGGGATTTGAATTTCCGATGAGTTCGGGGTTCTCGGAGATAAAAGACGCGGCAGATTCGGTTAATGTATCTTTTATAAATACTGCACCCGGCTCGGCCGCAAAAGGGCAGCAGGGAATAGGCATAATGCAGATTGTCATAAGCCACCCGCATTCTGTCACGGCATACTCTTCGGTCAAGATAAACGGACTGACAGTGACAGCCTCTTCAACCCCTGCGCTCGGCATAAACCAGTATTTGTCAGCGTTGAGACTTTACTCCGGCGCGGTTTTATACGCAGAAAATACGGTTCTGCCGGCCGGAAATGACGCGGCGCTCTGGCTTTCGCAGGAGCTGATACTTGCGCCGGGCGGCGCTGTTACCCTGGATTTGTTTGCGGATTCCATAGCCGGTTCTTCGTGCGATTCTTTTTCTGTTTCGGTGACGGGCGAAAACCGGATAAACTGCACTGATGCTGTAGGCGGGATGCAGGCTTCTGTTTCCGCATCTCTGCCTTTTGCTTCTTCCCAGATACTTCTGCAGCAGCCGGCAACAGGCGTATCGCTGCTTCACGCGGATAAGATGCCCCAATACGCCGCGCGCGGGCAGGAAAACATATACTGTGAAGATCTGATATTTACACACTTAAACAGCGGCAACTACTCGGCTGTGGAGGCCGCAGGTATTACTCTGACCGTTGAAAATGAAATAGGCGGAGGGGTGATACCCTCTGACGTGCTTGTAAAAGTATTAATAACCGATGCTTCGGGAAACACTCTCGCGGATTATTCCGGTATGCCCGTGTCGGGAAGCAGGGTTTTTATAGATTTTGACACGCCTTTGAATATTCCGGCGGGATTCAGCGGGACGGCAAAGGTATATATGAGCATTGCCCAGGCGCCCTCGGAGAGTTATATCAAGCTTGGCATTAATTCTTCTTCGGCTGTCAGATGTGTTGACGCCAATTCCAAGCAGCAGGTGGCCGTGCAGGCGGCTTCCGGGGATGCTTTCCCGATGAAAACGTCGGCTGTTCAGGTTGTGGACCCCGCAACGGCAGTGCACGGTTATATGTATGGCACGCTTCAGCCTTCTGTAAACAGGGGGCAGGCGGGAGTGCCGCTTGCCGGAGTTTATTTTATCAACCCCGCGCTCGGAATAGCGGCGGTTGATTCCATTAATATCGGTATATTTGACGCTTCCGGCGCGTCGCTGAACGCATCGGATTACATATCTTCAATCACCGTTGAGAGGGCTTCAAATACATCTGTCGTGTATGCTTTTATACCGGTGTCAACAAGTGACGCCTATGTAAACGTACCTTTTGCGCAGCCGCTCTCCATGAACCCGGGAGCCTCAGCCGCGGTGAGCGTCACGGTGCGCGCGGTTATTAAAGAGACGGCTCCTTTGGGCGGTTTTAAAGCAGGGTTTAATACTGACTTTGCCACAGCTGTTGATTTTACTTCAGGGCTGGCTGTCAGCGCGCATAAAAAACCTGACGGAGCGCTCTTTGAAAGCTCGTTGTGCGAGGTGCAAAGCAGGGCGCAGGAGATTGCGGCCTTTGATGACCCGTCTAACAGCGGCGCGGCTTCAAAAGGGGATGCTTCTGTTCACTTCATGTCGCTCGGATTCCGTAACCCGGCCGGAGCGGGCACTTCAGCCGTAACAGTCAGGGGAATTACTGTTACAGTTGAATCTGATTCAACGACTGTAAGCGCTTCTTCGCTTCTTTCGAAAATTTACGCGGACAACGGTTCAAACACAGCGGAGGTTTTCGGAGAAAAAGCCCCGCCTTATTCGGGCCACACGGCATATATACATTTCAGCGCGCCTTTAAGCGTAGCTGCGGGGGAATCCGTGACTGTGAACGTCAGGGCGGACATTTCATCTTCCGCACCCGTGGGATTGTACAGGCTCAACCTGAAATCAGCGGCAGATGTTTCAGCCTCTGATTCCAATGAACTTAAATATGTTACCGTCACCGCTTCTGCGGGCCACGTTTTTCCGGACATGGCCTCTGACTTCATAAATATAATATCAAGCGACAGGCTTACCGTATCGGGGGCGGATATATCGCCGGCTAAAGCAAGCACGCTTCAGAAAAATACCCGCCTTCTCAGAATTGACTTTGGCAACGCCTCGGACGCGCCGGTCAGCCTGCAGGGGCTTACCTTAAGCGTGCGCGCGGACGGCGCTGCAGCCGCGCCTGCGGATTTGTTTGAAATTGTTTATGCGGTTGACTCTTACGGAAACACGCTTCTTACCGCGCCTGTTTCAGGATTTACAGAGGCAGGAGCTTTGCCGCTTGAGTTCGGGCTGCAACTTGAGATACCGCCTTCGCAGTCCGGGGCTGTAAGTATATACGCTGATTTAAAACAACTGATGGCTAATACGGTTTTTGATGTGTCCCTTGATTCGGCAGGTATGGTTGACGCGCTGCCTTCCACTTTGAACGTCCAGGCAGCCGCGGGATTTGAGTTTCCGCTTGTATCACAGGGCACGCTGGTGCAGTTCGCGGCCGCGGCAGGCGGGGTTTACCACACTGATGTCATACCCACAACTGTTTCTACTGGGCAGACAGATATATTCGCGGAGATTCTTTCAATTGCAAACATAAACCCTCCGGGTTCTGCGGCTATAACGCTCTCGGGGATAACCCTGACCGTGGAAAATGACACGAATAATATTATCGCGCCTGACAGGGCATTAAAGCGTGTAATGATAAGGGATGACTCGAAAATTTATGCTTTTACTTCGGGCGTGCCTTCCTCGGCCGCCCCTTTCTTTGTGCAGTTTACAGAGCCGCTTGCGATAGAGGCGGGAGATGAATCAGACCTCAAGATATACGTTGATATCACAGACGCTTTAAGCTCGGGCACTTTCCAGGCGTCAATCGCTATAGGGGGCGACATACGCCTGACAGACGGCAATACCGGGCTTACTATAACCGCGCAGGCTATAAACGGCGACTCGTTTCCTATGAAGACTTCGATCGTGATAATACAGGAAAAAGCATATGCCTGCCTCGTGTCGTATGACAGCCTCGCGCCTGTGTCTGTCAACAGAGGGCAGGCCGGCGTGCTGATGATGAAGGCCGTGCTTGAAAATCAGGGGGGCGCGTCGGGCGCAAACGAAATAGTGACGAGGATGAACATATTTACGGAGGATTTAAGCGGCGCTGCTTTGATACCGAAAGACGCATTAAGCGCGGTTTATGTAAAGGACGCGTCAGGCGCGGTTTACGGTTCTGTTTCATTGGTGCCTGATTACGGGGATATGATATCCATAGGGCTGACCACGCCGGTTACTTTAAGGCCGGGGCAGCCTGCTGAAGTATTTATATACTGCGATGTCAGCGCTTCGGCGCCTGCCGCGGGATTTAAGCTTCTTTTAAAAGCGGGGAGCAACATAACCGTACGCGATGCAAACAGTTACAACATAATTCTCGCGCAGGCAAAAAGCGGGTATTCTTTCCCAATGAAAACAACCGGGGCCATTATTCAGGAACGCTCCGGTTCTCTGCAGGTTTCACACGCTTCTCTGTTAAGTGCGACGGTAAATAAAGGGGACGCCGGGGTTTCCGCGCTTCTTTTTGAAATCATCAATCCAAATCCTGCGGGTTATTCTGATGCCCTGCTCGAAGGCCTGACTATAACCCTTGATTCCGGTTCGGGCGCCGGGCTTGTGCCTGCTTCTGTTTTGAGCGCTCTGTATGTATCGGCAGACAACGGCCCGTCATACCTTGCGGCGCCCGTCATACCCGTGTCAGGGGATACTGTGTATCTGCCTGTTGTGCCTGCCGCGCCTGTCGGCGCCGGAGCATCCATAAAGGTGACGGTGTATGCCGATATTTCGCCCGTAACAGGCGAATTATATATGAGGCTTGGTTTAAAACAGGCTTCGGGGATTATGAGCAGCGACGCAAATGAAAATATTTCCATAACTCAGATTACGCCCTTTGCGGGGCACTCGTTCCCGATGAATTCCATTACCGCCACCATAAACAGCGCGCCGGGGCTGCAGGCCGCGCAGATTTCGGTTTCAGAACCTTTTGTAACAGCGGGGCAGGAAGCTCTTGCGGCCGGTTACAGGTTCTACAATATAGGCTCATTCACGGAAAGCGTGCAGGGGCTGACTCTTACAGTTATTGACGCGGGTTATTTTATTGAGAGTGTATCGGTGCTTGATGACGGAGGCAACACGATAATGAGCCGGGCTGTGGATGGTGCAGAAGGCCCTGCGTTATATTTGGGGCTTGAAAACCAGCCTCTCAATGTGCAGCCGCAGGATTACAATGACTTATACATATATACAGTTTATAGAGATGTATCCGCGCAGTCGCCGGTACTGTACTCGCTTGGCGCCGCGGGTGTAAATACCACGGTTCCCGTGAGCGCCGCTTCCGGTTTTTCATTCCCGTTTGAGTCGGGGCTGACTCTGCAGGCAAAAAGCAGCGGGCTTGAGGTTTCTTTTACCGATATAATGCCGCCTGCCGTGAGCACGGGGCAGGCGGATGTATATGCTCTTGCCCTGATGATAAAAAATAACTCGCCCGCGGGCACGGCGCCTGTTAACTTAAATTCAATAACAATTTCAATACTTGACGGGCAGGGCAATACGATATCTGCGGACAGCGCTGTTTCAGCTGCCTATATAACAGGCGCAGGTACGGCGGCGGCAGCCGCGTCAGGCAGCAGCGCGGTTGCCCCTGTTTTTGAAACGCCTCTTGAGATCGCGCCCGGAGAATCAAAGGAACTGTATTTGGTTTTTGACGCGGCGCAGTATTCGCTATCTCTTGCCCCTGATTTTGCCGCGGCTGTTGACGGGCTTTCTTTTGCCGCAAGTGATAAAAATTCGGGGAACACTCTGAACACAGTTGCGGCGGCAGGTTTTTCCTTCCCGTTTGAGAGTTCGGCCGCGCTTATACAAAAAGCCGCGGAAACCCTGAAAATAACCGCTTACAATGTGATGCCTTCGCAAATCAGCACTTCGCAGGAAAACATACCCGCGCTTATGCTTGTATTGGAAGGCGAGGGAGGCACTTCCACCGCCAGCATAATGGTTACGAGGATGAATTTATACACACTTGACGCCTCATCGTCTCCGGCTGCCTCTTCCTCCTGTGTTCAAAAGGCGAGGATAACCTCGGCCGGCGGCGCGGCTGCGGGAGAAGCTGCGTCTTCTTCCTTGTCAAAAATCACGCTTAACCTTACGTCGCCGGTCATAGTCCCGGCAGGGCAGCCTGTCACTGTTTACGCCAAATATGACGCGCTTTCATCCATATCGCTTTCTTCGTTTATTCTTTCGCTTGAAGCCCAGGCTGATATATATGCTGTTGATGCCAACAGTTTCAAACCTGTTGCAGGAATAAATGCGGCTCTGCCTTTGCGCTCGTCGGCTGTTTCATATCAGAATGCAGCCGGTTACGTATCGGCCGTTTTTGACCCGCTGCTTGCGCCTGCGGTGACCAGAGGCGCGCCGGGTGAGGCGGTATGCATAATGCGTATTTCCAATCCCGCAGAGTCAGGCAGTGCGGCACTTGAGCTTGACGGCATTACTCTTACCGCGTATGGCACATCAGGCCAGCCCATACAGGCAGTCTCGGCATTATCAGCCCTTGTTATTGAAAATGAGGCGGGCCTGGTTTTAGGGGCTGCCTCTCCGGGTTTCTCTGAAATACTGTATGTTCAGTTCAGCGCTCCTCTGACAGTAAATCCCGGTGCTGAAATCACGCTGTCTGTCAAAGCGGATATATCAGGCTCAGCCTCTGCGGAGGGTTTTTCTCTCTCGGTTTTATCAGGCGCCGGCCTCGGCATATATGACGTCAACTCCGGCACGCATCCGGGTTTCACAGGGGGCGCTTTCCCGTGGAACAGCGGTGTTGCCTATATCTATGACACTCCCGCGCAGGAACTTTATGCGTGGCACGACGGAACCAGTTTTGCGCCCGGCCAGGCAGGCAGGGGGCAGAAGAATATTAAGTTTATCTCCCTGTCGCTTTTAAATCCGGGCAGTGCGGGGACGTCCGCGGCTTATGTTCAGGGGGTGACGCTGTATGTTGTTGACAGCGCGGGGACCACGCTTGCGCCGTCGGAGATATTTGATTTTATAAAAATATCAGACCTAACCGGAACATACTATTACGGCGGGGTAACAGCTTCCGCGCTTACGGAAGCCGGGCCCGCGTATGCGGTTTTTAATCCTGATTACGCCGCGTCAGCCTCAAATACCGTGACGGTATATTTTTCGGGGGACATATCTGACAGCGCGAAAATTACCTCTTTCAGGCTTGTGATTGAGTCGGGAGCAGGCATAGCCGCGTATGATGTTATAAACGGCGCTATTCCGGTGCACCCTTACCCTGTTACGGGTTCGTTCCCGATGCAGACTTCGCTGACTTCGGTCATTGCCACAACAAACATACTTACCGTAAAACACACGCCGCTTATGCCGGCCTCAGCCGAGAAGGGCAGGCTGAATCTTGATATGCTGGGGTTGAAGTTCACAAGCGATACGCAGCTTGATATTGCGGCTGAAGGCATAACAGTGACCGTCAGGGATAAATCGGGCAATCCGAGGCCCGCGGATTCGTTTTTGACGCAGGTTTATATTTACGACGCCGGTGGAAACACCCTTTATGGTTCGGCTGCCGCGGGCGGAGGTTCTCAGATTTATGTTCCTTTATCTGGAATTAATGTGCCCTCGTACAGATCGGCTGATATAAAAATATCGGCAGATATCTCAACTGCCGCGTCAGGCTCGTTCTTTATAGAGTTTACAGGCGCGGAAGCTTTTAAGGCCGGAACCGCCGTGCTTCTTCAGGCGGCTTCAGACGATTATTTTGGAAATATGAAAAGCGGCGCCGTATCCATACAGGAGGCTGATTTTGAACTCTCGTTCAGGGTTTATCCGTCTCCTTACAACCCTGAGAACGGGCCGGCTGTAATCAGCTACTACCTTGAAGAAGATTCGCGCGTTACAATAAAGCTGTTTACGCCGGAGGGCAGGCCGGTATTTACAGTGTGTGAGGCAAGGCCTGCGGCTGCGGGGCTGCAGTCGTCAGATACATGGGACGGAAGAAACAGCAGCTCTGCAAAGGTGCGCTCGGGGCTGTATATATGCGTTATTGAGGCTGAACCCGTGTCGGGCGGGCCGAAAAAAATAATCAGTAAGCCTTTAGGGGTGTTGAGATGAAGCGTTTATTTGCGGCGCTGGCGTTTGCAGTAATTTCCACAGCAGCTGTTGCAGGGGATTACGGCGCCGAGAGCCTGCTTGAAACAGGCGCAGGCGCGAGGGGCGCGGCTATGGGCGGAGCGCTGTGCGCGGCTGCCGACGATTCATCGGCGGTTTTTTATAATCCCGCGGCGCTGGTAAAAATGGAAAAACAGCAGGTGTCCGTGATGCATTATCCGATGATGGGCGGCGTTTTGTATAATTCCGCGACCTACGGCCAGCCTGTGCTGGGCGCGGGTTATTTCGGGGTTTCTTTTCACAGGGCAGGGCTTGAAACGCTCGAAGGTTACAATGAATCAAATGAGGCGTCAGAGAGTTACGGCTACAGCGAGATGAAGGCGGGAATAAGCTACGCGAGGGAGATTGCCGCGGGAGTGTCCGGCGGGGCCTCGATAAATATTTTTAATTTCTCAATGGCAGATATTACTTCATACGGGTTCGGCCTGGATATAGGGGTTCTCTACGAGCCTTTTGAGGGGCTCTTGCTCGGGGTAAGCATCAGGAATTTCATGAACCCGGAGTTCAGTTTAAATACACTGTCGGAGCAGGCGGCGAGGGCCTTTACGGCAGGCGCGGCATACAGGATTTATTTCGGTGATTTCGGCGTGACAGCCGCGGCGGATGTTGTAAAAAACGACGACTCGGGCTTCAGGCTCAAGGCCGGCGCAGAGGCGCAGTTTATGAAAACAGCCGCTGTAAGGGCCGGGATAAATGACGGGGAACTTTCATTTGGCGCCGGAATAGAGCTTTTTGACATTGGGATTGATTACGCGTTTACACTTAACGAAGCCTCAGGCGGCCTGTCCAGGTTTAACCTCTCTTACAGCTTCGGGCTTACATTGAGCCAGCAGGAAGAGAGAAAACAGGAAGAAATGAGGGAGCAGGTAAAGAGGTTCATAGACGACGAGTTTAAAAAGAAAGAGCGGGAGCGCGCGAGGGAATTCTTTGCAAAAGCAGCCTCGCTGTTTGAAAAGGGGAAAATGGAAGAGGCCTCTCAGGAAATAGCAAGCGCGCTCGAATGGGATAAAGACTACAGGGAGGCGCGGGAATTGTCGGACAAAATATCAAAGGCGGCTGCCGCGGCTTATCTTGCGGAAGGCAAAAGAGAATATGCGGCGCGTAATTTTGCCGCGGCGCTTGAGGCTCTGAGGAAATCCGCCGACGCGGGCGGCGGGAATGAGCCGAAACAGCTGATTGAAAGGATAAAAAAGGAGTTTACAATGCCGCAGGGCTCATCCGCGCTTTTTGCAAAAGGCGTTGAGTATTATGTCAATAAGCAGTATAATGAGGCAATTGCCGAGTGGCAGAGGGCGCTTGTATCCGATCCCAATAACGCCGCCATAAAAAGTTATGTGGCAAGGGCCCGAAAGGAAATGGGGCAGGCCGCGGCGGCGGGGAAAATAAGCAGGCAGGATGAGGACAAAATAAGGGAACTCTACAACGAAGGGCTTAAAAAATATACCGAAGGGCAGCTTGAACAGGCGGTGGATACCTGGAAAAAAATCCTTGTTATAAGCCCGCAGGACATCAGGACAATTAAGTCAATAGAAAAAGCCCGGGCCGAGATTGATGAACTGAAAAAGAGGGGCATAAAATAGGAGGATAGATGAAGGGAAAAAACGCCAAGAAAGCTGTTGAGTACTCAATAGAGGTTCCTCACCATGACAAATATTTCTTTTTGGTCAGAAACTTTATGGATAATATTCTTAAAGTGGAGAGCCTGCAGGATAAAGAGCGCGACGACATTATAATTGCCGTAAACGAAGCGTGCGACAAACTTTTCAGGGAAGAGATGCAGTCTCTTAAAGACGCTAATATCAATATAAAAGTCAGGATAAACAACAGGAAGATTGTAATCACCTTAAGTTACAAGGGAAGCACCAAACTCGCAGGTTACCTGAGAACCATAAACGAGGAAAGAGTGGTTCTTGATTCGGTGAAAGACAAGATCGGCGAGTACTTGATTGAAAAAAACGCCGATGAAGTAAGTTATTCCAAGTCCAAAAAAAGGGGATTTAACGTCAAAATAACAAAATTCAGGAGTAAAAAATAATGGCGCGCCGCTCAATCAGGCTTGAACTGACGCTGTTCATAGCCGCACTTGTTCTTGTCATAACCGGGGGTTTAAGCCTTCTCGTCCTCTCTGCACAGGAAAAAAGCCTGAAAGAAGAACTGCAGCTTAGAGGCGCGACGATAGCAGGCGGAGTTGCCGGCAGCATTGCGGATCCCCTGCTGACTGATGAAAGGCTTTCCATGTCATCCATAATAGCTGACGGAATGAAAAATAAGGGCGTTAAGTTCATAATCGTAACCGATGAAAAGGGCGTTGTAAAAGCCGATAACACCATAAAAAAAGAGGGCAGCTCATATAGCGTGCCTGAGGCGGACGAGGTTTTGGAAAGCGGCGGCTCGGGTGTTACGGTTTACAATGACAGGGAGCACGGCAAGATAATTCATTTCACGGCTCCCGTAATAGCCAAAGGAAGGCTGAAACTCGGCACGGTTCACGCCGGGATTTCATACGCTGTGGTTGATGACGTGCTGAAGGCCGCGTATTTCAGGGTGGTGATTATTTCATTAGGCGCGCTGCTGCTCGGAATCATAGGCGCATTCCTGCTGTCGGGGGAAATAACAAAGCCTGTTAAAAAACTGGCTGAGGGCGCCAGGATAATAGGAACGGGGGAATTGGGCCATATCATAGAGGTAAAATCCGGAAACGAGCTGGGTGAGCTTGCCGAGTCTTTTAATAAAATGACATCGGACTTAAAAGCTGCGCAGGACTCACTCGTAAAGAAGCAGAGGCTTGAGCGCGAGCTTGAGGTCGCGAGGGAAATACAGCTTTCTCTGATACCAAAAGATATTGCAAAAGTGGAAGGCTATGAAATAGCCGCATACTATAACCCGGCAAGAGAAGTGGGCGGGGATTATTTTGACGTGATACCTTTTGGCGGAGGAAAGACGGGGTTTGTCGTGGGCGATGTATCGGGAAAAGGCGTCCCTGCGGCATTCATAATGACAATGGCGCGCTCCATCATACACTCGGAGGCATCCCCGGAGTTTTCATCCATGGACATACTTAAGAAACTTAATGCCACCATATATCCTGATATGCGGGACGGTATGTTTATAACGGTTTTTTACGGCGTGCTTGATCAGGCAAAAAACGAGATTGACCTTGCTTCGGCCGGGCACAACGATACTATCGTTTTCAGGGCAAAGCAGGGGCAGGTGGAAAAATACAACCCCAAGGGTTTCCCCATAGGCATGGACCCGGGCGGGCGTTTTGACAAGGTTGTTAAAAATGAAAAGGTAAAGATAAATAAGGGGGACAGTGTGGTGCTTTTTACCGACGGCATTACTGAAGCGATGAATATCAAAAATGAAGAGTTCGGGCAGGAAAAAATGGAGGAGATAATGGCTTCCTCTTCGGATTTTAGCGCGCAGGAGACTGCTGACAGGATAATAAAAGCAGTGGAAAACTTTGCCGCCGGAGCGGAGCAAAGCGACGATATTGCACTGATAGTATTGAAAAGAATAAAATAAAATACAATACATTTCGAGGAGGATTATTATGGCACTATCTATCGGATACAGGCGTATAGGAGATATTAGCGTGATCGCGCCGGAAGGGTACATAGATACTTCTACGGCCGGAGAACTGGAAGAAGCTATTAAAAAGCAGCTGGATGAAGGTGCGGTAAAGCTGATCATAGACCTGGGCGGCGTTGAATTTGTAAGCTCCGCCGGATGGGGCATATTTGTTGCTTATTTGAAACGCGCCCGTACAAAGGGAGGGGACATAAAGCTTTCTTCCCTGACCGAGAAAGTTGACAAAGTGTTTAAGTTGATGGAGTTTGACAGCCTTATAGATGCTTTTGAAGACGCCGAAGCTGCCGCAAAGAATTTTTAGGAGCAGATGAATGTCAAAATATTTCTCGCTTGAGGTTGAGGCGGAGCACAGGCACCTCGTGGTGATAAGGCGTTTTGTCACTGATGTGATGAAGTTCGGGGGTTTTGGGCACGATGAACTCGCAAGGGCCGAACTTTGTATAAACGAACTCGCAGAGAATGTGATAAGATACGGTTACGGCGGAGGAAAGGGCCGGATAAAGGTAAAGGCGGGGTTTGACACCGGCAGGATGCTTTTTTCCATCACGGACTGGGGTGCGCCGTTTGACCCGCAGGGTTATGTGACGCAGGACGTAAAAGACCTCTTTGAAGGCGAAGTTAAGGGCAAACTGGGAATATCGGCGGTGAGGAGAAGCAGTGACAGGATTATTTATTCAAGGCTGAAAGGCAAAAATAAAATTACGGTATACATAAAGAGAAGGAAAGAATAAACGGAGGCAGGTTTGAAAAAAATTCTGGACGAGCTTGATATAAAGATGACGCCGCGCGAGATCGCGGTTTTGTGCACTCCGGGCCTGGCGGCGGCTGTAGTTAGCGGTGTTTTGGCGGTATTTATAACCGGTGTGGGGGCCAAAGGCACTGCATTCATCCTTGTAATGTCTGTTATTACAGGCATTGTTTCCGGGGCGGTTTTTGTGTTTTTAGCAGACAGAAAAATCAAAAGCAACATGGAAATCATGAAGCGCGCTGTGACGGGGCAGCCGGGGTGCGAAGGGATATTTACACCGTTGGCGGACGCCTGTAGATTTGCAGCCGAAAGCGTGTCTGAAGAAAAACGAAAAGTAAAAGAACTTGAGCAACTGATATCAAACCACTCGCAGAGCATAGCCGGGGGCTTAAGCGGCGTGCATAGTAAGAGCGAGTCCCTCACGCAGTCAATGAAAAGGGCCAAAAACGAGGTTAAAGACAATGTTGACTCACTGAAAAAAGCCTCAACTGTTATAAACAATGTGACGGCAGCCATCAATAACATGATTGACGAGATAAAAATAGTTTCAGATAAAACATCGGAAGTCGTCCAGCTCGCAAAAAAAGGGAGCAAGTCAACAGGCTCCGAAATAATGGCAATGGGAAACATAAAGACAGCCGTAAACGAGTCAAAGGTCGTCATAGAGGAACTGGAAAAAACCTCAAAAGAGACAAAAAAAATAGTGGCAACCGTGGCTGAAATAGCGAAAAAGACAAACCTGCTCTCGCTTAACGCCGGCATAGAGGCGGCGCGCGCGGGCGAGGCGGGAAAAAGTTTTGCGGTGGTCGCCCAGCAGATAAGGGAGCTCGCAGAGGCCGCGCAGAAAGCGACTAAAGAGATGTCTGACTTCCTCGCGAGGACAGAGGCGCTCGCCTCAAACGCGATGGCTGTCATAGGCACGCAGAGCAAGATAGAGGAGGCGGTAAACGTGGTCTTTGCCGCAAGCGACTCTTTCATGTCCATTATAACCACGCTCTCCGAAATATCCAGGAATCTCTCGGCGCTGTACTCCTCTGCTGAGGAGTACAAAACCGACAATGACCTGTTAAGGGTGCTTGCGGAAAAAGTATCCGACAGGCTGAAAAATCTGCTGACTAATGTCGAAGCCGTGTTTGATAATGTTGAGAAAAACATGTATATTGTTGAGGAGTTGTCTGCGGAAGCAGGCGCCATGCGTGAGGAAATAAAGCGCAAAAACGGATGAATAAACCGCCATTATTGACGATGGGCGGGAAAAGGGAGGTTATTTAATGCAGGACGGAAACCTTTATGTAGAGCGCAGGCGGCACAAACGGGCGCAGAAAAAGTGCAGGGTCAATTATAAGCTGATAATGGCTGACGAAGAGGCTCAGGCAATCAGAAAAAATTCCGCACGTGTAACAGGTGAGAGCGAGGACATAAGCTTAGGCGGCATAAAAGTGGAAGGCGAGATGCAGGGGGAAAAAGGGGACATAGTGAGGATTGAAGTACTGATAGAAGGCAGAACCGAAGCTGTGGTAACTTTTGCCGAGGTAAAATGGGTTGCGCCTGATAAGAATAATTTTGGGGTGGAATTTTTGATATTAAAGGACGGGGATAAACAGGCGATAGAGGAAATACTGGGGTAGTTTTTAAGACGGAGGGTTGGTAACTACTGTAAGGAATGAGGCTTAGTAGGCGGGCTCTTTTAAGGGCCCGC
>CAYGHG010000016.1:14447-28409 GCA_964349515.1 uncultured Spirochaetia bacterium
TTGGTAACTACTGTAAGGAATGAGGCTTAGTAGGCGGGCTCTTTTAAGGGCCCGCGTTTTTTTTTGATGTAACGGCGTAAGGGCCCGCCCCCCGTGAAGGGAGGCGGCTACAATAGGATGTTTTTTTGTTTTAGGTATGCGGGCTCTTTTAAGGGCCCGCGTTTTTTTTTGATGTAACGGCGTAAAGGCCCGCCCCCCGTAAAGGGAGGCGGCTACGAAGGCGTTGTATCACGTGTATTTGTGACTTGTATTTGTAGGCGGGCTCTTTCAAGGGCCCGCGTTTTTTTTTTTGATGAAACGGTGTAAAGGCCCGCCACCCGTAAAGGGAGGCGGCTACGAAATTACATATATTATGTTCATTATCCGGGTTTCATAGCGTTTGACATCCATTTATTATTTTGTTAAACTGACATAGTATTTAAAACGGAAAAAGTCTATATATTTTTAGCTTTTTTATGTTTTTAACGTTATAACTATACTTAAAAACCGAAAGGGGAGTTTATGAAGTTAAAATCTGTTTTATCCTTGATAATAATTTCTTCGCTTGTTATATTTTCCGGCTGTATCGGCGGCCAGGATGAGGAGCAGCTCTCCATTGACCTGAACATAAGCGGCGGCGAGGAATTAAAAGAACTTGAAAACCTCCAGAAACTTGTGAAACAGCAGAAAGACCAATTAAAACAACTTGAAAATCAGATGACCGAGAAGAAAACCACCGGAGGAAACAAGGCTGAAATTACAAAGCTTCAAAAGCAGATTGCCGAGCAGAAAAGCGCGGTTGTTCAGGCCTCTAAAATGGTAAGTTCTGTTAAAACCGAAAAGGGGAAATATGTCTGGTCTATGTTCGGCGCTGTGCCTTCGCACAATATGTATAACGGGTACAACATACTTACGCCCCTTGAATTCAAATGGAAATTCAAGGCAGGCCTGGGATTTGACGCCTCGCCTGTGATGGATGTTTCAAACATATACATAGGTTCAAAGGACATGAATTTTTACGCGCTTGAAAAGTCAAGCGGGCAGGTAGTCTGGAAGCTGCCGGCTCAGGCAAATATCTCATCCACCGCGGCGCTTTACGGAGGGAACCTTTACTACGGCACTGAGGGCGGGTTTGTTTTTGCCGTGTCGGCGCAAAGAGGCAAAGTTATTTGGAAGACAAAACTTGAAGGCGCGGTTAAATTCTCCTCGCCTGCCATATACGCGGGAATGGTTTATGTGGGGTGTATGGATAACAACTTCTACGCGCTTGACAGGGCGACAGGCGCGGTAAAATGGGTTCACAAGACGCTTGTGCCTATCGCCGGCTCGCCTACAGTCGCAAACGGAATGGTTTACATAGGCGGGCTTGACGGCAAAATGTACGCGCTTGACCTTGACAACGGGCAGGTGCAGTGGCAGTTCCAGTCGGGAAATGCGATATCTTCAACACCCGCGGAAGAGGCGGGAGTAATATACTTCGGCTCTGACGACAAAAAAGTTTACGCGCTTGACGCGATGAACGGCGGGGTAAAGTGGAGCTTTGCGACAGAGGGTTTTGTGCAGTCGTCTCCGGTAATTAAAGACGGCGTGCTTTTCATAGGCTCAAGGGACAAGTTCATGTACGCGATAAACACGGCAAACGGAAAGCTGCTCTGGAAAACAGACGCGGGCGGCAGGGTGATGTCAATGCCGCTGCTGGTCAACAACCTGGTTTACATAGGCGTTGACAAGGAGCTGCTTGCTTTTGACGCAAAGTCAGGCGAAAAAAAATGGGCATTTAAGACCGACTACAGGATTCTCTCGTCGTGCATCGCCGACGAAGGCGTGGTGTACTTTGCCGATACGGAAGCCTCGGTTTACGCTATGGAATCCGCGGCCAAATAGGGAAGGGTGAAATGGCAAGAAGAAAGATAAAATACAGTTTAAGGGCAAAAATTACGGCGCTTATTTTTACGCTGGTCATCATAACGATGGGCGTTGTTTTTTCCTATTCGCTTCACACCAACCTCGCTATGCAGCAGAGGGAAATACGCAAAAGCGCAAAGCAGGTATCCGACACGCTGAACGCACTGCGCCTGATAACACCCGTAGAATCCACCGACGCAAACTGGGCTGTTTATCAGAAGTACATGGAACTGCTCGCAAAGCTCGACAGAAATATAATGGTAATGGCAATCATAGACCAGTCAAAAAATCTGAAGGCTTTTGCCATAAACGAGCCGGTGATAGCCAAAGACTTCAAGGAAATTACCATTGATGCCGATAAAAAGAAAACAGCGGAAAGCATACTTTCTGCAAAGATTAAAGATGTCCTCAAGGTTAAAAGCAACCTGAAAATCAAAGGCGAGACCTTTTCCGAAATAGAAATCAAGTTTTCAAAGAAGCAGTACAACAGGCAGATGAACATCACCATATTAAACATGGCGATCCTGACGGCTGTGCTTCTGGCTGCCGGTTTTTTCAGCGCGAATTTCCTTGCCAAATTCATAACCGGCAATTTCAACATCATCGCCGCGGGGATGAGAAAGGTAGCAGGCGGCAACCTGGATGTGGAGGTTGAAGTAAAGGCAAACGATGAAGTCGGCGTGCTTGCGGATGACTTTAACAGGATGATAGTGGAACTCAAAGAAAAGGTCAGAATAAAAGACGCGTTTGAAACGGTGGCCGGCGGCCTTAAGGATATGGATGACCTGAAAAAAGCTTATCAGGTGCTTACCTATCAGGAAATGACGGACAAGATTACGCGCGGCTACACGCCTCCGGCGGGAAGCAACTCTTCGAAAAGCGTTTTTATATTCATTGATGTTTCTTCTTTCTCCAATTTTACTTACGAACTTATAAGCCCCGAGATGAAGGAAATCATAGAAAAATTCACTGAAAAAGTCTCTATGACCGCGCTTGAATACCAGGGCGCCGTGCTGAAAGCCACAGACAGTTATGTGCTTTTAAGCTTCGGATACCCCTTTATGCACGCGGATGACACAAAGCGCGCGCTTATATCCACCGTGGAAATCCGCAAGGAACTGGTCGCGATGGTAAAAAGCAAGCTTACGCTCGGTTATGAAGTGGAGGATTTCTCGGTGAACTTCATAATGATAAACGGAAGCGTGGCGGGCAACTTTATTTCAAAGCAGGCTGTGGACGCCTATACCGCGGTGGTTGAGTATCTTAAATTTGCCTCGCGCTACGGCGAACGGAAAAAATACGGCACGGACATTTACGCCCTCGGCGACATGGCGCAGGCGACTTCAAATCTGGCTAATTATGAAAAAATAGACAGTGTAACGGCGTCGGAAGGCGCTTCCTACGACCTGATGAAACTGAAAGGCACGAGGTTTTAATCATGGCATCCAAACTCAACTATTACGAGATACTGGAGATTTACCCGGCAGCCACGCAGGATGAGATTGAGAATGCTTTCAGGCTGATGCTGTACAAGTACCACCCTGACCACAACCCCGACAGGCCGGACTGGGCGCACGAGAGGACCTCTGAGGCGGTGGAGGCATATAAAATTCTTTCGGAACCTATGCGCAGGAAAATATATAATTTTCTGATATTCGCGACGCTCAGGAAATCCGCGAAGGAGATTAAGTTCGGAATTTTTGATATGTCAAAAAAGAAAAAGTACGAGGAGGCCTGCGCGCTGTTCAAGGAGGGCGTGGCAGTTTACGAAACGAATAAATCAGCGGCGCTGCTTAAGTTTCAGCAGGCTTACGGCGTTTACAGGCTGCCTGAGGCGGTTTACAATATAGGGGTGTTTTATACAAGCACTAATAAGATAAGCGAGGCTGTGAGGGCTTTTTCCGAGGCTTCAAAAATAGAGCCCGAAAACATGCACTACGCCAAGACGCTTGAAAGACTGCAGGAACTTGTAAGAGAACTTGAAAGGAACAGGTAAAAAGGAGAATATATGGCAAAGATAATCGGCATAGACCTCGGCACGACAAACTCGTGCATGGGCTACATGGAGGACGGCAAACTGAACATCATACCCAATGACGAGGGGTTCAGGACCACTCCCTCTGTGGTGGCCTTTACAAAAGAGGGCGCGCTTGTGGTGGGCAACGCCGCAAAACGCCAGCAGATAATGAACCCTGAAAATACTATTTTTTCCGTAAAGAGGTTCATGGGAAGAAAATTTACGGATAAGGTTGTTGAAAAGGACATAAAACTCCTTCCTTACCAGCTTGCCCCCGCGTCAAACGGCGACGTACGCATAAACGTTCTAGGCAGGTCTTTTTCGCCGCCTGAGATTTCCGCGATGACGCTGATGAAGCTCAAAAAAGACGCTGAGCGCTACCTCGGAGAGCCGGTGGAAAAAGCCGTCATAACAGTGCCCGCCTATTTTAATGACTCGCAGAGGCAGGCTACAAAGGACGCGGGCAGGATCGCCGGGCTTGAAGTGGTAAGGATGATAAACGAACCGACAGCGGCCGCGCTTGCCAGCGGTTTTGATTCAAAAACAAAGATGAAAGTTGTCATATATGATCTGGGCGGCGGGACTTTTGACGTATCCATATTAAAACTCGGGCAGGGCATATTTGAAGTAATGTCCACAAGCGGCGACACGCATTTGGGCGGCGACGACTTTGACCAGGCGGTTATTGACTATATGGTGGCGGAGTTTTTAAACAAGGAGGGAATAGACCTCAGGGGCGACAGAGTGGCGCTTCAGAGGCTCAAAGACGCGGCGGAGAATGCAAAAATAAACCTCTCCACGCTGGAGTCTGTTGAGATTACCCTGCAGTTTATGGCGGTTACAAACGAAGGCGCCAAGCATTTGCACGCGGTTTTGACGAGGCAGAAGCTGGAGCAGATAACAAAGCAGATAGCGGAGTCCACAGCCGGGCCGTGCGAAAAGGCTCTTGAATACGCGGGCCTGCGCGCCTCTGATATTGATGAAGTGGTGCTCGTAGGCGGGCAGACGAAAATGCCGCTGGTGCGCGACGTGGTAAAAAGGATATTTAAAAAAGACCCCTATCTGGGGTTAAACCCTGACGAGGCGGTCGCGGCAGGCGCGGCGCATCAGGCTTCAATATTAAAGGGAGACATAAGGGACATACTCCTGCTTGACGTTACCGCATTTTCGCTTGGTTTGAAAACAGAGGGCGGCATATTTGCAAAAATGATTGAGAAAAACTCCTCAATTCCCATAAGAAAAAGCGAGATATACACCAATTCAAAAGATGATCAGAGCTTCGTGCGTATTGAGGTTTTTCAGGGCGAAAAACCAATGGCAGTTGACAACAAGCTTATCGGGACATTTGACCTTGTGGGTATACCGCCGGGGCCGAAAGGCACCGCAAAAATAGAGGTTCTCTTTGACATAGACGCAAACGGCATAATAAAAGTATCGGCAAAGGATCTTCAGTCAGGCAAGGAGCAGGCGATTAAGATTTCGCCTGACAGCGGGCTGTCAACATCCGAAGTTGATAAAATGGCAAAAAATATGGGTGAAGAGTTTGCAGACAAACTCTCAAAGGGAGAAAAACTGAAAGCCGCCCAGAGCTACGCACAGGCGGCCCCGCTGCCTCAGGATGAGGCGGGCGGCGGCTCAATAGCCGGCACGCAGGAGAGCCAGGGAAAGAAAAAATCCATCTTTGATATCTTTAAAAAGAAAGAGGGGTAAAAAATGAGCCGCCAGAAAAACATGCTTATCGGAGAGATGCTTGTCGAAGAGGGCATAATCACAAAGGAACAGCTGAAAGACGGACTTGAAGAACAAAAACGCACGGGGGAGAAGATAGGGGAAATACTCATCCGGATGGGTTACATCACAAAGGAGATTTTATGGACCTTCCTCGGCTATCAGATGGGGGTGCCGTATATAAATCTTGATGAGATAACCCAGATAAGGCAGGACGTTTTAAAAACCCTGCCCGAGCAGCTGATGAGAAATGAGAAACTGATACCGATAAACAAGCAGGGCAAGATGCTCTCTGTCGCGATGGCGGACCCTCTTAACTTTCTTGTTGTTGACGATTTAAAGGCGACCACGCGCTGCGAGATAGACGCAAAGCTCGCGCCGGCTGATGACATAAAAAAATGTATTGATAAATATTTCGGATACAAGGAAGAGGACAGGGGCGAAATATCCAGGGCGAGGGTTGACGAGCTTGACGACATACTCTCGGCGCCGCTCACGGCGCGCAGGCCCGAGCCAAAACGCGAGGCCCCGCCCGCAGCGGATACCGGCAGGGTAAACATACAAAGGTCGGTGTACGGCGCTCCGGCCGTGCAGCAGGCGCCTGTGCCGCCTCCGGCGCCCGAACCGCAGCCTTATCAGCCGCCGCCGCAGGCTGCGCCTCAGTACGCGCCGCCTCCTCCGGCATATGAGCCGGCGCCGCCGGCCCAGATACAGCCGCAGAACATACAGGATGCGCCCAGGCAGGCCGCGCAGGCAGTTATGTCGGGAGATACGCCTGTGAATGCTTTTTTAACAGCGCTTATATCAGAGGCCTATGATGCGTCTTCGAGCGATATACACATAGAGCCGCTCGCGGACCGCTGCAGGATACGCCGCAGGATTGACGGTGTTTTATATGAGGTTGACTCGCCGCCCAAAACCCTGTATGCAGGCATACTCAATAAAATAAAAGAACTCGCGCAGATGAATCCTGCTGAAAAAGGCGCGCCTCAGGAGAGCAAGCTCAGGATAAGAATAACAGGCAGGGAAATAAACATGGCGGTGCACACATTCCCGACTATATACGGTGAAAAAATAGTTTTGAGGATAGTACGCGCCGATGACAGCGTGATGGCGCTTGAAGCAATAGGGCTTGAGGCTGATGTGCTTGACATATTCAGAAAGATACTCAAGCTGCCGCACGGGCTTGTCATAGTGGCCGGCCCCACAAACAGCGGCAAGGAAACCACCATGTATTCCGCGCTCTCGGAGATAAACGAGCCTTCGCTGAATATTTTCTCAATAGACGACTCGGGCTCCAACTGCATAATCCCCGGCATAAACCAGGCAAAGGTAAACAGGCGCAATAACGGCCAGGTTTTGAGATACCTGGCAGACCAGGACTGCGATGTCATAGGCTTGGGCGACATAAGCAACAAGGAGGCGGGAGAGGCTGTGTTTGACATCATAGCGAGCGGCCATCTGCTGATAACCAAACTGCGCGCAGGCGACCCCTATCAGGCGATGCAGACGATAATAAACTTCGGGATAGAATCCTACGTGGTTTACTCAAACACAAACGCGGTTCTCGCGCAGAGGCTGGTCAGGAAGATATGCGACAGGTGCAAGGAGCCTTTTGAAGCGCCTGAAGAGGTGCTGAAAATGCTCGGCGACACGGGCGGCAAGCCGGTACTCTACAGGGGCAAAGGCTGCGATGCCTGTTCCCACACGGGGTATAAAGGAAGGACGGCGGTATTTGAGCTGCTGCCTCTTACCGAAAAAATAAAAGAGATGCTCATAAGCGGCGAGCCGGTAAAAAAGGTAAAAGAAGAAAACAAAAAACAGGGGATGAATACCCTCAAAGAATCTGCGCTTTTAAAGGTTTTAAAAGGAATAACCACAATAGAAGAATATATGAAAATCAGCTGAAGAATTTTAATCGGCTTTAAACCGGGGTACATTGATGAAAAAATTTTCGTTTTCAGTTTTAATAACAGTTTTTTTATGCGCCGCTGCCGCGGCCCAGCCTGTGGATTTTCAGATAAACATTGCCGGAGCGCCCTCTGTTACTGCAGGGGCTGTGCTTGAAATTACCATAATCGCAATGGACTATGATATGACAGGGGACGGCGTCAATGAAGACGCTTCTTTTACCGGACAGGTGACGGTTTCCTCTTCCGTGCCGGGTTCCATCACGCTTGATACAGGAACCGCGCAGACGGGAAATTTTACCGCCGGTATGTGGTCGGGAACCATAACCCTGCGCGGCGCTGCCGACCCTGTAACGATAACCGCTGTTGATTCTTTCGGCGCCACAGGCATAGCATACAAGATTGTCACGCCTGCCGCCTATCAGGGCTTGAGGCTCATAGTTCCGGGAATGCAGTTTGCGCCCGGGACAACAACCGGCTTCACAGGCGAGCCTGATTCGCAGGTTCCCGCGAGGCCTTTCGGGGTGACGGTTTACGCCGTTGACCAGTATAGAAATGTTGTTACCTCGGGATTTCCCTCTGTTTATGTGGAAGCGTCAACGATTGCTTCCCAGACCATAAATCCTTCCGGCAGTGTGGATTTGGGTTCGTTTTCCCCGCAGGGAATAGGTTATTTTGAAGTCACATTAAACCCGCCTGACGGCGAACTGCCGAAAACATACCCGCTGTCGGCAATGCCGAGCTCGGGGCAGTTTCATATAGCCAATATTACAATTATAAACCTTAATGACTATTTTATCTGGGCAGAGGCGCCGCCCGCGATTACGGCAGGCAGTTATATGAATGTAACGGTTTATGTCTCAAACGAGCTTTACGGCCCGCCTGTTTATGGTTTTAACAGGCCGGTGAGAATACGGGCTTTTTCCATGCCTGCGTTTGAAGAGGCAAACCCGCCTTTTACGCCTGTGGCCGAGCCTCAGGGTGTGATGGAAAACGGGGTGGCGGTGTTTAATGTTTCTTACACAAAAAGCGGCGCTATAGCCGCAGTGCCCGACTGCCTGCACGACGGCACCAATATAGTAAACGCGTCAGAGGGCAGCAGGTACTCGCGCGCGGTGACGGTCATAAATCCGGACGCGCCTGCATCATTTGTTGAAGGATTGTACGGCAGCAGCGTGCTGGAAAAGGGCAAGAGCGTGACGATTACGGCGATGCTGTATGACCAGTACTACAACATAGTCACCGGCTCTGCGGTTAATTTTGAAATATCAGCCGAGGGCGGCGCAGAGGGCTCGCTTAATACCACGACTGCATATTCTGTGGGAAATTTTCACATACCTGCGCTTTCAAACAAGGCTTTTGCCGTCTTTACGGCGCCCGCCTCAAACAGGATCAATGTTATCAATATAAGCGTGCCGGGGGTTTCAGGTGCAAGGCCTGTTTCGGTCACATCCATACTTACTGAAAAGTTTCAAAACTGGCCCAATCCGTTTAAAGCGGGCAGGGAGTCAGTAAAAATAAATTACTATCTTGCCGAAGACAGCAAAGTAAAACTTGAAATTTTCAGCTCATTCGGAAAACTCGTATGGTCAAAAGAGCTGGAGCCGGGAGCTTTAACAGCCTCGGAAAACCACGCAGTACGCGGCGGCAACACCTACACCTGGGACGGCCGGGCCACAGACGGCTACACCATAGGCGTGGGAGTCTATGTGCTGAGAATTACCATAGAAGACTCGGCAGGGAAAAGAGTACAGACGAGGAAAATGGCGGTAGTGAAGTAGCCGCCTCCCTTTACGGGGGGCGGGTCTTTACGCCTTTAAAACAAAAAGCGTTTGCCAAGCCAGTAGCCGCATCCCTTTATGGGGGGCGGGTCTTTACGCCTTTAAAACAAAAAAACGCGGGCCCTTAAAAGAGCCCGCCTACACAATGCGTTTGCCAAGGGCGGGTCTTTACGCCTTTAAAACAAAAAAACGCGGGCCCTTAAAAGAGCCCGCCTACACAATGCGTTTGCCAACCCTCCGTCTTTATTGTTTCACCAGGTGAAAACTGATTTTTTTAGTCTTTGACAACCCTTTATTATTAAAGTATAATCCTGATAATAAACCGAAACATTTTAAGGTTTTTTTTGTCGAATAATTTAAACGGTTAAAGAAAAAAAGAAGGGATGGCTGTTTAATGCTCAATAAAATTATCAAATCTGTTTTACTTACAGCTGTGCTTATCCTTTCTTTTTCACTTCTTTATGCAAATCCCAGAATAACATCAGTTACTATGAACCCGCCAAGCCCCACTTATGGACAGCAGGTGACTGTGACTGTAAACTATTGCGCGCAGTTATATACAAACGCTCAGATTGGTGTTGCTTTTAGCACGCAGCCTACACTTATTAACGCTGCTTTGTCAGGTATGGGGCAGGTTTTTGTGGTATCCAGGGCGGGCGTCAATGTACCGACATCAAAACCCTCTCTTACGCCGGGCGGAGCAATAGAGTGGCTGGCAAACCTGCAGCACGGATGGATTCCGGACCCGCCTTGTACAGACTGTTCCGGCGGCCAGGGTATGACATATTCAAATCAGTATGTGGTAAACGTTCCTTCTCCGGACTACTTCGCGGGGTGTGATGTAGGCACTCTTTATCTGCACGTCGGCATGAAAGACAATAATATGAATGAAGGCGAGTGGCACACACTGGCTGCCTGCTCAACAAATTCCCAGAGTTTTTCTATACCACTTCTTCCCGCTGAGTTCAGCATAAACAAAAGGGCAGAGGGCGTCATACAGAGTTCAGGCGACCTCGTACTTTTTTCCATTGATTTTAAATATTCAAACGGGCCATTCAGGATTGTTGACGCTATACCGGGCGGCGGGGCTTTTACTCTTGTGGATTACGGGCCGCGTCAGATAACAAACGGGAATGTAGTGGGGCCCGCTATTGGCGCTACAACAGGAACTTTTACATGGACTTTTGACAATAGAACAGGAGACGCGGGGGCAGCTGACGGCACTGCATGGATGCTGCTGAGACTCAATGCAAACCCTGCTTTGGGAACACAGTACACAAATACTGCGACAGGCACTATGAACGCAACTACAAGAAGCGACTCTGTCACTATAGCGGCAGGCAGCGCGATGATGTCAATCACAAAAAGTCAGAGGGACGTTCTTTTAAATTCAGGGGACACCATTACATATTATTTAGAATATGAAGTAAACGGTATGGCGATCAAGGCTTTCAGGGACTGGGATAATCTCACCACCGGACAGATATACACCAGCACTGCGCCTCCGGGCTGGCGCGTGATGCCTTTTAACGGAAATACAGGAACGTGGACAGTAAAGGACTACTGCGGCACAGGCGACAAGTATATAGAAGGAGATTCTGCCAACTCGCAGTATCCGGCCCTTTTATTAAGCGGCGCTGACGCGACTTTCTGTGAAGGTATGGTTATAGTTGACGCAATGATTGGCTATGGGACGGGGCAGTATGAAGGCGCTGATGCGCTTGTGATAATCAGGCATAATAATCTTGACGGCCCGGCTTCAAAACTCTATGGAGTCCTGCTTTCTGTTGATACTGATCCCGGCAACGGATTTGTTTCTGTTCAGAAGTGTTCGGGCGGGGCATGTTCTTGGAACAACGGTGTATCAACAACGCCTATTATGACCTCAAAGTGGTACAGAGTAAAGGTAAACGTGCCTGCAGGTTCTCCCTATACGTTCCAGGTAAAGGTATGGCCAAAAGGAGAACCTGAGCCTGTGGGGTGGACAACTACCTGGACAGACGGAAGCCCTGCGGGGATGGAGTGTACAAACGGTGATACATGGACTCCGGGAGTTGGGCAGCAGAGCGGTGATTCGGGAGACCCGAGGGACTCATATAACAACCTTATAACCTACCTTCCCAGGACGGTTTCTAATGCGCAGGTTTATGACACGATACCAAACGGTGTGACATATATAGGTGCGTTAGGCGGGCCTGTTGCGACTAACCCGATGGTGCGCTGGACAATACCGTCGCTTTCAAACTCATCCGGTTCTTTTACCTGGTGGGGCAGGGTGGATTGTTCTTTTGGTGAAACAATTACAAACAGGGCGTCAATAGACGGCCCAGACCCGATACTGCCTGTGCATTCAAACGAAACCATACTCAGGCTGCTGTGCTCAACACCGACTTTTACGGCGACACGTACCGCTACGATGACGAGCACTTCTACAAGGACTTTTACAGCCACGCCTACGCCTTCTCCTACAAGGACAAATACCCCTACACCTTCAGTGACTCCTACAAATACGCCTTCGCGGACAGCTACACCGACAAGTACAAACACGCCGTCCAATACAAATACGCCTTCCAATACAAATACGCCTACGGCCACGCCTTCCAGGACGCCTACACCCACGTTTACCGTGACCAATACGCCTTCTCTCACGGCCACTAACAGCAACACGCCTACAAGTACTCCTACGAGGACTGCCACATCAACATATACAGCCACCAGGACAATGACGCCTACGCTAACTGTGACTGACACTTATTCCATAAATACTGCCACGAGTACGAGGACGGCAACTGAGACATTTACGTCAACGCCTACATATACGGCAACAACCACTGCAACGCCTACAAGGACTGTTACAAATACGCCTACTAATACCCCGTCAAGCACCTTTACACAGACCGTCAGTTCCACTCCGACTTTCACGATGACAAGGACGCCTACGCCTACTATTACAGACACGCCTACAGAGACGATTTTTACGAGAACGGTCACAAGGACATATACACCCACATCTACGGATACGCCGACTTACACCGCCACTCCTACAAATACTGATACAAGGACGCCTACGCCGAGTTATACAAATACTCCGTCGCAGACATCAACGCCGACTCATACACCTACACCGACCAATACCCCTGCAAACAGCGCGACAAATACACCGACTGTAACTCTTACAAGGACACCCACATCCACACCTACCGTGACGAATACCGCGACGCCTTCTTCTACGCCGACTCCTACTTTTACCGCCACACCTACACCTACTGATACGGCTACAGAGACATCAACACCTACAAATACACCTACAGCTACGCCTACTTTCACATTCACGATGACGCCGACCATTACAAATACGCCGCAGCCGTGGCCTTATATTATTACGATAGGTATTTATGATCATAACGGGGAGCTGGTGAGGCTGCTTCCTATTAATCCTGCAAATGCTCTTATCACTTCTGTTGGTTATTTAAACCCCGCGGGAGGCTCTGCTGCTCACATATTGGCAGGCGAGACTCTGCGCATGCATATGCCGGGCGTGGAAACGCCGGACACTGCCGGAACAGGCAATACCACATTGGAGTGGGATGTCAGAAACGACCAGGGGCAGTATGTGACTTCAGGGGTGTATTATATAAAGATAGAGCAGGTTGACGACTATGGTCATATCAGGACATTTACACACGAGATGAGCGTGTTCAGGGCGGACTCATACGTGATGGTTGACATATTTAACTCAGCCGGTGAGCTGGTGCGGAGAATACTGGACCCCGACCAGACAGCTATTCCGAGTAATATCGGGATAAGGATGAATGACCTATACGCCATAGACGCCAATACAGGCGGGCAGATAGATGTAGTTTACAGCAATGAGATAGGAGACAGGATAGTCTGGGACGGTAAAAACTCCCACGGAGTCGTGGTTTCAAGCGGCAGTTATGAGATACAGGTAACGGTAAAGACAGAGTTATCCGAGTCCGTCACTGCGTCAAAGAGGATAACAGTATTGTCAGACAGGAAAGAGTATCTTGACGAGCTGGTCATCGCGCCAAACCCCTATACCGCGCCGGGGCAGGGTTATACAGAGATAAGATGGGGCTTCCTCGCGGGTGCTGAAACAGGAAAGGCATTTGTATATATTTACAATATAAAAGGCGAGCTGATCCGCAGGCTGACTGCGCCTCTCGGAGCAGGGTTGGTAAGATGGGATCTGACATCTACAGGCGGGTATAATGTCACGACAGGGGTTTATCTCGTGGTGGTAGAGACGAAAAATGAAACCGGCCAGATAAACAGGAAAAAACAGAAGTTCTCAATAGCGAGTAAATAGCAGAGAAAGACAAGTGTAAAGGTGTGAAGTGCAAAGTGCAAGGGTTGAAATTGTAGGCGGGCTCTTTTAAGGGCCCGCGTTTTTTTTGGTAAATGCGTAAAGGCCCGCCCCCGTCCTATCGATGCTTCCATGCTGCCGTAGTATCCAAACGTCCAAGCCTCAAAGCAGTTATCTGTATTTGTAGGCGGGCTCTTTTAAGGGCCCGCGTTTTTTTTGGTTTGGGGTATTTAAGGCCCCGTCCCCGTCCTATCGATGCCTCCATGCTGCCGTAGTATCCAAACGTCCAAGCCTCAAAGCAGTTATCTGTATTTG
>CAYGHG010000016.1:28509-32598 GCA_964349515.1 uncultured Spirochaetia bacterium
AAGCAGTTATCTGTATTTGTAGGCGGGCTCTTTTAAGGGCCCGCGTTTTTTTTGGGTTTGGGGGATTTAAGGCCCCGCCCCCGTCCTATCGATGCTTCCATGCTGCCGTAGTATCCAAACGTCCAAGCCTCAAAGCAGTTATCTGTATTTGTAGGCGGGCTCTTTTAAGGGCCCGCGTTTTTTTTGGTTTGGGGTATTTAAGGACCCGCCACCCTGAAGGGAGGCGGCTACATGAGGACAGAACAGTTCACATAAATATTGCAAATATATTGTCAATTATTGAAATAAAACTAAAAAAACCCTTAAAAATAAGGATGTTTATCTGTTTGACTTAAACCTTGCTGTATTGTATATTTAATTGCTTTATTGGAATTTTGTATTAAACTTATAGCGAAAAATTCCGAAACATATTTTGTAATATATTGTCTATATAGTGTTAATCTTTGAAAAACTGAAAGGCGGGAATTATGAAAATCAGGTCGGTAATTGCAGGCAGGATTACAGCGATACTAATATTCACTTTACTGACAATGTCTTCGTTAATATATTCCCAGCCTGTAATAAATAGTGTTACTTTAAACCCTCCGGCGCCTGCTTTTGGACAGACTTTCACGGTTACTGTGGATTATTGCGCGCAGAGGTATAATTCAATAGTTCTTATTGGCGCGGTTAGTTCAAATCCTACTTTTCAAAATGCCCAGCTCTCGGGTTCGGGTCAGGTTTTTCTGGTTACAAGGCGGGGCGTAAATGTGGCTGTGCCTGCGGCAAATCCGGGTGAGAATTTTGGACTGGAGGTAAGGGGCAACTGGGGCTCTTCTGCCCCTGCGAACTGCAGTTTTTGTACAGGCGCTGACGGGACCACTGCCACTGCCAGATTTGTTCTGACAATGCCAAATCAGGAGAGCTTTCCGGGTTGTAATACAACAGATCTTTATTTTCTCATAAAAATGCGCGATTCAAATATGGCAGAGAGCGACTGGATGGGCGCTGCCACCACCTGTGCTGCAGGTTCTGACAGATACGTAACACCGGCATGGCAGATACCGCTTGTTACGCCTTATGCCACGATACAAAAAAGGGCGGAGGGAGTACTGCAGGACGTAGGAGACCTTTTGCTATATCAGATTCAGTATGAGTACGCAAACCAGGGGCTTACAATCACCGATACAATACCCGGCGGGGGTTCTTTCACGCTTGTGCAGGCAGGGCCCATGGGTATATGGAATAATACTCCTGCCATAGGCTCCACATCAGGCACGCTCCAGTGGAATCTGCCAAACAGGGCGGGTGTGCGCGGTGTGTCGCAGGGCACAGTCTGGTTTTTACTGCGTATGACCACAGACATACCTGACAACACAGTTGTTCCAAATACCGCGAACGCCACGGGCTCAGTATCAGGGGCTACGAGCAGTTTGACAAACATAACAGTCGGTCAGCCTGTAATAAACATAACAAAATCACAAAGAACTTCAACGGTGCCTTTTGGTCAAAACGTCACTTATTACCTTGAATACAGCATAAACGGCTCAAAGCTGGTGGCTTATCAGCCCTTTGACGATTTGCCTTTGGGCAGTTTTTATAACGTGACAGGGCCGCCTACGGGCTGGCGCTTTGACCCTACAACAATGACAAACGGAACATGGGACATATTTGACGAGTGTGCCACGGGAGACAGGGTGCTCAGGGGAAACTCCGCTACGATGAACTATCCCGGAATATTATATCAGGGTTTGGGCACTTCGTTCTGCCAGGGTGTTATTGTTTCAGACATTAAAATAACAGCGAGTTATGAAGGCGCGGATTCTCTGATATTTATCAGAAACAACGGCCAGTCAAATACTGCGGGTGCAGTTGCCTATGCTGTCGGCTTGTCTGTTGACAGAAACTTCGGAGGTTCGGGCGCGCAGGGTTATATAGGTTTTCAGCGCTGTCATGGAAATCCGGCTACCTGCATATGGCCGCCTCCTCCTGCTGCTGCAGACCCCGGCATAGGCAAGATAGAAACAAACAGGTGGTATACTCTGAAAGTACAGGCTTTGTCGGATTATCAGTTCCGTGCAAAGGTATGGAGAAAAGGCGACCCTGAGCCTGCTGCATGGGACATAACATGGACAGATACAACCCCGCCCGCAAACTCTTCATGCGCGGCCGGGACGTGGTACACAGGTTACGGGCAGCAGGGCGGCGACTCTGGCTGGGTAAAAGATTTATACAACAACTTTGTAATATATGAACCGAGGGTTTCGGCAAATACTATTTTATACGATACTATTCCCGCAGGCGTTGTTTATCAGGGGTATCAGGGGCCTCTTATTCCTTCTACCACCACTCCGAGGCTGAACTGGAACCTGGGCAGTATTGCAAACGAGGGCGGCACATATACCTGGTGGGGAAGGGTTGATACCTGCGACCCGATAACAAACAGGGCGACAATAGCGGGCGCCGCGATGGCGGCGGTAAACTCAAATGAAGTGGTAACAATACCCGCCTGCCCGACGCCTGTCATAACGCTGGTAAAGTCACATCAGCCTGCAGGGCCTGTGTCTGCCGGCGCGGCTGTGACCTGGGCTCTCAATGTATGTAACTCTGCCGCAGGGCCTACGGCAAACCCGATGACAGTATGGGATACAATACCTACGTCAATGCTATGGGGAGGCTGGGTGGGGCCGGCAGGAAACGGTACGACAGCGCCGGGAGGCGTGATATGGTGGGATGCGTCGCCGCTTAACGCGGGTGCGTGCAGGCAGTTCACATGGTGGGGTACGGTAAACCCGTAAAATAAAAGAAAGGAGGCATACTTTATGAGTATTAAAAATATTAGCTTAAAAACACTTCTTGCTGCGGCAGTTATTTGTATGCCTTCTTTTGTTTATTCGGCTGTGTCTATCGTATCTGCAACGAGTTCAAAAGGCGCATGTTACGTGGCGGGCCAGAATCTTACAATAACAATAAATGCCTCCAATTCAGCTTCGTGGGTGGATCTGCGGGCTCTTGTAATAGCCTCCAATGACAATACAGTAACCTATAACAGCAATTCAGTGCCGGATGATGACGAGTGCCTCTTTGGGATGGTTACGAATACCGGTGCCGGAACAGGGGGGCACGCGCCGGATGATCTGCCGCCATGGGCTTCTCAATATATTATGGCAGCAGGGGGAGCTGCCGGGGCTTCGGTCACCAATTATCAACTTGTAGTTCCTGTGCCGGCTGATTATACGCTCACAGTTCCAAAATATTTTCATGTATATGTAAATACAAATCACAACCTTGAGCTGGGGCAGTACAGCGTACAGGGGGCGCCTGTATCAACATCGATAATGTTGTCCGAGTGCTCGCTTGACACACCTACCGTTACGCCGACTATCACTCCTACGGTGCCTATGATATGCAACTACGCCGCTGCCGCCTACGGCGCGACCGCGGTTGACTGCGTACCGCTGCTGCTTGAGACACCGACGAATACTCCTACGAGGACAGTAACTGCTACAAGAACCGCAACACCTACGGCGACAAGCACTATGACTGCGACTCCTACCAGAACCGCAACGCCTACCGCGACAATGACTATCACATACACTGAAACAGAGACCATATTCACAAGAACCGCAACACCCACGGCCACAGAAACAAGAACCGCAACCCCGACATTAACGGCTACCCCCACATATACGGCGACATCAACATCCACTTTTACATCAACCGCGACGCCTACATACACCATGACAGATACAAGAACCGCTACCCCCACATCCACAGACACAAATACAGCCACGCCTACACGGACGGCGACGCCTACTATAACTGAAACACTCATATTCTCGCCTACTGCGACGCCTACGGCGACTTCCACAAGAACGGCAACTTCGACTTTAACGGCAACGCCTACGGCTTCTTTTACATTTACAGCTACGCCTACGAGGACTGCAACGCCGACTTTTACGGCCACGCAGACTGTGAGTTTTACATATACTGCAACTGACACACGGACTGCGACCCCCACTTTTACAGAAACGGCAACCCAGACAAATACACCTACTGCAACCCCGACATTCACCGATACTCCGACTTCAACACCTACGCCCACTATTA
>CAYGHG010000017.1:0-32462 GCA_964349515.1 uncultured Spirochaetia bacterium
GGTTAAAACTGCTTTTGAAAAGATAGGGTATTCGGTTGCTTCACTGTATACAGAAACTGTTGAAAATAAAAATATTTAATAAAAGGAGGAACGGATGAAACTGAAAAAAGTTTTTGTTCTGGCTGTTGTGTTCTTGGCTCTGGTTTTCGGGCAGGTTATAGCAAGTGAGGCAGGAAAGACAACGGTGGGCGGGCATGTCAGGCTTAAACTATATGATAATCCTACCGGCTGGAGCAGCTGGGGAGCGCCTTTTAACCTGACCACGAGCACGAAATCAGAAGACTATATGGGAATGGGTTTTACGGGCGCTTACATATACCTCTCTCAGGATATAACGGACAATTTTTCAATAGAGCTTGTCCCGATAATTTCCGCAAGCACGGGCGCTACCCCTAAATTTCACTCCACAATAGGGGCGCACGCAACGGCGGCGCCTGCTGTCAGTCTCGGAATTGACAAGGCTGTTATTAAATACAGGGCGCCTTTTGATATAGATGTGACATTTGGCGTCATGAAGCCCGTGTTTACAATGGACTATGGGCACGATATGTTCTGGGAGGAAGAGTATAACGGAGGCAAGTTTATCTGCAACCCAAAACTCGGCTCAATGCACGACACCGGCATTGAAATATACAAGAACTTTGAAATAGAGGAAGTGTCATTGCCGGTTTATTTGTATCTGTTAAACGGGGATGATAACAGTTTTAAATACTATAATGACAGCAATAACCAGCCGCAGGGGCTCATACATATAGAGCCGGGATGGGGTCCTTTTAAACTGTCGGCATCGTTTACCGCCGGAAGGCGTGACGCCAAAGAACTTCTTGGCATGCACAAATGGAGCCTCGGATTTTTGGTCAACTGGATGGGGCTGCACGTGAGAAGTGAGTTTGCCAAAGGGAAATGGGAAAAATCTATTTCTAATTCGAGGGATGCTCTGACAGAAGGATATTACATTATGGCTTCCTACAAACCTCTTGAATGGCTCAGGGTATTTTTTCACCACGATTCCGTGCTGCATAATTTCAACGGTTTCTTTTTTACAGCACCCGGTGCGGGTGAAAGATACATAACGAATACCGCGGGAATCAGCATATTCATTACAGAAAGTTCCATTCTTCAGTTCCAAGTGGATGTGGCTGACTGGCGCAGGCGGGATGATTCCGCGATACTGATATTCACGAGGCCGACTCTTGGGACAAGAATAACATTTTAATAAGGAGGAACAAACATGAAACTTTTTGCAAAAGTATTTTTAGCCCTTGTTTTACTGCCTGCCGGGATTTTTTCGGCGCAGCTCATAGAAGAAGAAACCGCGCTTAAGGATGCCTTTCCTGAAGGGTATAAGACATCTGCGGTAAAGGTTACTGTGGAGCATAAAAAAGATATCAATTCAAGGCTTGGAGATTCGGCTTTTTCTGACCTGAAAAAAGAAAGCGAATATAAGTTTTACAAAGGAAAAGAGGGAACAGCCATTTTGGAACATCACGCCGGCAAGTGGGGTGAGATAGAAGTGCTTGTGCTGATAGACACCGAGGGAAAGGTTAAAAACGTGGTGGTGCTTGCATCCTCTGAAAAGCGCGGCAGGCCCATAGTCATGAGGACTTTTTTAAATCAGTTTACAGGAAAGGTATTAAAGGATAAAATGGAAATAGGTAAGGCGATAAATGCAGTAACGGGCGCGACGATTTCTTCAAAGGCAGTTTGCCTGATGGTTAAAAGAGCCCTTGAAGTATACGAGTTAAGTGCGGTGGCCGATAAAAAATAATATAAGAGGTGGTATTAGGTGAAGCTCAAGATTTCGCTGGGGGCACAGACAGCCGTAATACTTTTTGCGGGAGTCATGCTGCTTGCCGCGGTATTGGTGAATTTCAACAGCAGTGCATACAGCAGGCTGGTAGAACAGAAATTCGCGGAAAAAGTAGTTACACTCGGCGAGAACGGGATTTACATGATAGAACCTTTTGTAAGGGCAGCCATGGAAAGGACTGACAGGCAGTTAAGGCCGGCCGAGCTTCAACAGTTAAACATGATTCTTGAAGCCGCTGTAACCCGAGAGGACATGCTTTATGCAGCTGTCAGGATTGACGGAAAAATTCTCGGAGTTTCAAGCGCCGACGGCAGACAGAATATCAGTATTCCTGAAACAGTGCAGCTTGAAAAAGACATGCTTGGGTACTTCGTTTCTGAAATCAAGGAGATGAAGGGTACCGGTTATGAAATAAGTTTTCCGGTTGTTTATAAATCAAGGGACGTAGGGTCGATGTTGGTAGGGTTTGACAGGACAACAATAAACGCAGAACTAAAAAGAGTTTCCGGCCAGGCTGTCCTGATAGGGATGGCAGGTTCGGTGATTATGTCGCTGATTCTTGTCGGTTACATGCTTTTGAGAATAATAGGCCCTGTAAATACCGTCGCCAAAGTCGCCGATGAAATAAGCAGGGGAGAGGTCGGGGATACCATAAAGGTGATAAAGGGTGAGGATGAGATCGCCCGCATGACGCAGAGTTTTGACGCGATGTCTAAATATATCACTGGTGTGGCCGCGGTTTCGGAGTCATTGGCGGTAGGCGAACTTACCGACAGATTTGAGCCAAAGTCTGACAAGGACGTCCTCGGCAATTCTTTTAAAAAAATGATCCTTTATATAAATGAAATATCACTTGTGTTAAGCGACATAGCCGCAGGCAACCTGCAGTCGCCTTTTAAACACCGCTCCGAGCGGGATCTTCTCGGCACAATGGTTATTTCAATGCTTGAGGGGCTGAAAGAACTTGTAGGCGCTATAAAACAGAGTTCTGACTCAATGGCGGGCTCGTCAAAGCAGCTTGCATCCATCGCGTCGGAAAGCCAGGCCACCATATCACAGCTTGCGGAAACAATAGCCAATATCTCGCAGGCCACAAGCGAGGCTGCAAGGAATTCGCAGACGGCTTCGGCTGCGGCGATGAAGGCTGAAGCCTCCGCCAGGGCGGGTTCGGAAAAGATGGACCTTTTGATGGAAAAAATGGCGGCTTTAAGACAGTCCTCCGACCTGTCCAATAAGCAGATGGAAATACTCGGCAAACATTCGGAAGAAATCAAGAACATGGTATCCATAATTGAATCGGTTGCCGATGAGACGAAGCTGCTGTCGTTTAACGCCGCTATAGAGGCGGCAAGGGCGGGTGAGGCAGGACGGGGGTTTGCGGTAGTAGCTGAAGAAATCAGAAACCTCTCTGAAATGTCAACGGCTCAGGCCAAGAAAATCAGCAGCAGGATAAAGCTTGTGCGGGATGACATTGCTGCTGCAGTTGGAATCGCCCAGGAAAGCCTTAAAGAACTGACAGAAGGCTCGCTCCTTTCAGAAGAGGCGCATAAAAATTTTGCGGACATTGTAGCAAGCGTTGACGAGGCTGCGGCGCAGGTTGAAAACATAGCGGCATCCTCCCAGCAGATAGCCGCATCTTCCGAGGAGGCTTCCGCTTCTTCGCAGGAGCAGGCGGCGTCAATGGAAGAACTAAATGCTTCTGCTGAAGAACTGTCTGCCGCCGCGGAACTCCTCAAGCAGATGACGGATAAGTTTACTACGTAAGACGAGTGTAAAGGTGTAAAGGTTTGAAGGTTTAGAACCAATATAACAGTTATTTTCACGAGGCTTACTTCCTGTTGACGGTCTTGCCCCGCAGGTGACGCCGGTGAGATTTGATTTAATAAGTTTTTACGGCCCAAAATTTCCAATTGACAATAAAACCTAAATACATATAATTAAAACTCAAAATAGAGGGGATTGAGCTTTCTCAACCCAAAAAACGGGAGATTTCTATGCGCACATTTTTTGTATGTATTTTTCTGTCATTTTTTCTTTCGCAGTGTCTTTATGCTTCGGGCTTTTTCGGTTCGGTTTACGGCGGCGCGGCAGCAGCTAAAATGGAGGGGTATAATTCCGGAATACAAAGCACAAACGAATACAATGAATCGCTCGGTGCGGGGCCTTCCCTAAAAAAGCTTGAGCTGTCTCTTGCCCCTGAAATCTCGGCAGGCTATGTTTTTGACACTCCTATAGGCGGCGCAGGGGTGTATGTTAAAAACTCAGCCATGCTGTTGTACGATGAAGGCAGCGCCGCATTATGGCCTGATAAAAAAACAGCCCACTATATCAAATCTGATTTGAGCGCTTTTTATTCCGCTCTCGGGATAAGGATAGGTTTCACGGGAGGCGCGCTGGCGGGTATTACGGGATATGCGGCGGCAGAAGGCGGGATATGCCACTACTATTCAAATTTTACAGAAGAAGAGACATATAAAGAAGACGGAGGCGTACTTTACAAAATCAGAAAAGAATGGAAGTTGGCAATACCGTCGGCGGCTGTTGAAGCGGGGGTTGAGTGGAAATTCAGCGGGAATATCGGGCTTGGAGTAAAGGGCGGCTACCGGTTTGCTTCGGGCAGGGTTCCGGTAACAGTAAAGAATATTGAAGGCTGGACAGGGCCGCTGTCAGGGGAAGACAGCGTTGATTATTCGGGTTTTTACGCCGGTCTGGGGATGATTTTCAATTTTGAAGACGCGCCTGTCAGATTGGACCCGATGAAAGACAGCTCGTTTCCCGGTATTGCCGGGATTTTGTATAAGGACGCTGAAAGTTATTACAGCGAAGGCCTCTATAGGCAGGCGTGGCAGAAAATATCAGAGGCAAGAAATGCCGCCCCACAAAACAGTATGATACAGAGCCTGGCGCAAAAAATAGAGGAACGGCTCAAAGATGAGAACAGCGTGGAAAAAACAAGAAGGCTGATGAAAGAGGCGGATGATTTAAGGGTGCACGGCAGCTACAAACAGGCCGCGAAAAGATACAGTGAAGTGCTGAAGGCTGATCCCGAGAACACCCAGGCACAGTTTTATACTGAAGAGATGAAGAAATCAGGGGAAGCTTCGTATCAGGCGGCGGCTGTACTGGTTAAAGAAGGAAACCTGACAAAGGCGCTTGAAAGCGCAAAAGCCTCTTCTGATTACGGGCATGAGCCGGCTGAAGGGCTGAAAAAGGATATAGAAGAGATGATAAAGAAAAAGAAAGAAAACAACAGGTTATTTAATCTCGGCGTTGAATACTACAGAAAGGGCGATTATAAAAATGCGGCTCTGAGTTGGGACGCAGTGCTGAAATCAGACCCGTCAGACGCGGAGGCTGCGGACAATCTAAAGAAAGCCTGGAAAAAAATAGACGAAAATTCCGGGCAGGAGGCAAAAAGCGAGGCGCTTGCCGCGAAAGAAGCTGCGGAATGCTTCAAACTCGGTGATTTTAACTGCGCTTCGGGCAAGTGCGGTTATGCGCTCAGGCTCAACCCGGACAACAAAGAATGCGCGGCAATGCTGGAGGAAATAAAGGCAGCGGAGTTGAAAACTGAGGCGGAGAAACTGAATAAGAGGTAGTCAAATATGAATGCTGCGTCCGATTACGGTTGCGCTATTTTGTTAAAACAGTTAGAATACAGAAAAATTCAAGGAGGTGTTTTATGGCATCAGATGAGATTTATGAATTGAAAAGGATTTTAAGCAAGGTCCCGAAATCTGTTATGGCGGGCATTATCACGGTAGGTGTTCTGATTATGCTGCAGCCTTGGGCCATGGTGGGTGCGGGTGAAAGGGGCGTTGTTTTAAATTTTGGCGCAGTAAGCCCGGTAGTGCTTGACGAAGGGCTGCATTTCAGAATACCTATAATGCAGAGAGTAATATCGATGGATGTAAAGGTGCAAAAAGCAGTTACGGATACAATCGCGGCTTCTTCCGACCTGCAGGATGTTACTTCAACGATTGCCCTGAACTATCATTTGATTCCCGATCAGGCAAATGTGGTGTATCAGAATCTCGGGGTTTCTTTCAAAGAGAGGATAATTGATCCTGCCATACTTGAAGTTGTGAAAGCGGTCACTGCGAGATATACAGCCGAAGAACTGATCACGAAAAGGCCCCAGGTCAGTGAAGAGATGAGGGCAAATTTAAGCGACAGGCTTAAAGCGTATGACATAGCTGTAAATGCTTTTTCTATAGTATCATTCAGTTTTTCCAAAGTCTTTACTGAAGCGATAGAATCAAAGCAGACTGCCGAACAGCTTGCGTTAAAGGCAAGGCGCGACCTTGACAGGATAAGAATTGAAGCTGAACAGAAAATAACAACCGCCAAGGCTGAAGCAGAGTCATTAAGACTGCAGAGGGCAAATATTTCGCCTGACCTCATTGAGCTAAGAAGGATTGAGGCTACTTTAAAAGCAATTGAAAAATGGAACGGCATAATGCCTAACGTTACCGGCGCCGGAACAGTGCCGTTTATAGGAGTAGGGGACGAAAAGAGAAGGTAAATGAAGTTTAAAAATTAAAAGCTTAAAATTTACGGATTAGTGTAAATTAAAGCATATAAAGAAAAAGGCCCGTAAAGCGGGCTTTTTTCTTTATGGGAGGTTTTAATGAAAGAGATAAAGGTAAAGCTTGAGGAAAAAGATTACAGGCAGTTTCTTTTTTACCATATGTACCGCGGTTTTAAGGGCAAAGTGAAACTTGCCATACCATTTATACTGATTCCTGTCATGTATGCTTCTCTGGTACAGAGCGGCAGGACGGAAAATATGGATTCACTGCTGATTGTCTCACTGATTGCAGTCGTGTATACCGCATTTCTGCCTGTGTTAATTATGTTTATATCAAAGAAAACATACAATAAATCCGAACAGTTGAGGCAGGAGGCTTTTTATGATTTTACGGCTGAGGGGCTTAAAATCCGGGGCGCGGCATTTACAGGAACCGCAGGGTGGGGCAAGTTTCACGCGGCCGGAATTACCGATAAGGCTGTATATATGTACACTTCCGCCCGAAAGGCACTGATTCTGCCTCTGCGTTTTTTTGACGAGGATTATGCGAAGGAGGTTGTGAAACTGGTGCGGGAGAATATGGGGAAAAAGGTCATGGGAAGGTGAAAGGTAAAACAGTAATAGTAACAGGCGCCGCGCAGGGTATAGGGCTGTGTATGGCGGGGTACTTTTCAGAGATGTCAATGAACGTAATAGCAACTGACATTGATAATGCTGCGATAAAAGAAGCAACAGTGTCTTTTCCAAAAATAAGGTTTGTCAAGACTGACAATGCGGACGAGAAGGCAATAGTAAAATGCGTTAAGTATGCAGCCGAAGAATTTGGAACCATAGACTGCCTTGTAAACAATGCCGGCATCGGGATTAACAAGCCTGTTACTGAGATGAAATTGAAAGAATGGGAGCGCGTGATGTCGGTTAACGTTACCGGAGCAATGCTCTGGGTGAAATACTGCGCGCCTTATCTAAAGGCTTCAAAGGGCGCTGTGGTAAACATCGCGTCAACGCGGGCCCTTATGTCGGAAAAAAATACAGAGGCATACTCTGCGTCAAAAGGCGCGGTCTTAAGCCTGACTCACGCACTGGCCGTCAGCCTGGGCCCGGATATCAGGGTTAATGCCATCAGCCCGGGATGGATAGAAGTATCTGAATGGAAAAAGAAATCAGATGCAAAACAGCCGGCACACAGCGAATCCGACAAAAACCAGCACCCCGCAGGCAGAGTGGGCGTCCCGCAGGATATTGCGCACCTCGCATATTATCTGTTAACAGATAAGGCGGGTTTCATAACCGGCCAGAATTTCACCGTGGACGGCGGTATGACGGTTAAGATGATTTATGAATGATAAAATAAGCCAATAAGACAGAAAAGATAAGTAAGAAAAAACCGGTACTTTTAAACTTTTGTCTTATTGGCTTTTATGAACTTGCCTGACTACTGCGCCCTCCCCCCTCCTAACTGTGTAATGACCGACGTCAGCTTTGTTATGCCCCTTGCTTTTGTGAGAAACGCGGAAGCGCCTGTTTCCATCATTTTTCTTTCAAGCCAGGGTTCTTCGGACTGGGCGAAAATCACTACAGGTATTGCCGAGGTCGTGATGTTCTGTTTTAACTCCCTTAAAGTTTCTTCGCCGTCCATACCGGGCATTTCGTTATCAAGGAGTATCACGTCGGGCTTTTCTCTTCTTGCTTTTTCGATTCCGTCAACTGCGTTAGTAGCCGGCACAAGTTCAAGCCCCGGAATGTGCCGTAAGTAGATTGAAACCATCCTGATCAGCATAGGTGAGTCGTCAATGTAGAGTACCTTCATTCTTACCCCCTCCGGCAGAAGACGCTGCAGAGCAAAAAACATACAATTGCCGTTTTTATTTTGTAACCGTCAAGAATAAACCGCCCTTGCAGAGTTTATACACTATAAACGCGGATAAGTCAAAGTTTTCGCTGATTTCGCCTTAAATATCAGGGGAAAAAGGGTTTGGCGGATGTATCGCAAACCGCTGTGCCGGTATTAACCCAATCTTAATTTGACTTAGTGCGCGGCTGTCTGATAATATATTACTGTTCGGTAATATATTAAAGAGGTGGTATATGTCAGATGAATTGAAAGTTTTTAAGGCTTTAGGAGATAAGACAAGGCTGAAGATCATGAGAATGCTTCTGTCCGCCGGTGAGGTATGTGTATGTAAAATAATGTCATCGCTAAAACTCAATCAGGCTGCCGTGTCAAAAGCCCTTGGCGTGCTGAAAAGGGCCGGGCTTGTAAAAAAAAGGCGGGACGGCAGGTGGATGCATTACAGCATCGTACGGGGCGGCGGCCTTGCCTCAAAAGTCTGCGGGCTCATTGAAGCTGATAAAAAATCAAAAAATAAGATGAGGTGTATGTGATGGAAAGAAGGCTTTCATTTGTTGACAGGTATCTTACTCTCTGGATTTTTCTGGCTATCGGCGCGGGAATACTGCTGGGCTTTTATGTCCCGCAGATATCAGAATCTATAAATTTGATGCAGATAGGCTCAACTTCGGTGCCTATTGCCATAGGCCTTATTCTCATGATGTACCCGCCTCTCGCAAAAGTAAAGTATGAAAAAATGGGGGAGGTTTTTCACAACAAAAAACTTCTCATATTCTCGCTGATACAAAACTGGATAGTGGGGCCTTTTGTGATGTTCGGTCTGGCGGTGTTATTCCTGCGCGATTACCCCGAATACATGGTCGGAGTCATACTGGTGGGTCTTGCGCGCTGTATCGCCATGGTAATTGTATGGAACGACCTGGCGCAGGGCGACAGGGAGCTCGGCGTGGGGCTGGTTGCTTTTAATGCAATAGCGCAGGTGTTATTTTATGCAGTGTATATCTGGTTCTTTGTTTCATTTCTTTTAAACGCGCTCGGCCTTGCAGAAGGAATGAATGTGCATATTTCAATATGGGAATCGGCAAAAATTGTTTTAGTATATCTGGGAATTCCGTTCGCGGCCGGCACTGTGACAAGGTACTCGCTTATGAAAGCAAAGGGCGCCGAATGGTATGAAAAGGTTTTTATACCAAAAATCAGCCCGATTACACTCATTGCCCTGCTTTTCACGATAGTAGTAATGTTTTCTCTCAAGGGCGAGTACATAGTCAGGAAACCGCTTGATGTTTTGATTGTTGCCGTTCCGATGATTTTTTATTTCCTGATAATGTGGTTCGGAACTTTCTTTATCGCAAAGGCTTTGGGTGCCGGGTATAAGCAGACGGTAACGGTGGCTTTTACCGCCGCAGGCAATGATTTTGAACTTGCGATAGCGGTTGCCATAGCAATTTTTGGCATAGCCTCTCATCAGGCTTTCGCGACCGTAATAGGCCCGCTTGTAGAGGTGCCGATTCTCGTACTTCTTGTAAATGCGGCTTTTGCGATGAAAAAACTATTCAAGGAAAATCAACCGCAGGTTAACCAAAAATTAACATAGGCCTGTTATGATTTATAAAAACGGAGGTGAAGTATGAATAAGGTGCTTTTTGTATGTATTCACAACAGCGCTCGCAGCCAGATGGCAGAGGCGTATCTAAACAAATTTGGAGAGGGAAAAGCAACTGCCGAGAGCGCGGGGCTTGAACCTGGAAATCTGAACCCGCTTGTCGTTAAGGTGATGGCAGAAGACGGAATAGACATATCAGGAAATAAAACCAAGAGTGTCTTTGATTTCTTCAAAGAAGGCAGGCTCTTCTCGCACGTTGTAGCGGTTTGCGACGCCGAAGCTGCAGAACGCTGCCCTATATTCCCCGGAACAGGCAAAAAACTTCACTGGCCTTTTAAGGACCCGTCAAAAGCCGAAGGGACGGAAGAAGAAAAACTCGTTCAGATACGGGCGATAAGGGATGAAATCAGGGAAAAGGTAAAAGAGTTTCTGGCAACGCTGTAAGTTATTACAGCCCGCCGCTTTCAAGGGCTTTCAGGTTCTTTTTTATTTCTTCTTCAAGCGCGGGCGGCAGCCCGAATAGTTTTACATCCATAAAACCGCTGACTATGGAAGATATTGCCTCTGATTTTGTGAGGCCGCGGGCCATAAGGTAGAGTATCTGGTCTTCATCGAGTTTTCCTATGGCCGCTTCGTGGGACATGTTGACATCTTTGAACCTTGTTTCAAGCTCGGGGATGGCGGAAATCAACCCTGTATCTTTCAGCATCAATCCGTCGCATTCCAGATGAGCATATACACCGGGGGCGTTGCCTTCAAGTTTTCCGCGCGCTATAACGTCTCCTCCGCTTGAAACCGTGCGGCTTATTATCTCCGCGCGGCTTCCTTCGCCGTTTAGCCTTACCCGCGCGCCCAGGTCATAAACCGAGCCTTCCGGCGCGAGCACGAGGGAGTTAAATTTAGCGACGGCGTTTTTGCCTAAATCCGCGACAGGATACATCTGCGTGATTTTTGTTTCACGCAGGGCTATGTAGTTTGAAATGTAAGTGCCGTTTTCCTCAACTTTTATCGCAGAGCGCGGCCTTACTTCCATGTTTTTTGACCAGTCGTGTATCATGGTGTACATTAACGTCGCTCCCTTATCTACGAACATCTCTGTGACGCCGATGTGAGAGCCATCGCCGAGATGTGATGAAGAAGCACAGCCGTTTATGATGTGAAGGGAAGACCCTTCTTCTAAAAAAATCATGTTATGGACTTTTTGTCTGAATTTGTCCTGTTTAATGAAAAAACAGGCCTGAAAAGGCATGTATGCTTTTACGCCTTTGCTTACTTTTATGAAGTATCCCGACTGGGTGTCTTTAAATGCGTCTTTTGTATATTCGTCCTTTTCAGGGCTGACAAGTGTCCACATCTTTTCTTTTACCCTGGGGTATTTCTCAACAGCTTTCTGCAGGGAAAGCATCTCCACGCCCTCCTGCCTCATGGAAACGTGGGTCACGCCGCTGTCGGTCATCATAAATGAACCTGCGCGGTTGTTTTCGTCGAGGTTTATTCCGGCGCGTTCTATTTTTTCCTTATCTTTTGGATCGACTGTTATTTCGTGTCCCGGCATGCCGCACACTCCCTGAATCCGTTTTTCTGAATATCTTCAAAAAGCCTTTTTGCATCGTGCCTGCATTTTATCTTTCCGTCAAGCAGGGTATAACCATAGTCCGCGTCCACATAGTCAAGGATGTAGCCTGTGTGCGTAATTATTAATGATGATTTTATTCTTTTTTCTTTATCCAGGTCGCGGCCGAGCAGCTGCCTGATTTTTGAGCCGATGAGCTTCATATTTTCTATGTCAACACCCGACTCGGGTTCGTCAAACATAACAAATGAGGGTTTCTGGGCAAATAACTGAAGCAGCTCGGAGCGCTTTATCTCGCCGCCGGAAAAACCCTGGTTTATGTCCCGTTCCATTAGATACCCGAGGTTAAGCGCCTTTGCGGCGACAGAAGGGTCCATGTTTACGTTGTTTTTTGTTTTGATCAGGTCAGCCATGCCTGAGAGTTTAATTCCCTTGATGGAGGGCGGCCTCTGGAAATACATGCCGATACCCAGCCTCGCGCGCTCGTCAACCGGCATTGTATCAATTCTGCGTCCGTTGAATTCTATTGAACCTGATTTGATTTTATACTGGGGATACCCCATGATTGCCATCAGCAGGGAAGTCTTGCCCGAGCCGTTTGGCCCGAAAAGTATGTGTGTCTCGCCGTCGGGTATTGAGAGTTCGATGCCGTTTAGTATTTCTTTGCCAAAAACATCCACGTGAAGGCCTTTTACTTCAAACATTATCAGCTCCTTTTTTATTTGTGACAATATATCATATTATCAGGTCAAAAAAACAGTAAAAATATTTGACAGTGTAATGCGGGTATACTAACATAGGTGAATAAGGAGCGTGAAGAGATGAACTATAAATACAAATATTCAGGGCTTTTTTTGAGTGCGGCGGTTTTTATAATATTCTTCAGTGCCGTATCGGTATATGCTGGCGGCGGGCCCGAACCGGTGATTTTACAGCACGGCATGCAGGCGCCGGAGGCCGCAGCGCAGGGCCAAAAAAGTGAAGCCCCGGTGATAAAACCCGTGGCTGAAAAATACAGGCATCTTCTTGCTGAAATATCCGACATCAGAAACATTCCCGTAATTCACCTGGATGAAGCAAAAGCCCTGCTTGAAAGCGGCGAAGCTGTGTTCATAGACGCAAGGTCAAGGCAGGAGTATAATGCCTCGCATATACCGGGCTCGGAGTATATAGGAGCGGGGGATGCCCGCTATCGCATACCGTATCTTCGCGAAAAACTTGAGGGAAAGGTGCTGGTGCCTTACTGCCACGGCACGGCGTGCAGGCTCTCTGACAAGGTGGCGCAGAGTCTTTTTGACGCGGGCTACAGAAGGCTTGTAATTTTTAACGGCGGATGGCCTGAATGGACACAGGCTTTTATGCCGGTTGAAAAGTATAATCCGCCTGAAACATACAGGTTCCTTGACGAGCCTGCGCCTTCAATAGCCTCAATAAGAAAAGTCAGCATTGAGCAGGCGCGGTATATTTTTGATAATGCACTGGCGCATTTTATGGATGCGGATGCAGAGGCAAAGTTTCATGATTTCAGGGTTCAGAATGCATACTCCATACCGCCCGAACGTTTCGACGAGAAAATGAGGGCTTATAACGGCATCTTTTTGAACGGCCCGGTTATTATATACGGCAGGGATATGTTCGGAATGAGGGCCTCTGAAGCGGCAAAAAGGCTGTATAGCGCGGGTTACAAGAGGGTGTTTTTAATGAAGGGGAGCCTTTCAAAGTGGGAAAAAGCGGGGCATCCGGTTTTTAAAAAAGCAAAGTAAATCCCTCTATAAAACAATTCTGCTTGACTTTCTGATTGCGCCTGCTAATATATGCGTGTTAGCGCATATATGCATATATTATAGGAGTCTTCAATGAACGATACGAAAAAAGCAATTTACATAATAGCAGGTTTTTTGATTCTGTTTTTCATCCCTTTTGAAAACGCCGCCGTACGCGGCGCTGTCATGGAAGCCTTTTACATGGCTCAGGACTACGCCCGCGAGCACGTACTGCTGTGCCTGATACCCGCGTTTTTGATAGCGGGCGCCATTGCGGTTTTTATCAAGAGCGATTCCGTGCTGAAATACCTGGGGGCCGGCGCTAATAAAATCATTGCTTACGGTGTTGCTGCGGTTTCCGGCAGCGTGCTGGCTGTTTGTTCCTGTACGGTGCTTCCTCTATTCGCCGGGCTATATAAAAGAGGAGCCGGCATCGGGCCTGCGACAGCTTTTCTGTATGCGGGCCCTGCGATAAATGTGCTTGCCATAATACTGACCGCAAGAGTGCTGGGGTTTGAGCTCGGGGTGGCAAGGGTAATAGGCGCGGTGGTGTTCTCTATTGTAATAGGGCTTCTCATGCAGCTATTTTTTTCAAAAGAAGAAGAGAAGAGGATGGAATCATTTCAGGCTGAAACCGAAAAGGGCAAGCCGGCTTTTAAGCTGGTTTCCTATTTTTTAGTCATGATTGCACTGCTTGTTTTTCTTAACTGGGGCAAAGACGAGTCCATGCCTGTATGGAACTCAATACATCAGGCCAAGTGGATAATCTCGGGGATACTGCTGGCTGTACTTGTTTTTATGTCTGTTTTTTGGTTCGGGAAAGAAGAGCGAAAAGAGTGGTTTGCCGAGTCAGGCGGTTTTGCGCTGCAGATAATGCCGCTTTTATTTGCAGGGGTGCTGATTGCAGGTTTTCTTCTGGGCAGGCCCGGGCACAGCGGAATAATACCGGCGGAATGGATATCATCGCTTGTGGGCGGCAACTCAATAAAAGCAAATCTTTTCGCGTCAGTTGCGGGCGCTTTTATGTACTTTGCGACGCTGACGGAGATACCGATACTTCAAGGGCTGATCGGCTCGGGTATGGGAAAGGGCCCGGCGCTTGCGCTGCTGCTTGCAGGCCCGGCGCTCAGCCTGCCAAACATGCTTGTCATTAACAGTGTGATGGGTTTTAAAAAGACGGCTGTTTACACAGTGCTTGTAATAGTCATGGCCGCTGTCTCGGGGATGATATACGGAAGTATTTAAGAATGCCAAATAGAAAAGGAGGAAACTGATGAGTGATTGCTGCAAAGGAAAGAAAGGCAGTTATGTTTATTCCTGTTCGGGTGCGGCGGATACGGGCTTCATAAGCGACAGGGTTGCGAGAATGCTCTCTGTTGCCGGGCACGGCAGTATGTACTGTCTCGCGGGGCTGGGAGGCGGTATTGAATCATTTGTAAAATCAGCTTCCGAAGCGGAGAGAAACATAGTTATTGACGGCTGTGCGGTCAAGTGCGGAAAGAAGATAATGGACAGGCATAGTATCTCATGCGAAAGCTATGTAGTCACAGATTTTGGTTTTAAAAAGGGTGAAACGGGAATGAGCGAAGAACTCGTGAGATATGCTTTTGTGAAAATCAACGAAGCGGTGGAAACAAAAACACCGTCTGAAAACGTCCAATCTTCAGGGCCCGGCCCGTGCTCTTGCGGGGGTAAGTGCTGATGGAGCGCGCCCTTGAAATGTTCGCGGCCCTGTCGGATAAAACCAGGCTCAGGGCATACAGGCTGCTAATCAGGGCCGGCAGTGATGTTGCTGTATGCGAACTGATTGACGCCCTGCGGGAGTCGCAGTACAACGTGTCAAAACACCTTCAGGTTTTAAAAAATGCCGGGCTGGTAAAAGAGGCGAAAAAAGGGCGCTGGTCGCTTTACTCTGCCGTAGAGGGCGCTGACTCGGGAATCGCTCAGGCAGTGCTGAAAATGCGCGAGGAAGTTTTTGAAGAGGATTACGGGTTTCTTAAAAAAAGGCTTGCTTTGAGGCGCAACGGCGAGATAGTTTCGTGCAAACTCGCGGGAGAACTCATGGAAAGTTTAAAAGGAGAAAAAAAATGAAAATTTCAGTGTTGGGCACGGGCTGCCAGAAATGCCACAAGCTTGAAGAACTGGCGAGAAAAGTGGTAAGTGAAAACAATATTAAGGCTGAAGTGGAAAAGGTAAGTGAGATAAAAAAGATAATGGAATTTGGTGTTATGATGACCCCTGCCCTGGCAATTGACGGCAAAGTTGTTCTTGCCGGAAAAGTGCCTTCGGAACAGGAAATAAAAAAACTGCTCGGAGCATAAGGAGGAAAAATGAAGAGGTTATTAATCGCAGCAGGAGTACTGGCGGTTGCGGCCGTATTTTTGTTCGCCGGAAGCAAACCCAAAACGCAGGTTTCAGCCGAGCAGTCAAATCAGCCGGGAGCGGTAAGTTTAAACCGGGTTTCAAAGGAAACTGCGCCAGCTGTAAAGGAAAAAGACGGCGCAAAGAAGAAGTACAAGGTCACTTTTGTGGAGTTGGGCTCTGTACGCTGCATCCCATGTAAGATGATGATACCGATAATGGAAGAGGTGGAGAGGCGTTTTGGCGACGAGGTTCTGGTGGTGTTTCATGACGTGTGGACGCAGGAGGGCCAGCCCTACGCGGACAAGTATAAAATAAGGGGAATACCCACGCAGGTTTTTCTTGACGCTGACGGCAAGGAATTTTTCAGGCATACAGGTTTTTTTCCAAAAGAAGAACTTTTCAAGGTGCTTGAAAAGGGCGGGGTAAACATCAATGCCGGCAGCTAAAAAGAGCAGAAGCCTGAAAAAGGCAGGTAAAAAAAAGCGGCCGGCCCTTCGCAGGCAGCCTGCGAAAAAAAGAAAGCCGGTAAAAAAAGAAGCTGAAAAAAGGGTTTTTAAGCCGGGGCACGGCATAATCGCCGCAATATTAATAGGGGTTTTGATTTTCTCCGCGGTATCGGTTCTATCCGGTGCGGATAAAGAGGTAATAATGATAACCGATTCAAAGGCCTGCAAATGCGTGAAGGTCAGGTGTATTTCGATGGAAGAGCAGGTAAGGGAACAGCTTTCAAAAAGCAAAGCAGGGGCAAAGTTCACACTTATAGAGCTCAAAGACGAGAAACGCTCCAAACCGCTTATGGATAAATACACCATGGGAATGGTGCCCTGCCTTGTTGTGGTGGACAAAAATGACAGCGTTGTTTACAGCGCGGGTGCATTTAACTTTAACACGGAAGAATTTTCAGCCGTGCTAAAAAACTGAAAGGATGAGCGATGATTGAACAGATATTTACTTCACTTACTCTTGCGCTTGAAAAGAGCGCGCTTATTGCCGTAGGAGCTTCTTTCTTATGGGGAATACTCAGCATTGTCTTGAGCCCGTGCCATCTGGCGAGCATACCTCTTATTATAGGGTTTGTGAGCTCACAGGAGGAAAAACTGACTGTCCGCAAGGCATTCATAATTTCGCTCTTGTTTTCAGCGGGTATTCTTATTACAATTGCCATTATAGGGCTGATAACGGGGCTGGCTGGCAGGATGCTCGGAGACCTGGGAATCTGGGGGACGCTCGGAGTATCGGCGGTGTTCTTTGTAATAGGGCTTCATCTGCTCGGACTTTTTGAGCTGCCTTTTATAAGCGGCGGAATGAACCAGCCGGGGTTTACAAAAAAAGGTTATGTGGCGGCTTTTGTGCTCGGGCTGGTATTCGGGCTTGCTCTCGGGCCGTGTACTTTTGCCTTTATGATGCCGATACTTGCGGTTGCTTTCAAACAGGCCGCGGCCAACTGGTTCTATTCATTCACGCTTGTAGCGGCTTACGCCATAGGGCACTGCGGGGTAATAGTGCTCGCAGGCACTTTTACGGAGGCTGTTGAGAAATACCTGAAATGGGGCGAGAAGTCAAAGGCTGTAATAATTATTAAAAAAACCTGCGGCGTGCTGATATTGGCGGCAGGGGTTTACATGATAGCGGGTATAGTTAAATTTTAAGGAGGAAAGACATGAAGAAAAAAAAGGCAGGAAAAAAAGTAAAATCCGCAAAGACACCAAAAAAGCCCCCCGCAGCCGCTGCTGTTACATGGAAAGACACTCTGACAGGTTCGGTGATAATATGTGCGGTGGCGGCGGCTGTTGCCCTGATGTACACGGGCACGCGGGTGCTTGCGGGAGTTGACAAGATTGATACGCAAGGCGGCGCGGAAACTTCGGCGTCATCAGAACCTGCGCCCGAGACGCTTAAAAAAATACCGCTTCCGGCAAAGTTCAGGCATTTGGCAAATAATGTGGCTAAAAAAGAAGACATACCCAAGATACACATAGAAGAGGCAAAGGCGCTTTTTGAAAGCGGCCGGGCTCTTTTTATCGACGCGAGAAGCGAACAGGAGTATAAGCAGTCCAGGATACCCGGCTCAATTTTCATAAGCGCGGGCGACCAGCCTTCAAAGATAGAAACATTGGCCGAGAAGCTGAAGGGCAAAGTGCTTGTCCCTTACTGCCACGGCGCGGGCTGCCATTTATCGGACAAAGTCGCCCACAGGCTGCATGATATGGGATACAAAAAGGTCGCGATATTTTTCGGAGGCTGGCCGGAATGGACACAGGCGGCAATGCCCATAGAGGAGTACACTCCTCCCGCTGAGTTTGCGCATCTTTTCAAGGAAACCGGTTCTGTGAGTGAAATCAGGGAGGTCACGCTTGAAGAGGCAAAATTTCTTTATGACAACGGGCTGGGTATTTTTGTGGATGCGGACTACCGCGAAAAATACAACGAAAAGACCATATCAGGAGCGATATCAATCCCTTATGACAGTGTAAAACAGATATACCCGTCTTACAGAGGTTATCTGCTGCAGAAACCGGTTATTGTTTATTGCCATGGCCGCGGAGGGAAATCAAAAAAAGCCGCTGAAGAACTGTATAATGAAGGGATAAAGAAAATTAATGTATTTATCAACGCAATACCGCTCTGGGAGCAAAACAGCTACCCTATGATAAAGAGGTAGGTGAAAATGGAAAAAATTAAAGCTGTTTTAAGCAACAAATATTTACTCGCGGCGTGCAGGATCTCAATAGGCGCGGTATTTGTACTCGCCAGTGTGGGGAAGATTCTCTTTCCTCATGAATTTGCGAGGGATGTTTACTCGTATATGCTGATGCCGGCTTTTGTTGTGCCTGCGTTTGCGGCCATACTGCCTTGGATAGAGTTTGCTTCCGGGCTCCTGCTTTTGGCAGACATAAAACCTAAGAGTTCGGCGGTGCTGGTTATGGGGCTGTTGTTGATGTTTATTGCGGCCATACTCTGGACAGTTGCAAACGGAATAGAGATTTCCTGCGGTTGTTTTGACATACTGTTTCCCGGGGAGAAAGCAGGCTGGTCAACAATTATCAGGGATGTGGTCATGATGGCAGTTATTGCGCCTGTGATGTTTTTTGACCACAATGACGTAAGGATATACGGGCTGATTAATAAAAAATGATTAAGCGGTTTATTCACCGTAAACCGGGGAGACAGTGTAATGGGTAAAGCAAAGCCTTTGATGTCGATCGCGCGCAGTTATTTTGAGCAGGACCCGATAGCTGCCACACGGGCGCTGGAGGCCATGAGCGACGAAGACGTGATATCAGTGCTGCGCAGCCTTCCGCTGGCTGTTTCCATAGAGGCTTTCTGGCACATGAATGCCGCGAGAGCCGCAACTCTTCTGACATCGGTTTCGCCCATTTTGTTTGGCGAGATTGTTTCGCGCATGCATCCCAGGCAGGTGGCTGCAGTTTTTTTCAGCCTGCCGCAGGAAATGCGTCCAAAACTTCTTGAGGGGCTGTCTGATAAGAGCAGGGCTCAGGTAAAAGAATACCTTACGTTTCCCTTAAACAGCGCCGGGCGGATAATGTCCACTGAATTCATTTCGCTGCGCGGCGACCTGAAGGTTAAGGAAGCGGTAAGAAAAATCAGGCAGATGTCAAAAAAGAAAGTACCTTCATCATATATCTATGTTGTGGATGATTCGAATCATCTTATCGGGGTTATAAACATGCGCGATATGATGCTTGCTTCCGGAAACCAGCTGCTATCGGAGGTGATGCATAAGGAGGTTTTTTCCGTCAATTCCTTTATGGACGGGGAAGAGGTGGCAAACCAGATGTCTGACCGCAGATTTTTTGCCGTGCCTGTGGTGGATGCGGAAAACAGGCTTCTGGGTATCGTACATTCGCAGACGCTGCTTGAGCATGTACAGGAAGGGGCGGCCGAAGACATTCAGAAAATGTTCGGTGCCGGCGGAGATGAGACTCCTTTTTCAACAGTGGCTTTTTCCGTAAAAAAAAGGCTGCCATGGCTCCATATAAATCTTTTAACAGCATTCATGGCTGCTTTTGTTGTGTCGTTTTTTGAAGACATAATCGCAAAAGTTACCATACTGGCAGTTTTTCTTCCCGTGGTGGCCGGACAGGGCGGAAACGCAGGAGCCCAGTCCCTTGCCGTGGTAATGCGAGGGCTTGTCATGAGGGAGATACCGAAAGAAAAAGCCGGAAAGATGATTTTAAAGGAAACCATGACCGGATTGGTGAACGGCATTATTATAGGCGCTGTAACTGCCGGTGTGGCCTATTTATGGCACGGGAACCCGTGGCTTGGCCTTGTAATAGGCCTTGCAATGGTTGCCACGCTTGTAATTGCAGGCCTGTCGGGAGCGGCAATACCCATGATAATGAAGGGGCTTGGTTTTGATCCCGCGCAGTCATCAAACATAATACTGACCACCATAACTGATATTACGGGATTTTTTGCTTTTCTGGGGCTTGCGGTAGTGTTCAAAAATTTTCTTATCTGATTGTTTCGTAATCGAACGCAGACGTACCATATTGAGACCCGCCTTGAGCAAATAATAGCAATAACAATTATTTTTTTGCGGCATAGTAATTGCTCTTACATTCACAAAAAATAATAGGAGGCGGTAAAAATGATAAATCCGGAAAAACTTACAATTAAGGCTCAGGAGGCATTGAACAGTGCGCATTCGATTGCTTCTGAAAATTCCAACCAGCAGATAATGCCTGTGCATGTGCTGTTGGCAATGCTGGGTGATGAGGCGGGATTGATAAGAGCAATAGCGGAAAAAGCCGGGGTTTCTTCCTCGAAACTTAAGGCTGCCGCTGAAAAGGAAGTGTCCGGGCTGCCAAAAGTATCCGGTACTGCTGAGGTTTACATTTCACAGGAGACTGCGGGTATGCTGGAGGCTGCTTCCAAAAAGGCAAAAGAGATGAAGGATGAGTTTATCAACACAGAACATTTTTTGCTTGCAATGTCAGAACTTGGCGCGGTTAAGGAAGCCGGTCTCTCGGCGAAACTGCTGCTGAAAGCACTGGCTGAAATCCGGGGCGGGCATCAGGTAACGGACCGCTCGCCTGAGGAAAAATACAGGGCGCTGAAAAAATACGGCAAGGATTTGGTGGAGCTCGCTGAGAATAACAAACTGGACCCTGTGATAGGCCGGGACGCTGAAATCCGGCGTGTCATGCAGGTGTTATCCAGGCGGACAAAGAACAACCCTGTGTTAATCGGAGAGGCAGGGGTGGGAAAGACCGCGGTAGCGGAGGGCGTCGCGATACGAATTCACAAAGGGGATGTGCCGGATAACCTTAGAAACAAAAGAATCATCGCGCTTGACATGGGCGCGCTGGTAGCCGGCGCAAAATTCAGGGGGGAGTTTGAAGAGCGGCTTAAAGCCGTGCTCAAGGAAGCATCGGATGCAGACGGAAAAATAATTCTGTTCATAGACGAAATGCACCTGCTGGTAGGCGCGGGAAAAACTGAGGGCGCGATGGATGCGGCAAATCTGCTGAAACCCGCGCTGTCGCGCGGCGAGCTGCAGGCAATAGGCGCGACCACGCTTAATGAATACAGGCTTCACATAGAAAAAGATGCCGCACTTGAGCGGCGATTTCAGCCGGTGCTTGTGGCAGAGCCTTCTGTTGAAGACACCATTTCCATCCTGCGCGGTCTTAAAGAAAGATACGAAGTACACCACGGGGTCAAAATACTTGATTCTGCGATTATCGCAGCCGCAAAACTTTCGTCGCGTTACATACAGGGCAGGTTCATGCCTGATAAGGCAATTGACCTGATAGACGAGGCAGCTTCAAAACTCAAACTTGAGATAGGTTCAAAACCGTACGAAGTGGACGGCCTGGAAAGAGAAATAGCAAGGCTTGAAACAGAACGAGAGGGCATAAGGCAGGAAAAAAACGAAAACAGAGGTTCTGCGAAGCTTAAAGAGATAGAAAAAGAGATATCGAACTTAAAAGGGGAAAAAGATGCCCTTACGGCACGCTGGCTGAAGGAAAAGGAAGCCATAGAAAAGGTAAGAAGCCTTAAGGGTGAAATAGAACAGCTGAAAGCAGACGGAGAAAGGCATGAGCGTGAGGGGGAGTATGAAAAAGCAGCCAGAATCAAATACGGCGCTCTTAATGAAAAGGAAAAACAGCTTGCAGAGTCTGAAAAACTGCTTTCTTAAAACGCGGGAGCATCAAGGCTGCTTCAGGAAGAGGTGACTCCGGAGGAAATAGCAGGCATAGTGTCGTCCTGGACGGGAATTCCTGTTTCGAAAATGCTGGAGGCTGAGAGTGAAAAACTGCTGCACATGGAAGACGAACTAAAAAAGCGCGTGGCCGGACAGGACAATGCCGTGGCAGTGATATCCAACGGAATCAGGCGCAGCAGGGCGGGCGTTGCAGACTCTTCAAGGCCGCTCGGCGTGTACATGTTTCTTGGGCCGACAGGCGTAGGAAAGACAGAACTTGCCAAGTCACTTGCGTCATTCCTTTTTGATGATGAAAACTCGCTCGTGCGCATTGACATGTCCGAGTACATGGAAAAGCACGAAGTCTCAAGGCTTGTAGGAGCGCCCCCGGGATACATAGGGTATGAGGAGGGCGGGCAGCTGACAGAAAAGGTAAGGCGCAAGCCCTACTCGGTGATACTGCTCGATGAGATCGAAAAGGCGCACCCTGATGTATTTAACATACTGCTTCAGGTATTTGACGACGGCAGGTTAACCGACGGACAGGGCAGGACCGTAAATTTCAGAAATTCAATAATCATAATGACCTCCAATATTGCCTCGCACCTTCTGGCTGAAAAAATAGCAGGCGAAGAAGAAATGGAATCAGAATTAAAGAAACACTTCCGGCCGGAGTTCTTAAACAGGATAGACGACATAATCCTGTTCAAACGCCTGGATCGTGCTGTGATGGAAGGCATAGTTGACATGAGGATGAGCGAGCTTAATGCCCGGCTCGCGGAGCGCGGCATAATGGTGGAGGCTGACGCAGAGGCTAAAAAGCTTCTTGCCGAAGAAGGCTACGATGAGGTCTATGGCGCAAGGCCGCTGCGTCGTGTAATTCAGCGCCAGGTAGAAAACAAACTCGCATCCCTGCTGCTCGCGGGGAAAGTAAAAGAAGGAACGAAACTTGTTCTGACCGTGAAAGAAGGCGTCTTGTCCTTTTAACCCCCTTTCCCAAAGGGGGGCAGGGGGGATTTGACTTAAGCCATAAGCTATAAGCAGTAAGTTAAGTACAAGACAGGAGACAGAAGACAAAAGTTTTAAGACAAGAGACAGAAAATAAGCACAAAACAAACACCCCTCACCCGGCCTCTCCCCTGAAAAAGGGGAGAGGGGCAATGAAAATAACATTTTCTTGTTTAAACTTCATTTTAGTAATATAATATTTGCACAAACCTAAAGGAGGTTTTTATGAAAAAGATTCTTGTTTTGTTTTGCGTTTTGGTATTTGCATCTTCTCTTACCGCTTCGACGGAATCGCTGATCAACGCTGAAGGGAAGGATTATAAAATATCTCTTTCAGCGGAGCTCGGGACTGTGTTTGTGGCTTCTCATAAGATACAGTTTGGGGAAACAGGGACTTTGTTTGATTATGTGGAAGACGGAAACCAGAATGTACTGTTTCCTTTTTCGCGCTACACTGCCGAACTCAGGCTTTTTGACAGGCACGCTGTAGTCTTTCTTTATCAGCCGCTGGAAGTTTTTACGGAAGCCATAGTTGACCGCGATGTTACGGTATATGACGTGACTTTCCTTGCCGGGACTCCTATGAAACTAAAATATGGATTTACTTTTTACAGGGCGAGCTATCTATACTACTTCATCAAAGAAAACAACATGGAACTGGGAGCGGGGCTTTCTCTTCAGATCCGCAATGCTTCCATATCATTTGCATCTGCTGACGGAGAACAGTTTGTAACCTCTCAGAATATAGGGCCCGTGCCTATTATCAAGCTTGCGGGCAAATACACCTTTGACAACGGAATATGGACCGCTCTGGAGGCTGACGGCTTTTACGCCAACAGCGAATTTTTTAACGGAGCATCGTTCCCGTTCGAGGGCGCGATATGGGACATTAGCGGCCGCGCCGGAATTGAACTTAAAAACGGCATCAAGCCCTTCATTAATGTAAGATTCCTGGCCGGAGGCGCAAAAGGCACATCGCGCTACGAAGACGCAGAAGGCGACGGTTTTGCCAACAACTGGCTGAGCACGCTCTCGCTGACGCTCGGGGTTGTTTTAGATTAACCCCCTTTGCTACGGAAAGGGGGGCAGGGGGGATTTGACTTAAGTTTTATGTTATAAGTTATAAGCTATAGGCTATAAGTTAAAGGCAAGACAAAAGACAAAAGACAGAAGTAAATACGAATACAAGACAAAAGCCCCTCACCTAAATCCTCTCCCCTCAGGGGAGAGGAGGATTAGAGGTAATGCGTTGAAGAACATTTTTATTACTTTATTACTGCTGCTAAATACATCTGCTTTTGCAGCAGTTTCTACTGTTAATATCGACGCTTCCTCTGACGAGCATTTCTATGAGCGCGACATGGCTTTTGGAACCAATTTTCTCGGCGAGTGGACTGATTTCAAACTTTACAGGGACAATGTTTACCGCTTTCAGCAGGCCGGCACGAGATTCTTACGGTTTCCCGGCGGCTCAAACTCAAACGAATACCACTGGAACGGTGACGGTTATTATGATGGTGATAAAGTGTGGCACATCAATAACAGCCCAAATGTCACCTCTTTTCAGAGGGGGTTCTATAACTTATCAGTCCATCGCGGTTCATCCTCTATAGGCTACGGCAAGCCTGCTGTTGTAACAGACGGAGATTTGGATACATACTGGCTGAGTTATCCGGGCGCCGAAGGGCTGCAGTGGGTTTATATTGACATACAAACCGCATCATACCAGCCTGTGGCTGTGACAAGGATTGTCATTGACTGGGGCGACCCTTACGCCTCGCAGTACAAAATACAGTACTCAAACGCAAACTGGAACTACACCGGGCACTGGGCTTATAATGACACTGCCTGGGCAGATACAACACAGAATAACGTCGCAGGCGCCGGAGGGCAGGCGGATTTGAGCTTTGACCAGGTAAGTGCCAAGTATGTCCGCGTGCTGTGTGAGACTTCTTCGTCAGCCGGAGGGCAGATTGCAATTAAAGAGATAAAACTATTCGGACCCGCCGGGCAGATAACCAACAATGTAAATAGTGTCGCCCAGACGCCTTCTGTTGCTTCATCCATGGCTTTAGGGGACGTTTTCCACGAATACGACACAATGGATTTTGAGCAGTTTATCGGAGTAGCAAAATCAATGACCCCGCATGCAGAGCCCATGATAACCATAAACTTTTTCACAGGCACGGTTCAGGAGGCGGCTGACTGGGTCTATTACGCAAATGTACACAGAGGATACAATATTAAGTACTGGGAGATCGGAAATGAAAACTGGGGCAACTGGGAGTCAGGCGGGCCCTGTGACCCTGTTAACTACGCAAAACGTTTCATCGCGCTGTATGACGCCATGACTGCGGTTGACCCTTCGATTATTATCGCGCCTCAGTTTAACGGCGTCCCTGACAGGTCAAATGTGACCATGACCGCGGGAAACAATCCGGGAGATTACGATTATTATATCGATACTTTTTTAAAGTACCTGGCAGATAACGGCAGGGCAGGCATTTTAAAAGGGCTTTCTGTTCATAAATACCCGTCGTGGATGCCTGTCGCGGAAGCAACTCCGCTTGCGCAGGTTGACATATGGGACACGGAAGTACCGATGGTAAAATCCTGGATAAATAACAGATGCTCAAACCCTGAAGAGGTGAAAATATGGCTGACAGAATATAATGACGGCATAGACAGCGGTTTTACGAACCGATTCTACAACTCGCTTTTTGTGACCGCGTACACTCTTAACTTCCTGCGTAACGGCGGGGACTACACCTGTTTTTTCAGGCCCTTTGGCACGCCCGGGCCGGGCCAGACGGATAAAACAATTTTTTCAGATTTCGGGTACCTTGAGGGCGGCGGGCTTTACGGCAGCCTCGCTGATTACAGGTGCCAGCCGAGATCCTCCTTTTACGCTTTTGAGATGATGTACAACAGGTTTTCCGCGGCTGATGAATTTGGAAATACTCTGGTTGCGGCTTCGTCATCGCTTTCTGCGCTGAAAGTTTACGCCAACAGGAGAGGCGACAGAAAACTGTCAATTGCCTTTATTAATACCGATCAATCAAACACGGTAAACGCGGCTGTATCAATAACGGGGTTTACTCCGCTCAGCCAGGCAGAGGAAGTAACATATACCCGTCAGAACTATTCCTGGGTGCATAACGGCACTAATTCCTACGCAAACCCCAATACCCCGCCGGTAATAACCTCATACAGCGGCGCCGCGCAGAATTTTACCTTTGTATCGCCGCCGTATTCGGTAAAAATTTTAACCATGTATGATTCCTTGCAGCCTACCCTTGTGCCTTCACACACGCCTACAATGCTGCCGACGCCTACGATAACTCCGACTCCGGTACCGAACGGAGGCGCGCTTGTGGACGACTGCGAGGACGGAGACTTAAGAAATCTGTGGGGAGGGCAGTGGTCTGTGTATGGTGATGGAATATCTTTATATCCGCAGGCTGTTGATTCGATGACCTGCGACGGCGCGGGGGCGGCAGGTTCTTCGTGCTACATGCGGGTAACAGGCACCGTACTTAACAACACGTGGGGTTTCGGTGTAAACTGCCCGCTTAATTCGTCGTGGAATCCGACTGACATAAGCATGTATGACGGAATATTTTTTCACTGCAAAGGCTCTGCAAACAGCGCCAGAATGGCAATGCCCCAGTATGATACGGCTGATGGGAATTTCGGCGCTGACTTTATGGTAAATACATACTGGGCATATTATGAGATACCTTTTTCAGCCCTGATATTCGCGGTATGGGCGACGCCGGGCCCCGTCTGGACGGCTCAGAACATACAGGCTGTGCAGTTCCAGCCTGACGGCGGTTATTCGGGGGAGGTTTACAGGGAGATAGCTGTAGATAATGTGGGTTTTTACAGGAATACGCCCACTCCCGAACCTACGGTTGTAGAGCTGCCTGCCGCGCTTACAGATGTAAAGGCCGTGCCTTCTCTTTGTGTACTGCAGGATGGCTGCAGCGGAATAAGGTTTACGGGCCTTACCGCGAATAATAAGATTTCGATTTATTCACTGGAAGGCAGCCTGGTTCATTACGCGGAAGTACAGACGGCAGACGGCACATATTTCTGGAAAATAGCGGGCATTAGAAAAGGAAAAGCAGCCGCGCCGGGAATATACATTTATGTAATACAGGGTGAAGACGGAAGCATGGTTAAGGGGAAGGCCGCGGTGGTACGGTAAGGGGCAATTAAAAACAGTTAATTGATTTATAGCAACGTGTGATTGGACGTTATATTGGCATTCCGGGAAGACCCGTTAAAATTAAAGTTGAAAAATAAGATTTCATATTATATAATTATAATATAAAATCATATAAGGAGGATGCCATGAAAAAGGTAAAGGCATTGTCTGTTACGATACCTAATGAGCTTACCGAAAAGATATACAGGATAAGTGAAGATGAGATGAAAAGCGTAAGCTCCATTGTAAGCGAAGCTGTGATGACTTACTGCATTAAAAAAGACTTGGAAAAAGTCCGTGCCGAGTTTTCTGAAAGAGCCCGTAAAATGGGGATAGTGAGCGAAGATGACATAAACAGGGTGATACATGAGTACAGAAAAGAACGTAAAAATAAAAATAACCGTTGATACAAACATCCTTATATCCGCTTTTATATACCCGGGTATGACGGTCGTTAAAATATTTGACATGATAATGGACGGCAAGGTGCTGCTGGGCCTGTCAGAGGATATTTTAAGGGAGTTCGCCGGCGTTTGTGTCCGCAAATTTGACTATGAACCGGAAGAAGCTATCCGGCATACGGATATTATCAGGCAGAGCTCGGAAATCGTAAGGCCGAAAGATAGAGTGAGGATTATCAGGGATGAACCTGATAACAGGATTCTTGAATGCGCGGCGGAGTATGAAGCGGATTATATCGTTTCAGGTGATAAACACATACTTGATGTAAAAAAATACAGGGGGATTGAAATTCTGACTCCGGCTGAATTTATAAAAAAACTTCCGTGAATATTGAAATCGATTGTATGCTGACAGAGGTAATTGCTCTATTATTCAAGCCGGAATTCCTTCTCTGCCCTGTTGTACTGAACAGCTGCTTTTGATATAATATTTAAAATGAATTCAAATAACAGCTTCGGAGGCACAAAATGAAAATCGGAATCCTGACAAACGAATTCCCGCCAAACGTCTATGGAGGCGCAGGCGTGCACGTTGAATATCTGACTGATGAGATGAAAAAACTCAATGACGGCGCCAATAAGGTCGAGGTTGTATGTTTCGGCACCCAGAAGGTAAGGGAACCGAACCTGGAGGTTGACGGGGTATCCGCGGATTATACATATGAGGTAAAGGACGAGAAGCACCGTAAATTTCTGGATACTGTATTTAAAAACACGGTAATGGCCGGCGAGCTGGGCGAGGTGGACGTAGTCCACTGTCATACCTGGTACAGCCACTTCGCGGGAATCCTCGTCAGAGAACTTCATCAGGTGCCGCTGGTGCTATCAACACACTCTCTGGAACCGCACAGGCCCTGGAAGGCAGAGCAGCTTGGGACCGCTTATTTCGGCTCTTCGTGGGTGGAAAAAACAGCTTATGAAAACGCGGACGGCGTAATAGCGGTTTCTGAAGCGATGAAAAAAGATGTGCACGATCTGTACAACGTGCCCTTTGAAAAAATCAGGGTAATTCACAACGGGATAAATCTTTCCCAGTACAAGCCGAAGCCGGACAATGCAGTGCTTGACAAATACAAAATTGACAGGGACAAGCCGTTTATTCTGTTTGTGGGAAGAATAACACGGCAAAAAGGCATAATCCACCTGGTCAATGCCCTGAAATATCTTAAAGAAGGCTTCCAGATTGTGCTTTGCGCAGGCGCGCCAGATACAAAGGAAATAGCGGCTGAGATGGAAAAGGCGGTAGCCGAGGCAAAGAAAGAAGCAAAAAACCCCATACTGTGGATTCCCGAGATGGTTCCTAAAGATGATGTAATAACACTGTACACAATGGCTTCCATATTTGTATGCCCCTCTGTGTATGAGCCTTTCGGCATTATCAACCTTGAGGCTATGGCCTGCGAAACACCGGTAGTCGCTACAAAAGTGGGCGGTATACCGGAGGTTGTAATCCCGGGCGAGACGGGGCTGCTGGTGCCTATTGATAATAAAGGCGGAGCTGACGTAGAGCCTAAAGACCCTGATAAGTTTGCGCGCGACCTGGCTGAGGCGGTTAACTCCATAGTTGACAAGCCCGACACACTGAAAGCGATGGCGTTAAAATCCCGCAAAAGAGTGGAAGACCACTTCAGCTGGATTTCTATAGCGGCCAAAACGGTTGATTTCTATGCGGAGCTCATAAGGAATTTTAAAAAGAAAGGGTGAACAAATATGGCAGTAAAGAAAAAGAAAACTGCTAAGAAAAAGAGTGTAAAAAAAACTGTAAAGCCTGCGCAGGTAAAGCAGCCTGAAAACGCGGGCCCTGACAGCCTGAAACTGATGATGGCAGGCATAGCGGCTGTTGCTGTGGTGATAATAATGATTATAGCCGCGGCAGCGCTGAAGCCGAAGCCGAGTGCACCGGATTCAAGCGGGATTACCCTTGCAGAATCACAGGAGCAGCCGGATACGGCGGTGGCTGATGAGAATGTAAAGCCTGATTTTAAAAAACTGTTTCAGGAAGTATCTTTAAAGCAGGAAATTCATAAAATAGACATTGACGCGGCAAAATATCTGTTTGATTCGGGAAGGGCTGTATTTGTGGATTCGCGCAGTAAAGGCGAATACGACAGGCAGAGAATTAAAGGCTCGATTTTTCTTCCTGTAAACGCTTCCCAGGATGAAATAGACAGGGCCGCGAAAAAATACCGGGGAAAAGTTCTGGTAACATACTGCCACGGCAGCGGCTGCCACCTGGCTGACAAGGTGGCTTACAGGCTGTTTGATGCCGGCCATAAAAAACTCGCCATATTTTGGGGAGGCTGGCCAAAGTGGGACGAGCACAAATATCCCGAAACGCTCGGGAATTAAAATAAAAGCCGCCCCTTTTGGGGCGGCTTTTATTTTATCCGCACGGGGAACCGGAAATCCAAATAAAGCGTCCAATTCTTATCTACTCAGGGAATGAGGTATTCAATTTTGAAAAGCGTCAATATTGCTGCAGCCCTTTTTTTGATTTTTTCGGCAATTCTCCACCCGATGGAATTGTCCCTGGAAGAATGCCTTGAAATATCCGAAAAAAGCAGCCGCGACCTTAAAACAGCCCAAAACAGGGCGGATACTGCGCGCGCCAGCCTGCTTAACAGCACAGGCAGTCTGCTGCCCCGGATAGGGGCAGGCGCTTCATACGATGTAAAAGACGGAAGTGCGATGTCCTACTCGGTCAGCGCGAGCCAGGTTTTGTTTAGTGGTTTTTCACTCATTAACAGCCTCAACGCCGCTTCTGAAAATCTAAAAGCCGCAGAAGCGGACCTTTCTGCCGCAAAATCGCGTGCGGCCTATGACGCAAAGGCAGGTTTCATAAGGCTTTACAAATCAAAAGAAGCGCTCAAACTTTCCGAGGACATACACGGCCGCAGAAAGATTCAATCTGACATAGTCAGGGTAAAGTTTGACGCAGGCAGGGAGCACAAGGGTTCTTACCTGACGTCGATGGCGCAGCTGATGGAGTCTGAAGCTGAAATCAAATCCGCAAGGCGTGCGCTTGAACTGTCGGGAATGAGGCTGGCGTCCGCCATAGGGCTGGAAGGCTTTCCCGTGATTACTCCAAAGGGCGCTTTTGAAGTGAAGAAAACATCCGCTGTGGAGCCTGATTTTATTGCGCTGGCCGCTAAGGTGCCTTCGGTTATCAGGTCGCAGGCTTCGTTAAAATCGGCGGAACACGAATTCAACAGTTCGCTCGGGTCTTTTCTTCCCTCGGTTTCGCTCTCGGGCGGGTATTCCAGGTCGGGAAGTGAATTTATATTTGAAAATGAATCTTGGAGGCTGGGTTTAAGCATATCTCTTCCGGTTTTTGAAGGCTTCTCAAATGTTGTGAGGTCTTCAAATTCACTGAGGTCATTTTCCAACGCCGAAACAACCGCGGTGCAGGCTTTAAACGACGCGGTGCTGGGGCTTAAAGAAAAGTGGAACGTTCTTAAAGCCGCGGAGGATTCTTACGAAACAGCATCTTCGTTTCTGGAAGCCGCAGAGACCCGGGCGCAGATAGCGCAGGCGCAGTACTCGGCCGGGCTGTTGAATTATGATTCCTGGATAATAATTGAAAATGACCTCGTGCGGTATAAAAAATCATTCCTTGACGCTGCTGCGGCTCTTTATCTCGCAGAAGCTGATTGGGAACTCCAGAAAGGGGAATACTGAATATGAAAGCAAGAACGAAAATGATGATTCTCGCTGCTGTCGTGGCGGCGGGAATTGCACTTTTTTTTGCGTTTAAAGGCGGGCAGAGCAAGCCCCCCCGGATGAGTGAGGTTGAGGCTCAGACTGCGGATTTAAAAAGCGTGATTGCAATTACCGGCGTTGTGGAGCCGATGAACAGGCTTGAGGTCAGGCCGCCGATGGCGGGCAGGATAGAGGCCATGCTGGTCAAAGAGGGGGACTATCTGCGCGAGGGTGAGACAGCCGCGCTTTTGAGCTCCACGGAACGCGCCGCGCTTCTTGATATGGCCAAATCAAAAGGGGCCGAAGAGGTGAAAAAATGGGAGGCGCTATACAAACCCATACCCATAACCGCGCCTATTGCCGGTACTGTCATAGTAAGAAAAGTCGAGCCGGGACAATCCATATCGCAGTCTGAAGCGGTAATCGTAATATCTGACAGGCTGATAATCAGGGCGCAGGCGGATGAGACAGACATAAGCAGGATAAAAAAAGGGGCGGCTGCATCTGTTACACTTGACGCCTTTCAGGGGAAAAAAGTCCGGGGCAGGGTGGAGCACATATCTTTTGAGTCGCGGGTAATCAGCAACGTGACTGTTTATGAGGTGCTTGTAGTAACCGGCAACGTGCCGGATTATTTCCGCTCGGGGATGAGCGCGGGTGTGGAGATAACGGAAAAGGAAGCTCACGGTGTTGTGGTTGTTCCGGCGGCTGCCGTTAAAACCGAGCGCAAAAGCAGTTATGTGCTTGTAAGAAAAAATGGTTCGCAGGAAAAAATTCAGGTAGAAACCGGTATTACCGAAAACGGAATGACTGAAATAAAATCAGGCTTAAGCGCGGGCGACAGGGTGCTTGTGCAGCCGGGACAGCAGGCGGCAAACCGCGGCAGAAATCAGGGCACCAGCCCGTTTGTGCCGCAGAGAAGGGCGAGATGATAGAGTTAAAAGGCATAACTAAAACTTATAAAACCGGCAAAGTGGCGTTTACCGCTCTTAAAAATGTTTCCCTCACAATAAAAAAAGGGGAGTTCTGCGCCATAATGGGGCCTTCAGGTTCGGGAAAATCAACGCTGATGCACCTGATAGGTTTTTTGGATTCGCCTGATGCGGGTTCTTACAAGCTGTATGGCAGGGAAACTGCCGGCTTAAGCGACGCCGAGTACTCGGATTTCAGAAAAAACGCTGTTGGGTTTGTCTTTCAGCAGTTTCATCTCCTTCCCCGCTATGACGCCGCTTCCAACGTAAAGCTGCCTGTTGTTTATTCGGGCAAATACGGCAGGGAGCAGGAAGCGCACAAGCTGCTTGAACTAACCGGCCTCAAGGGAAAAGAAAAAAATCTTCCGGGAGAACTGTCGGGAGGCGAGAGGCAGAGGGTGGCGGTGGCGCGCTCGCTAATAAACGGGCCTGAGATAAT
>CAYGHG010000018.1:0-32251 GCA_964349515.1 uncultured Spirochaetia bacterium
GATGGATATTATATCAAGGCGGTGCCTTTCTTTTCTTTCATATTATCTCTACGATATTTCTACGCCTTTCTCTTCATCTTCGCCACAAAAAACCCGTCCATATCGTCCTTACTCCCCGGCAGTGACCTGAAATAGTTTTTATCAGCGTAATCTTTGAGCTTTGAATCCTTTTCCACCGCCTTTACAAGCTTAAAATCCTCGTTCTTCTCGAGAAACTTCTCAACCAGACCTTCATTCTCGGCCGGGTTAATCGTGCAGGTAGAGTAGAACAACTCTCCCCCTTTTTTCACCCATTTAGAAGCGGTATCAAGTATCGCGAGCTGTAGTTTCGGGAATTCTTTGAGTTCTTTTTCTGATAGGCACCACTTTTTTTCCGGATGCCGCCTTATTACGCCGAGCGCCGAGCAGGGTGCGTCTATTAAAAGCTTGTCTGCCCTGTCATGAAGAACAGGAATGTCAACAGAGGCGTCGTGCGCCATTATCTCGGTGTTTGCAATTCCCAGCCTTACGAAATTGCGCTCCATCAGGGTGATACGCTCTTTTTTCGGCTCAATCGCGAGGATGTTGCCCTTGTTTTTCATAGCTATGGCCATGCCTGCAGCCTTGCCTCCCGGAGCGCTGCCGATATCCATTATTGCCTCTTTGGAATCTGCGTCAATTAAACTGATAAGCGCCTGCGATGACAAGTCCTGCACAAAAAACAGCCCCCGTTCAAATGCCTCTGATTTCACAGGGTCGCCTGACACAACCTTTAAACAGCCTTTTACAAGCTTTACCTCTTCTGTTGTCACATATGACTTGGCGAGCTCTTCTGTCACTTCAGCCGTCTTTACGCCCTTTAATTCATTGACCTTGAGAAACACAGGCGGTTTTTTACTGCCCGCCTCCAGCATGGACTCAGCCTCATCAGGGTAGTTCTTAAGTACAAATTCAACAAACCATTTTTCATAAGAATGCTTTACGGAAAGGTATTCTGTTTTGTTGGTGCCGGGTATTTTTGGCTCAGGCCTGGTGTCGCGTACTACCCCGCGCAGTATGGCGTTTATAAAGGGGCCTGTCTTTGGATGCACAGTTGTCTTTGCTATCTCCACACAGGTATTGATTACCGCGTAATCAGGTATTCCCTTCATGAATTTCAGCATGTAATAACCTATGCGCAGTATGTTAAAGAGCCTCTCATCAGAGGGCTTGTTTTTGAAATATGCAGAGAGCCTGAAATCAATAAAAGTTTTGTTGCGCAGTATGCCGTAAACGACTTCATAGACTTTCTTGATATCCCCGTGTTCGTCATCTATGTCGTCCATATGCGCGTCTATTGACTCTTTTGCCCAGCGCCTGTTCATGAAAACCTCGTTTAGTATCTTTAAAACCGCAACCCTGAAATCTTTTGCCATGTTGTTACCCCTTTTTTTCCTTTATCAAAAGCGAAACAGCAATCGAGCCCGATAAAACCGCGAGTATGAAAAGCAGCGAGACAAAGGTAGGTATTTTATAAAAATGTGAGATGAGCATTTTTATCCCGACATAGCCGAGTATCACAGACAAACCGTACTTAAGGTAATGAAACAGACCGATCACGCCCGACAGCGCAAAGTAAAGCGCCCTCAACCCGAGTATCGCGAACATATTGGAGGTATAAACTATGAAAGGGTCAAGGGTTATCGCGAATATGGCGGGTATTGAATCAACAGCGAATATGAGATCCACGAAGTTAATGGCCATAAGCACTATGAAAAGCTGGGTTACATGCCACTTGCCGTTTTCCTTTACAAAGAACTTATTGCTGTCATAATGCGGCCTCATGGGCATGAACTTTGACGCTATCTTTATTACCAGATTCTCGGACGGGTCATACTCGTCCTCTTTATCGGTCGCCATCTTAACGGCTATGTAAACAAGAAAAGCCCCGAACAGGTAAATCAGCCATTCAAACTCGTGCACAAGCTTCACGCCCACAAGTATGAAAACAGCCCTGAGAATCATCGCCACAAGTATGCCGAAAAACAGCACTCTGTACTGATAAATTTTGGGAACCATAAAGTATTTAAAAATCACTATAAAAACAAAGAGATTGTCAACGCTCAAAGACTTCTCTATTATGTAACCGGTCAGGTACTCAACAGCACTCTGGCGCCCGAACCAGAAATACACAAGCACATTGAAAATAAGCGCAAGAGCAATCCAGACAAAAGACCATATTAATGACTCTCTAATAGAGACCACATGGTCCCGCTTGTGGAAAACAAGCAAATCAACCGTAATCATTGCTATAACAAAGGCATTAAACCCTACCCAAAAATAAATGCCGTGTTCCAAGTAAGTGTACCTCCGAAAAATTCAAGTTTAAAAGACAAAAGACAGAAGACAAAAGTTTAAGAACAAAACTATTGACTAAATACTATTGTATTATACTATAACTTAAAAAAAAGTGAGGGGTTTTTATGGCCAAAAACTATGCGTTTGACCTGATAAACGAGAGTTATAATCTGTCTGTTTTGATTAACAAAGCACTACGCCCCCTGTATGATGACATTTTTAACAGAAACGCCGTACTGCAGCTTATAAAGTCTTCGTCCTCAGTTTGCGCCAACATAACCGAATCACAGAACTCCGACAGCAGAAAGGATCTCGCCAGGTATTATAGAATAGCCTTAAAATCATGCAGAGAATCACTTCTTTGGATAAGGTATTTGCATGATACATCTGCGAAAAACACGGACAAACTCATGTTTCACCAGCCAAAGATGGAAGAAATCAGGAGAATATTAACAGCCTGCCTGATTAAATTAAAACAGTAATTCTTGTCTTTTGCTTTCCGTATTGCGTATTTCGTCTTATTGCTTTTTGCTTATTATTTGTATTTTCAACTTCTGTCTTTTTATCTTCTGTCTTTTTTCTTGTTGTTCTAACTTCTGTCTTCTGTCTCCTGTCTTCTTAACTTATCTCTGCCCCAATAAATTCGCCTTCCTTTGCGCAAGGCTCGGGTGCGTGGAAAACATCGTTGCTATAAAGTCCCCTTTGAACGGGTTTACTATGAACATGTGGGCTGTTGCAGGTTCGGCCTGCGGCTGTACGCGCGAACGCTTAACCGACGCGTGGAGTTTTTCAAGTGCGGAAACCAGGTCCTGCGGCCTGCCTGTGAGTTTGGCCGCGCCGTTGTCAGCGCCGTATTCGCGCGAGCGCGATATTGCCATCTGCACCAGTATGGCCGCAAGCGGCGCGAGTATCAGCATCGCTATCAAGGCTATCGGGTTTGAGTTGTTGTCCCTGCTGCCGCCGAAAAAAAACGCAAACCTCGCAAGCAGCGTTATCGCCCCCGCTATGGATGCGGCCACAGTCTGTATCAGTATGTCGCGGTTTTTGATGTGGGAGAGTTCGTGAGCCAGCACCGCCTCAAGTTCCCTCTCGTCAAGAATGTCCATGATGCCGGTGGTAATAGCTACCACGCCGTTCTCGGGGTTACGGCCTGTAGCAAAGGCATTGGGCATCGGGTTATTTACGAGGTAAAGTTTCGGCACCGGTATTCCCGCATTATTGGAGAGCCGCTCAAGGGACTTGTAAATCCCCGGGGCCTGGCTGCGGTTTATCGGTTTCGCGCCGTACATGGCGAGCACTATCTTGTCGGAAAACCAGTAGGAAATGAAGTTCATTCCCACGGCAAAAATAAGGGCATAAGTCATCCCCTGAGCCCCGCCAAAATAGTTCCCAATGAACATAAAGAGCAAAGTAAGGCCGGTCATTAAGAGGAAAGTCTTAAAGTAGTTCATGTAAGCACCTCAGATACTTAAGTTTAAAAGACAAAAGACAGAAGACAAAAGTTAAGACACACCTATAGAACACAAATTAGACGATTGATAACTTCCGTATGTTCCCTTGGTTTTTTTGTTTTATGTTTTAACTTTTGTCTTCTGTCTTTTGTCTTTTTTTAACTTCAAAATATATCCCGCTCCGGATAATTTTATTAATGATCCGTCGGGGACGCTTCATACTGCGCTTCGACAATACCTCCGCGCGTATTCAGCGCTTCGCGCACATCTGATCCCGCTCCGGATATTATTATTAATAATCCGTCGGGGATAATCATCTGTAGCGCTCAAAAAACTCGCGCACATCTGATTATATAATACTTTCAATCACCGCTTTATCCTCATCTTTAAGCACCAGAAACTCTATGCCGGTTCTGTATCTGCCGAGCACGTTGTCCTTTGCCGACCATTTTACCTCTGCGAATGTTACAACAGGCTCCTGACGGCCCTCTACTTTAAATTCAATCCTCAAAATCTGCTCACGGCCGAGTTCCTCATCGTCAATCAGCTGTATTCCTCCGATGCTTATATTGACAGACTCTACCGTATTTTTTTCAGCCTGCTGCTTTATTTTTTCGGCCTCTGTCGGAAGGGATACAATCTTATATGTCACTTCTATGTTTTTGTCCGCCCTTTTGAAACGCCTTCTTTCAGAAAATATTTCTCCCTCAGGCATAATCATAACCTCCATTTATTTTATTGTTAATTTTAATACGATAAATTGTTTTTTTCAACACTTTTTACCGTTCACGCGTTTTAAACGCCTCTGCGTTACGGGTTATATGTGTCAAACTGCTTTATAATAACTATTTTGACCTTTTTTATCTCCGCGTTGCCGTCGTCTCTGACGCCCCTCATTACCGCTATGTATGTACCGCTGCTTATCTTTTCATTTCCTGTTGTGCGCATATTCCAGTCAAGCGTCTTGGGCGTGAGCCTTCCCTTTATCTTTCTGACCAGCTCGCCTGCCATGTTGTATATGTCAACCGTCACGGTTCCGTCTGACGCCGCAAACCACTCAAAAGTAACGCGCCCCTCAAAATCCCCTGAAATTATTTTCGGGTTGGGGTATATTTTCGGGAAAGCGCCCGGATTGTCAGGGTCGCTAAGCACACTCGCACTGCCCTCATAAAGCACGGAAACTGTCCTTGACGCGGCTATAGTGTGCCCGTCATCAGTCAGGACCTCAAGCTGTATTTCATATATGCCTGTCTCTACAGGCCTGCCGACGCCGTTTCTGCCGTCCCAGTAGAAATTGTCAATCCCGCCGTAGCCTATGGGTATTGAGGCCCCTGTGTTGTCTATCACTATCACTTCTTCCACGCTTAGCGAAGCCTGGGTTCCGGGCGAACCCTGTTTTTCCATCCTGCGCACCAGTTCTCCCGCGCTGTTATAAATGCTCACTCTTACGTAACTCTTGTGTTTTATCAGCATTATCTGCTGAGTCATAGTATTGACATGGCCGTAGCTGTCGGTCACGCTGACTTTTATATAATACACCCCTTGATTTATCTCCTGCCCGTTGTCATTGAAGCCGGCCCAGGCAAAATCAGAATACCCGTTAACAAGCTGGTCAGGGGTCCTGACCCCCGGCAGCCTGAATACAAGCGGCAGTACGTTGCCGAATTCGTCAGTCTTATACTGCTGGAAGACATTTGTCCCGCCCCCGCCTTGCATGATATCAACAGCGGTAATAGGCGAATCAAGATGCTCTTCCACGATAAGTTTTACCCTCTCGCCCGCTTCGTTATACGCCTCTATCTTCACAACAAAAGGAAAAGGCACGGGAGTGGGAGTGACGGTCGGAGACGCTGTAAATGTGGGGGTCGCGGTAAAGGTCGGAGTTGCAGTGAAAGAAGGCGTCGCGGTCGGCGTAAAAGTCGGCGTAAAAGTCGGCGTGAAAGTCGGTGTAGCTGTGAAAGAAGGCGTCGCAGTAGGGGTATTGGTATATGTTGTTGTTGCAGTCCTTGTCACGGTAGGAGTCGCAGTCATGGAAGGGGTTGTAGTTTCTGTATAAGTCCTTGTAAATGTATAAGTAGGCGTGGCTGTTCTGGTGGGAGTTGCCGTTCTTGTGGGTGTAGCCGTAAAAGTTGATGTGGGCGACGTAGTAATTGTATATGTCGGCGTAGCTGTCCTGGTCGGCGTCGCGGTTCTGGTAGTTGTCGAAGTAGGCGTGTCAGTTGATGTCGGCGTATGGCTGGGCGTAAACGTGACCGATCTTGTCGGAGTAACAGTAAGTGTTACTGTCCTGGTCGGCGTATCGGTATATGTCGGCGTAGCCGTCCTTGTAAAAGTGGGAGAAGTGGTATTTGTAAAAGTAGGAGTGGCCGTCCTTGTAGGCGTATCTGTTGATGTCGGAGTATTTGTCCTTGTCACGGTAAAAGTAGGCGTAGCTGTCCTTGTCGGGGTGCCTGTCGGTGTTACCGTCCGCGTAAAAATAATCTCAGTCGGCGTCTCGGTTATTGTAAGAGTTGCCGTCCTTGTAGCCGTAACCGTAGGCGTATCAGTAGGAGTAGGCGTATTTGTCCTTGTAGCTGTGGCCGTCCTCGTATCCGTGGCAGTAGGAGTATTCGTGTTAGAAGGCGTAGCCGTAAAAGTCGGCGTCATAGTCCGTGTTGCGGTAGCTGTGTTTATGGAATATGTATCCGTAACAGTCAATGTGGCAGTCAGAGTTCTTGTCGGAGTATGCGTCGGAGTATTCGTATTTGTAGGCGTGGCGGTTCTCGTATCAGTTGCAGTAGGCGTAGATGTAGGTGAAGAAGTTACGGTAAACGTAGGCGTAGGGGTCCTGGACGGGGTTGAAGTAGGGGTCGCCGTCGGCGACATAGTATTTGTAAAAGTCGGGGTTGCGGTCCTGGTCGGCGTTGAAGTATAAGTGGGTGTCGGAGACAGCGTGTTTGTAAAAGTCGGGGTAGGCGTTCTTGTAGGTGTTGATGTATTCGTAGGGGTGAATGTTCTCGTATTTGTATAAGTAGGCGTAGGAGTATTTGTGGCCGTATTAGTTCTTGTATGTGTAAACGTAGGCGTCGGCGTCCTCGTCGGCGTCGCGGTAAAAGTAGGTGTATTAGTCGGAGTCGAAAGTATTATCTCCACAAAATCACAGCCCCAAGCGCCGACAGAATCAACAGCGCAGTTAATAACCCCAACCAGCGTACTGGTAGGTGTCGGTGTGGGAACAGAGCAGGGAACTTTTCCGGTGAGCGGGTCAAGTGTCCCTGATGAATCAAGCCACTCTGTTTCAAGCACTCCGCCCCTGTATAATGCCACGTTTGCATAATCATAATATGTAGTTGTTGAAATCGGCGGAGAACTGTAATCGTCACAGCCCGGGTCAAACGGCGTTGTCCATCCGTTATAGTAAACCTGTACCCTTGCAGCCATCCAGCCGCCGGGTGATATAGGATTTGTCGGCGTGAAAGGCAGTCTAAGCATCTGTGTGGCATGCTCTTCCGGGCAGGAATATGCAGAAGCCGTAAACGCACCTGCGTTTCCTCCCTGATTCCAGCCTCCGGTTGAAGGGAATGCAGACGTATAGTTTCCCTGAACCTGCGGTGAGTTTGTATTTAGAGTTCCGACATTATCAAACCAGACTACGATTTCAAAAGGTCCTGCTACAGCCGCGGCGGTATTGTTTATGATCGCAAACTCAAATGTAGGGCCGTTACCGGAACACGGGTCAGTCGTGCGCCTTACCTTCAGGTCAAGGCCTGATGCGGCATACAAAACAGGGGATAACAAAATCAATACAGCCATCAGGGCTAACGCCACTGCCGGCCTGATCATTTTCATATGCCGCACCTCCTTTCTTTATGTGTTACTGCTCGGCTGTAAGTATAGCCTGTTCAAACGCATTATTTACCGCCCAGGAAACAGCCGCTCTCGCATACTTTTCTCTGTAAAACATTTCCGGCATAAAACCAAAAGGCCCTACCACCGGCCCCCACCATGTGACCGTGCCGCACGCACCGGACGCCACATTCCCAAGATTCCAGGTTATCAAAGTACCGCCGCCGCCCGTAGTCGGGCTGCAGCCTCCGGTACATCCTGCAATTGACAGCCCCGCCGGCACAGTATCAAAAATCCTGTAATTGGTTATCGTAGCCATTCCGTCATTACACCACGAAATAGTCCATGTTATGACATCGCCTATCATTGCGGTTGCAACATTTGCTGTTTTTGTAATCCCTGTTATCTCCCGGCATATCGGAGTCGTAATCACTATGTTTGAATCAACAGCCGCCACACCTGTACCTGCTATCGTCGCCCTGTTTGTAATAGGGTCGCAGGTATCCACCCTGCCCCACCAGGTGTATGTTCCGCCCTCGTTTGATATGGAGCCTAAATTCCAGTTCAGCCTCGGCGTGGTGGTTGAGGGCACAAGCGGGCCGGTATAACCCTGATAAACTACACCCGCGGGAATTGTGTCATACAGGGTTGTATTGGCGGAAACGCGCGGCTCGTATATTACGAAGTTGTTGTAAATATCCTTTACCCAGCCCGAGTCGCCTCCCTGCTGCCCGTAGCCTGTGTACCACATTCCCGAAGCGCACGAAGAGTTTGCAGGCGGTGTGCCGTCAGTCCATGCAACATCCCAAGCAGCGGGTTCAGGGTCGCCTTTTGCCCAGACCTTTGCGCGGAACTGATAATCAGCAAGAGCTTCTATTTTCATTGTGTACCATCTGTTTGTCTCAATTTTTCCTATGCCCGGATCAGCTGATGCAGGCCAGATACAGTTTGTAGTGGGCCCTGCCGTAGTTACGCAGCGCTGGAATCCTATGTAGCCGTTTGGATTGGTGCCAAAGTTTCTGTCAACCGATAACCCTACAGAGTATGCAATGGCCCCCGGCCCGTCAATACCGTTGTTTCTTACAAACACCAGTGCATCTGCGCCTTCATAACTGGCCGTTACTTTTATATCGCTTACTATTATGCCCGTGCAAAAAGCCGATCCAAGCCCGTTATACAAAAGGCCCGGGTAGCTGAAATTTGGAGAGTGCCCGCGTATCTGCCTGTCGCCTGTGCCGCACTCATCAAAAACTTCCCACGACTGGTTTGCTGCGAGCGTGGGCCTGTCAAATCTCCAGCCTGTCGGAGGCGAAGAACCCGCATAAACACCCAGCGCAAGGTCATCAAAGGGCTGATAAGCAACAAGTTTCGAACCGTTGATGCTGTATTCAAGATAATATGTGACATTTGTTCCGTAAGGAACAGACGCCGAACGCTGCGATTTAGTAATATTGATTACAGGCTGGCCCTTTGTAATTCTGGTTAAGCTGCTGGTCGCACCCGAGACTGTCCCTGTGGCATTTGCTGTATTTGGTATGACAGTACCGTTTGCAATATTTGTATTCATACGTAAAAGAAACCATACAGTCCCCTGTGTGACACCCCTCTGCCCGGTTCTGTTCGGAAGATTCCACTGCAGAGTACCCGCAGTAGAACCAAGCGCGGGAGTCCCCGTCCAAATCCCCATGGGCCCTGCCTGCACAAGCGTGAAATTTCCGCCGCCCGGTATTGTATCGGTAATTGTGAGGCCCTGATTGGCGTATTCATAATCTATCTGGTAAAGCAGCAGGTCATCCACATCCTGAAGCACGCCGTCTGCTTTTTTCTGAACATTGGCAAAAGCAGGGACAAGCGGTATCTGCCATGACGTGGAGTTCCACTTGTCAGAACCCGCGGCGCAGGTAACAGCCGCTGTCTGCCAGTCCCCCTCGCTCATGTTTGAGTCGCGCATCCTGATAAGAAGGTTAAGGTCTGTTACGTTGCACCCGGGGAAAGCTTCCTTTTCCGGCATTGTGAGATTGAACCTCGCCGTGGCAGTGGTACCGTCGGTGTTCGTACAATAACTGCAGTTCGCCGGAGCGGTTCCTCCCCAGTTACCCCTGACTACAAGTCCAAAATCCTCACCCGGCAGCGCCGCGGGAACAAGCGGGTTTCCCGGCCTTCTTGTCACCACAAAAACCTGCCCGGAACCTGAAAGCTGTGCGTTCTGGAAAGTTGAAGATGTGCTGACTGCGGCAATCATAGCTATTGCGTTATAGCGCTGGGCGCAGAAGTCCACCTCAAGAGTAAATGCCTCGCCAAAGCCGGGCGTGGGAGGTATCATCCTCACGGCAGTAACGACAGGCTGGGCATATAAAGAAATTGTTATTAATGAAAGGAGTAATGCAGTGGTGAGAATAATGCCTTTTTTAGTGCTGCGTGAAAGTGGCCCCGTCATGTTTTCCCTACTTTCGTAAATGTCTTTTGCAGCCTTTTATTTCAACTATATTAGACAGCGAAAGCGTGCAAAAGTTCCTGCTATTTTCACCCTCTGATAGTTAAGTTTAGCAGACAAAACAGGGGTTGTCAAACCCTTTATTAAAACGTAAAAACCGGGGTTTTATCGACTATTTTAACGTTAAGGAATTATCCACAAAAATTACCGTCTGACGGCACATATATGGCAATCAGCCCTCCGCCACACAACATATGTCTTCTGTCTTTTGTCTGTATTATCAACTTGCTCTTCTACTTCACCGTAAACGCCAGATATATCATGGAGTCCCCGCGTTCTATCACAAATACCGCCCTGTTGCCCTGTTTCAGCCTGGCTATTTCAGCTTCAAAATCCTTTAAACCCTTTACCACTTTTCCGTTTACTTCGTGAATTATATCCCCCCTCATAACTCCCGCCTCTGCCGCTGCGGAGCCCCTGCTCAACTCCAGCACTATCACGCCCGACCTGTCTTTCAATCCGTACTGGCGCCTTACTTCTTCTGTTATGTCGCCGGCGGTGATGCCGCACGAGGCGTCATTTGATACATACTGCGGCGCCTCTGACATCGCGCCTATGTCCCTCTCAGCAACCGACACTTCCGAAACCCTCGGCTTTCCCTGCCTTATCACCTTTACTTTCACCTTTTTATTTACATCTGTAGCGGCAACCACAGACTGGAGCTCACGGTGGTTTTTTACCTCTTTGCCGTCAAACTCAACTATGACGTCGCCGCGCTGTAATCCCGCTTTTTCCGCAGGGCCGTCTTTAAATATCTGCGCTATGAGCACTCCCTCTTTTACCTTGAAATGCTCTGCAAGTTCCGGCGTTATCTCCTGTATGCCCACGCCCAGCCAGCCTCTTATTACCTTTCCTTTATTAATGATGTCGCTGATTATTTTTTTTGCAAGATTAACGGGTATGGCAAATCCCACACCTTCATAACCGCCGGAGGTGGAGGATATGGCAGTATTGATTCCCACAACCCCTCCGTCCAGATTCACAAGCGGGCCGCCTGAGTTGCCCGGGTTAATAGCGGCGTCAGTCTGCAGAAAATCATCATAGGGCCCGGCGCCTATTATCCTGCCCTTTGCGCTTATTATTCCCTGCGTCACCGTCTGCTCGAGCCCAAAAGGGCTGCCTATAGCGAGCACCCAGTCTCCCACGCTTATGCTGTCAGAATTGCCGAGCGGCAGTGGTACGAGCCCGCCTGCCTCTATTTTAATAACCGCGAGGTCTGTATCCGCGTCCGTTCCTATTACCTTTGCCTTGAATTCACGCCTGTCATAGAGCCTGACTGTTATTTCATCAGCCTTTGCCACTACGTGATTGTTTGTTATTATGTAGCCGCTTTTATTCATGATAAAACCGCTGCCCAGGCTGCTGCGCTTAAAACTCCCCCTCGGCACGCCGAAGAAACGCTCAAACACCTCGTCGTCAAAACCGTAATAGGGGTTTGCCCCCCTCCTCATTACCTGTACCGTTGAAATATTTACAACCGACGGCCTGACAGCCTCTGCTATCTCTTTAAAACTTGCCGGTATCATTTTAACCTGAGCCGCCGGAAGCTGAACTGCCAGCGCTATCGCCGCAAAAAACAATACTGTTTTCTTCATGTTGCGCCTCCTGAAATACCCGCCTTAAAAACCCATTCTTTCGGGCAGGCTTTTTTCCATGCTGTATATGGTATTATTTTTTTCATTCCTGAAAAACACCTCTTCATTGCCGTCAATCACAGTTCCTATGCTCAAATGCCCCGCGGGGTTTCCGTTTTTATCATAAATCCTAAACTCCCTCTCCCCGCTTATCTTATACGCTTCAGCAGCTGCCGCCGTGTCAACTCCGGTAAAAGAGCCCCTGTGCTCGGCCCAGTAAAGAGATGAGAGCGCGGAGTCGGCGTTGATTTTTTTTCTCTCAGCAGAGTCATAACCCTTTATGTCATAAACAGCCCAGCGCGGATTTCCCTCGCTGTCTTTTGTCCTTTTCGCGGACCAGGACTTTACACCGTCTCTTGCCTCTATCCTTTCAATTTCAGATTCTGTAAACATCACAGCCTGCTTGTTTTCAATTTCAGAGGGCTCAGGCGGGTACTTATAAACATACTCCTCTATTTCCAGAACCTCGCCCGGAAAATCAGGGCTCAAGCCGTAATATTTTTTTTCAGCCTCTTTTCCCCTCGAGGAGAAATACAGGGTTTTATCCCCGCCTTTCATTCTGAAAACCACCTTTTCTTTCGGGTTTGACAGGCCAAAGGACGCCGCTTTTTTATCAGAGTGGAACTCTCTTACCGCCCTGCCCGTATAGTTTGATATTATCTGGTTTGCGCGCTCTGTCTTTGCGAATTTTCCGGTTTCTTTAACCTTCCACAGGGCGCCCTCCCTTAGCAGTGTATACTTTCTGTCAGCAAGGGCTATTTGAACTTCATAAACATGCTCGGAATCGGCTTTGACCATGCCGTTATACCTGAATTCTTTCACATCCCTGTCAAGCGTCCTGAATATTTCTGTCTCTATAACATATACCCTGTCAGGCTCGCCTGATTTCTGCGCGTACATGTGGGTCGGCACCACAGTATTGTGCCCGAAACTAAAGCGCACTGTTTCTCCGGTTTGCATTGTAAGGCTGCAGTAATACCCTTCAGGGCTTATGCCGTACTCCGCGGGCGGCTCCCCCTCTATTATCCGCTCGGCTGTTTTGTCGAGCCAGTTGTTAATCACAGCCTCCACGGGAAATACAAGGGCATGGGTTTTTATGGGCGCTTCTATCATCCAGCCGCCCTCTCTTTTTGCCAGTTTTATCGTTTCATGACTGTTCTTTATTTCAACCCCGGTTACACCGTCTTTTGTCACGCCGTATATCAGGGACTCTGCTTTTTTCTTTGTCTCTGCCTCTGCCTCTTTCTTTTTGAACTCAAAGAAGTAAAAGTAGCCTCCGAGCAGGGCGAAAACTGCAAGAGCGATTATGGTTTTTTTCACGACATCTTCCTCCTGATAAAAATAAGCACGTCGATTGACAGCACGAGCAGCGGCATGAAAACAACAGGGACGAGAAACATCATCCTGCCCTGCGTCCTTGACAGAAACAGCGGCTCAAAAGAACGGTCTTTCGGCCTGATTGCAATCAGGTCTCCCTCGTTTCCGAGATAGCTTATGGCATTCATGAAAAAGTTCCTGTTTCCCGCGCCTGCAAGGTATGCGTTGTTTATGAAATCCGCGCTGCCAAATACCGCCAGCACGGCCTTTGCCCCGGTGGTCACAGATTCCGGAGTTTCTTTAAATACTCCAAAGTCAATTTCCGATACAGCCGCGACTGTAAGAGGGGCTTCATTGTCCGCGCCTTTGTCAAAACGCACCGTCCCCGCTTTAACGCCCGAAAGGTCGGTTTCTCCCCAGCTTCCCTGCCCGCTTTTCGCAAGAGCCGCAGCGTTTACGCCCGGCGTGCCGGTTATGACTTCAAGCGAGCGCGACAGGGGCATAAAAGCCGAACCGCCAAAACCGCGCGTTATCATGTGATTTTCAAACTGAGAAATAATCGGCATCAGCACGTCCCCGCCGAACATACGCCCCATATTGTCCACAATCACGTCATTGCGCGCTTTAATGCCGTAGGATGCGGATATGGCGTCAAGCAGGGGTGTTAAAACAAGGGCCTTTTTCAGGATGACCACCCTGCCGCCTCGCGATAAGTAATCGCGTATCACAACGGCTTCCCGCGGGTAGATGTCAGCCTGCGCGCCGGCAATAACAAGCACGGCGCAGTCCGAAGGGACAGAAGGCTTGTTGAAAAGCTCCAGCGCCTCCACGTCATAGTTATAAGCGGCGAGCTCGTCGCGAATGACGCTGAGGCCGTTCTTGTCATTTGGAGGGGAGTCAAGCCCTCCCTCCCCGTGGCCTTTGGTAAAATATATCTTTTTCTTTGAATCTTTTGTAATCCTTATCAGCGCGTTTGTAAATGACTCTTCGCTCAGAGCGTCTGTCTTTTCATTAATCTCTTTGTCTTTTCTGTGAAATACGGCCACATTGTATTTATCTACTCCGTACTTTCTGGCGTAAGAAGGGTTTTTATCCGCGTCAACGGCCTGAAAAGAAAATTTAGGCGAGAGCTTCGCATAGCGGGAGAGCATGTCTTCCGCCTGCACTGTCTGGCCCCGGGTTTTCAAGGAATAAAAGAGATAAGCCTCCACCTCTTTGTCCAGGTTTTTAAGTATGTTTATCGTCTGCTCCGAGAGCGAGTGGCGTTTTGCCTTTGTAAGGTCAAGCTGTTTTGTGTTTATGGCCGCGATTACCTGAACCATGACTATTATGCCGAGCGCGAGCAGTGTGTACACCACGGCATTCATCCCCCTGCGCGCCCTTCCAGACGTTATTGTCTTTACAAGTTCCTTCCTGTTGATTACCGCATACAACAGGCAGCCTGCCGCGCCTGTTACCATCATCGCGCCGGTGATTGTGCCTGCGGCGCCCCGCACAAGGGCTGCCGCTCCGCCGGCAATCAGCACAACTGCCGCGGCAATAAATATTATTTTGAATAATTTGTCATTTTTCATCTTCAGCCCCTCCAGTGCTTTGTCTCAAGGACGCGTAGTGTGAGAAAGAAAAAGAGCAGGGTAAAATTCAAACAGTAAATTATGTCCGAAGTGTCGAGCATCCCCTTGGAAAAACTGTCAAAATGGTTTGTGACCGAGAGCCCGTTTATAATCTTTGCGGCCTCAGGGCCCGCAGACTGCGCCAGCCACGGCAGCACAAGAAACAAAAGAAGCACGCCGAAAGAAATAACCGCCGCGACAAGCTGGCTTTCGGTAAGCGAGGAAATGAATATGCCGAGCATTATGAAACCCGACCCGAGCAGAATAAGCCCTAAAAACCCGGAGAGCACCGGAAGCATCTCAAAAGCGGTCGCGCTTCGCAGCACCGCGAAACCCGCCAGCGTGCCGGCAAGCATTGCCGCGTACACTGTGAGCGCGCTCATAAATTTCGCCCCCACCACAGCCGCGTCGCTTACGGGGAAAGTAAAGAGCAGTTCTGCCGTGCCTTCCCTTTTTTCCTCGGAGAACATCCTCATAGTGAGTACGGGTATCATAAGTATCAGGATTACCAGCAGATTGCTGAAGTATGGCCTGAACACGCCCTCCACCATGCTCAAATCCACCATAGCCCGCTGGTACTGGTTCATACTGCGCATTGAGAAATTGGCGTAGTAGCCGGTTATCTGCGAAAAAAAGTATCCGGAGAGCACCAGAAAAACCGTAATAAGCGCATAAGCCACAGGCATGGAGAAAAATACGTTCAGTTCTTTTTTATAAAGCGCCCAGAATTTTGAAGCCATTATTATGCCTCCTCCTTTGTCACGAGTTTCAGGAAGACATCTTCCAGCGTGTACTGTTTTTTCTTGAGTTCGATGAGATCCCACTCGTTTTTAACTATTTTTGCCACGATATCCTTTACCGCGGAGCTTCCCTCTTCTATATTAATATCAAACAGGTGCGTTTTGTCCCCTGTCTGTTTTTCCTCTGACACGGAAACCACGCCTTTGATTTTTGATATTTCGTCTATGAATTTCTGCGCCGGCGCTTCAGCCTCCACCGTTATGCCCCCTGATTTTTGAAAGGATTTTCCCAGGTTTGCCACTTCGTCTTTCGCCACCACTGTGCCGTTGTTTATAACAATAACCTTGTCGCAGGTCATGCTGACCTCGGGCAGAATATGCGTTGAAAGTATTATGGTGCGCTCGCCCTTCATGTTTTTTATCAGATCCCTGATTTCCCTTATCTGCTTGGGGTCAAGCCCTGCCGTAGGCTCGTCAAGCACCAGCACCTCGGGGTCGTTTATTATCGCCTGTGCAAGCCCCACCCTCTGGCGGTAGCCTTTTGAAAGTTTCGCAATTATCTTGGCGCGCACGCCTGCGAGCCCTGTTTCTTCCATGGCTTTTTTTACCCTCGCGGCGCGGCGCTCTTTTTTTACGCCCTTCATTTCAGCGGTAAATGAAAGATATGATTCAACTGTCATCTCTTTGTAAAGAGGCGCGTTCTCCGGCATATACCCTATCTTTTCTTTTGCCTTGACCGGATTTTTCTCAATGTCAATACCCGCGACTTTTATCTTTCCGGCAAAAGGGGGCATATACCCGGTTATCATCCTCATGGTAGTGGTCTTACCCGCGCCGTTTGGCCCGAGAAAACCGACTATCTCCCCTTTTTCCACAGTAAAAGAGATATCGTCAACTACCGTGGTGTTTCCAAACTTCTTTGTAACTCCGGTAAGTTCTATCATGTGCCCTCCTGTGAAGTGCAAGTTTGTAAGACATCCAAGTACAAGTTTATAAGACAAAAGACAGAAGACAGAAGTTAAATACTAAAAACAAACACTGTTTTAGCAGTAGCTTACAGCTTATAGCTTAATACAAACCCACGCCCCTTTTGAAAAACTGGGTTAAAATACCAACCTGCTGCCGGTAAGGGCGGCTGTGTTATTTTTTTCGACAAGCCATTAGTACAGTACCATGACTGCAAAACCTTTTCAATATTGCAGCCCCTGTATATTCTGTGACACGCTATTTCGCGCGAGCCTTGTTAAGAACAGGTTTCAAGAGTCCGGACAGCCGCGCCGCGTACAATGCAGGCGCAGTAACTTCTGTCTTCTGTCTTGTGGCTTATAGCTTATAGTTTATAATTTTTAGCTTATAGCTTATAGCTTAAGTACAATCCCACTGCACGCCTTTGGGAAATGGGGTTAGAACTTATCTTTTATTTCTTCCACTGCCTTTTCCTGTTCTGCTGTTTCCGCGGCCGGTATTTTGACGAACACTCTTACCAGCAGGTTCCCTCTTTTTTCTGTTTTTACGTCTTTTGCGCCTTTTCCCTGGACCTTAAAAACTGCGCCGGACTGGGTTCCTTTTGGAATGGTTATGTTTATATCCCCGCCTTCGGGAAGCGGCACTTGTGCTTTTGAGCCTTTCATAGCCGAGAAAACATCAATTATAAGATCATAATAAAGGTCGTCGCCCTCCCTCGTATAAACGCCCCCGCCTTGTACTTTAAAAATCACATACAGGTCGCCCCTCTGCTTGTTCCATGAGTGCATATTTCCTTCGTTCTTTATTTTTATTTTGTCCCCGTCTTTAATCCCCTCGGGTATTCTTATTCTTATCTGCCTGGTTTCTTTTACCTCACCCGAGCCGGCACACGATTTACACTTTGCTATAGGGACCGCACCTTTGCCCTCGCATTGCGGGCAGGGTTTGTTTATCACAAACCCTCCCTGTTCAAAGGCCATAGAGCCGTGGCCGCCGCACATACGGCACTGCGCCAGGCCTGCACCCGGTTCCGCACCCGTGCCTCTGCACTCAGCGCAGTCTTTTACCCGCGGGACTTTCAGTATTGTTTCCCCGCCTTTAAGCGCGAGGTCAAAAGGAATTTCCATCCGGACGGTTAAATCATCCCCTTTTACAGAGGTGTGGCGTGCGGCTCTCTGTGTCTGGGTGTTTCTGCCCGTACCCTGAAAAAACATGTCAAGAATATCTTCAAAACCGCCCTGTTTTGACGAGCGGCCGAATATGTTTTCAAAAACCGATGAAAAATCATGGGGTTCATTTCCGGCACTGCCGGCACCGCCTCCGTACTGAGAAAAATCAAACCCGCGCTCCTGCGCATCACGCAGTTGTTCATATTTTTCTTTTTTTTCTTTATTGGTGAGCACTTCATAAGCTTCGCTTATTTCTTTGAATTTTTCTTCGGCTTCTTTGTTGTTTGGATTGGCATCAGGGTGGTATTTTTTGGCAAGCTGCCTGAATTTGTTTTTTATCTCTGGCTCGGAGGCTCCCTTGCTTACCCCGAGTATGGAGTAGTAGTCTTTAAGTTTCATGGCAGTCCTTTCTGTAAAGACAAGTTAAGAAGACAAAAGACACAAGACAGAAGTTTAAGTACAAATAGAAAAAACCTCCTGTAACATTTTAATTATAACACCGGATTCTGACTAATACCTAAAACGTTAAGGCAAATCCCCCCTATCCCCCCTTTGGTAAAGGGGGTTAGGACAGCTCCCCCCTCCCCCCTTTTGAAAAAGGGGGTTAGAGGGGGGGCGCCTGTTTTACATCATATCCATTCCGCCGCCCATACCGCCCATTCCCGGCATCGGGCCGTGCTTGTGTTCCTTTTCCGGAAGATCAACAATCAGAGTTTCTGTGGTAAGCAGGAGAGCCGCGATTGACGCCGCGTTCTGCAGTGCCGAGCGCGTCACTTTGGTCGGGTCAATAATACCCTCTTTTACCATATCCTTTATCTTACCGTCGTTTGCGTCAAAGCCCATGTTCACATCTTTTTCTTTCAGTACTTTGTCTATTACTATCGAGCCGTCTGTACCGGCGTTAAAAGCTATCTGCCTGATAGGCGCTTCCAGCGCTTTCTTTACTATCTTGGCGCCTATGGCCTCCTCAGAATCCTCAAGATTCAGTGTATCAAGCACCGCTGATGTCCTGAGAAGCGCAACACCGCCGCCGGGCACTATGCCTTCTTCAACAGCCGCCCTTGTAGCATGCAGCGCGTCTTCCACGCGTGCTTTCTTCTCTTTCATTTCGGTCTCGGTAGCGGCTCCTACATTTAAAACAGCCACGCCGCCTGAAATTTTCGCGAGCCTTTCCTGAAGTTTTTCCCTGTCATAGTCAGATGTGGTGTCTTCTATCTGCTTCTTTATCTGCTTAGCCCTGGCTTCTATCTCTTTCTTGTCGCCTGCACCCTCTACTATGGTGGTGTTTTCCTTGTCAACCGTCACTTTCTTTGCCTGCCCGAGGTCTTTAATCGTCGCCTTTTCCAGTTTCATGCCAGCGTCTTCACTTATAACCGTGCCGCCGGTCAGGATAGCTATGTCTTCAAGCATTGACTTTCTCCTGTCGCCGAATCCGGGAGCCTTTACAGCCGCACAAACAAATGTGCCTTTTATCCTGTTTACAACCAGGGTAGCGAGCGCCTCTCCCTCAACCTCTTCAGATATGATGAGGATGGGCCTGCCCTGCTGTACCACTTCCTGAAGTATGGGCAGCAGGTCCTTCATAACGGATATCTTTTTGTCGTATATTAATATGAAGGGGTTCTCAAGCTCTGTCGTCATTTTGTCCGCGTTGGTGACAAAATAAGGGGAGATATACCCCTGGTCAAACTGCATTCCCTCAACTACTTCCAGAGTGGTATCTATTCCTTTTGCCTCTTCAACAGTGATTACACCGTCATTGCCCACTTTTTCCATGGCGTCGGCTATGAGTTTTCCTATTTCCTTGTCGTTATTCGCGGAAATAGTGGCGACCTGCGCTATCTCTTTTTTGTCTTTTACCTCTTTTGAAATTTTCTTAAGCTCGGCTACTATTGCCGCTGTGGCCTTTTCAATGCCGCGCTTTATCGGCATCGGGTTTGTGCCTGCTGTTACGTTCTTCATCCCCTCGGCAAAAATCGCCTGGGTGAGAAGAGTGGCCGTTGTCGTACCGTCACCGGCTATGTCCGAGGTCTTTGAAGCCACTTCCTTTACAAGCTGGGCGCCCATGTTTTCATAAGGGTCCTCAAGTTCAATCTCTTTTGCGATTGTCACGCCGTCATTTGTAATAGTCGGCGAGCCGTACTTTTTGTCGATTATTACATTTCTGCCGCGGGGCCCGATTGTAACTTTGACCGCGTTGGCTACCTGGTCAATACCCCTTTTTAATGATTTTCTTCCCTCTTCGTCAAACCTAAGCTGTTTTGCCATATTTCCTGCTCCTCCTTTTTATTTTTTATTCAACGATTGCAAGAACGTCTTCTTCGGTCATTATGATGTACTCCACGTCGTCAACTTTTATTTCGTTGCCGCCGTACTTCTGATAGATAACCTTGTCCCCTTTTTTGAGCTCCATTGGTTTTCTCTTTCCGTCGTCCATGATCTTGCCCTGCCCTGCTTCCACTACTTCGCCCCTGGAAGGTTTCTCTTTCGCGGTGTCCGGGATTATAATGCCCCCCTTTTTCACCTCTGCCTCTTCCATCGGTTTTACTACGATGTGGTCTCCTAACGGTTTCAACTTCATTTTCTCTTTCCTCCTTTTAAAAAATATTTTTTATTTCTTTTTGTCCTTGTCGTCAACTACCTCATACTCGGCGTCAACTACGCCGTCGTCTTTTTTCTCTTCCGGCCCGGGCTGCCCGGCTTCACCGGGTTTGGCCCCCGCCGCCTGGTACATTTTCGAAGCTGTCTTGTGCCACTTGTCGGTGAGCTCCTGTATTGCTTTTTTTATTTCCTCTGTCCCCGCTTTGTTTTCAACCATTTTTTTGAGTTTTTCCGCGGCTTCCTCAAGCTCCTTTTTCTCCTCCGGCGATATCTTGTCTCCCGCTTCTTTGATGGTTTTTTCCGCGTTGTAAACGAGTGAATCAGCCTGGTTTTTAACATCAACCTCCTCGCGCTTTTTTCTGTCCTCTTCCGCGTGCGCTTCGGCCTCCTTTACCTTCTTTTCTATCTCATCTTTTGAAAGCCCCGAGGAAGCTGTAATTGTTATCTTTTGTTCCTTCGCGGTCGCCATGTCCTTTGCGGAAACATGCAGTATGCCGTTTGCATCTATGTCAAATGTCACCTCTACCTGCGGCACGCCGCGGGGCGCGGGAGGTATGCCGTCCAGGTGGAAACGGCCTATGGTCTTATTGTCCCCCGCCATATTTCTCTCACCCTGCAGCACGTGTATTTCCACGCTGGTCTGATTGTCAGCGGCGGTTGAGAAAATCTCTGATTTTTTTGTGGGGATGGTCGTGTTTCTTTCTATCAGCCTGGTAAATACCCCGCCGAGCGTTTCAATGCCGAGCGAAAGAGGCGTCACGTCAAGCAGAAGCACGTCTTTCACCTCTCCTTGCAGAACTCCCGCCTGTATCGCCGCTCCTATTGCGACTACTTCATCCGGGTTGACTCCTTTGTGGGGCTCTTTGCCGAATATCCTTTTTACCATTTCAACCACAGCAGGCATCCTGGTCATTCCGCCTACGAGCACCACTTCGTCTATGTCTTTTGCCTCAAGCCCCGCGTCGGAAATCGCGTTCTTGCACGGCGCCACAGTACGCTCTATGAGTTCAGCAACCAGCTGCTCCAGTTTTGCGCGTGTCAGGGTAACAACGAGGTGCTTTGGCCCGTTTGCGTCTGCTGTTATGAAGGGAAGGTTTATCTCGGACTGGGCTGTTGAAGACAGCTCTATCTTTGCCTTCTCTGCCGCTTCTTTGAGGCGCTGAAGCACCATCTTGTCTTTTGAAAGGTCAATGCCCTCCTGTTTCTTAAACTCATCAACGAGCCAGCTGATTATTTTCTGGTCAAAATCATCGCCGCCCAGGTGGGTGTCGCCGTTTGTGGATTTCACCTCAAACACGCCGTCTCCGATTTCAAGGATTGAAATATCAAAAGTACCGCCCCCCAAGTCATACACGGCGATTTTTTCGTTTTTCTTTTTATCAAGACCGTATGCAAGCGAAGCCGCCGTAGGCTCATTTATTATTCTTAAGACTTCAAGCCCTGCTATTTTTCCGGCATCCTTTGTTGCCTGCCGCTGGGAGTCATTAAAATACGCAGGCACCGTAATAACAGCCTGGGTTACAGTTTCGCCCAAATAGCTCTCTGCATCAGCTTTGAGCTTTGCGAGTATCATAGCCGAAACTTCGGGCGGGCTGAAGTGCTTGTCTCCTATGGCAACTCCGGCATCCCCGTTCGGGGCCTTTTCAACCTTGTAAGGCACAAGCTTCTGTTCGCTTGTCACTTCGTCATACTTGCGGCCCACAAATCTTTTAATTGAGAAAACAGTATTTTCCGGGTTGGCTATTGCCTGTCTTTTTCCAGGAAGCCCCACCACTCTCTCTCCTGATTTTGTAAAACCTACAACAGACGGAGTGGTCCTGTTGCCTTCTGCGTTTACAATTACCTTTGGTTCTTTACCTTCCATTACAGCCACACATGAATTTGTAGTTCCAAGGTCTATTCCGATTACCTTTGCCATATATCTCACCTCCGTTTTTTTCAAAGAAATACACGAGTATAATAGCAACATGCGTGCCATATTTTTTTCCTTTATAAATAAGGGATATATGCTTGAGCCGTGTTTCATTTTGAAACAGCCTGTTTGTAGGTGCTCTATATTGGATAACTGAGCGCGCAGCAAAAAATGCGCATCACAATGCACAGCCCTGCTAAAAAAACACAAAAAATAAGGTCTTTTCTTCGGCACTTAAGTTGCTTATAATGTTATCAAAAGGAGGTTTATATGAAAAAACTTTTAACCGCTTCTGCACTTGCTTTAATCACCGCCGCTTTTACAGGGTGCTATACTATGTCGCCGTATATGCCTTCAGCACGCATGATGCCTGACAATGCGATAACTTTGTCAGGAGGCGCAGGCAGGCTCTCTTTCACTTCCGAGCAGCCTGTATACAGTTACGAAAACTATTATTATGGAGAACTCTCGGGAACAGCAAAAAAAGAAAGCATTGCAATATCACCCGACCTCGGGATTGCGATTAAACTGGCAGGCGCTAATGCGGAGCTGGGGTTCAGCACCCGCAGCATGATTGTTTATAACTTCAGCCTTAAATGGGGGCTTACAGACCCCGAGGGTTCCCTGGTTCATGCCGCGCTTGACACCGGCCTGCATTTGTCCCCTTTTTCATTTTCATCGCTCAGCTTCAGCTCCGGGCTTATTGTAAATGTCGCCCTTCTGCCCGATATGCCTCTTGACCTGATTCTCGGCGCCTACTATCAGGCCGCCCACATCACGAATACCTACACGTACGGCACATACTACAGAACTCCCGCGAACTCAATGTATTACTACGCAGGTTTTGAATTCCCCATGCGCAAAGACGCGCTTTTCTGTGCAGGCGCCGGTTATACAAAAGCCTTTGACTCCAACACCACGCCAAATGAATTGCTCTATTTCTCCGTCGGCGTCAAAGCCATAGTAAAAGGGCCCTCCCCCGCACAAAAACCCGGGTCGCCTGTTTATCAATCCGACATTCCGGCCGACTTGGGCAGAACCGCCGCCGATTACCTGCACGAAGCGGGGATACTCATGGCAGACAGGGATTTTTTCGGAGCGTCCGAACTCCTGTCAACCGGCCTTAAATCTTATCCCGGCGACAATTCTATTAAGAAGATGCTTGCAGACGCACATTATGCCGCCGGCGACAAGAGAGGCGCGCTTAAAATTTATTATGAGATTCTTGAGGACGAACCCTGGAACAAAGCCCTCAGGATTACGGCCGCAACGATTTTTTCGGAACTGAAAGCCGAGAAACAAAACCCGGAGAATAAAAAATGAAACCCCTGCGCGCAGCCGCGGCACTTTTCATATTAATACCGGCGCTTTGCTGCGGTATGTCGCCTTTTAAAAAAACCGTATATGAAAATGAACTCTTCAGGCCTGAACGTTTCAGGCCTGTCCCCGACGGTTTCTATAACGGTTATCACCTGAAGAACACGGAGCTCAAAGTGCACGGTGCGGCGCTGCGCGGCTGGATACTCACAAAAGAAAACCCCTCCGGGCTTATTATATATTACTATGGTAATTCTGAAACCGTATATGAATCGCGCGAAAGGCTTTTTTTTATTGCGGCTGATACGGGGTTTGACGTGCTCTGCCTTGATTACCGCAGTTACGGCGCGAGCTCGGGTACGCCGTCCATAGATTTTATTCTGGAGGACAGCCTTGAGATTTACGACGCCTTTTCCCCGCTTTACATGGACATATTCGTTTACGGCCATTCGCTCGGCACCATACCGGCGCTTCACACCGCCATAGAACGCAGGGTAAACGGCGTTGTGCTGGAAGCGGCCTTTACCACGGCAAAAGAGGCAGTCCCGGGCACTGCCTATTATCTGCCCGGTTTTCTAAAAGGATTGATTGAACTTGAAGCTTCAAAAGAGCTTGCCGGTATAAAACCACAACAGTCAGAAAGGATTCACAGCCTTAAAGCCCCTCTCCTGCTGCTTCACGGTTCTGAAGACGCATTGTTTCCTGTTTCAATGGCGCGGGAAATGCACAAAAACGCGGGAAGCAAGGAGAAGTTTTTAAAAATCATCAAAGGCGCGGGGCACCACAACCTTGATTTGAAAAGCGAAGCCGCGTCCGAAGTGTTTTTTGGGTTTTTAAGGGATTTTTCAGGAAATCCATTCTCTGTTTACGGCCCTGTCAGGCCCGCGCTTTAATATCTCAGCCGTTTCCTTCGGCATGACGCCGGAAAAACGCAGGCCCCTTAAAGCCGCATTTTTAAAACGCCGCCAGCATGACTGCAAACAACACCGCCGTTATGACAGCCCCTGAAGAACCTGCAAAATTCAAAGAACCGCCCTTCACCGAACGGGCCAAAACCGCAGTCAAAGTAAACGCCCTGTTTATAAAAACAATGGCAAACGGTACAAGCGCGGCGAGGAGAAACGCTTTAATAAAAGAATCCGGTTTTATATGCAAGGCGCAGCCGGCAAGAAAATAAGCCTCTGCGGCAAAAAGCGGAAGCGTTGAGAGCATTATCAGAAAGCCCTCTTTTTCAGGATGCCTTGAAAATTTCATCACGGCCACATCCGGATTGTGTTTTTTCAGAAGGCAGTGCGACGCGGCTGCGGATACGATAAATGCCGCGGCAGCCGGCGCGGCAAAAATCACAGAACCGCACGAAGCGGCAGCTGTGAGCCCGAGCATCATTGACACCCTCCTCTCGGAAGCAAAGTACCCGCCCGCACTCTCCGCCGACATTGATTCAAAGGAAAACAAAGCCAGAATAACAACGCCGAAGACAACCGCGGCGCGGGCATTGATTTCAGGCGAAGCAAACAGCACAAAAAGCGCCGCAAAACAAAAAACATTTTTTATATCAGTTACTATGTTTTCTTCAGGCGCTGAAACGCGCATAAAGGCCCTGTCTCCCAAGACAGCAAGCGCCATGAGAAACACCGAAGCCGTATAAAACCCGGATGACGCACCGCCTGACGGGCAGGCCTGATGCAGCGAGAAAAAAACAACAGAAACAACCGCAAAAAACCCCCGCCTTTCACCGCCTTGAACACCGCCAAAAGCAAATAGGGATATTAAAAGCCCCGCCATCAGTGCCGTCTGATAATTACCGCCCGAAGATATGAAAACCAGCGCGGGCAGCAGCAACGCGGAAACAAGCATGTTTTTGCCGGCCTTTGCGGAGAAATATGCAAACGACACGGCTATAAAAGCGGAAACGAGAAGCGCATCTTTTGCTCCGGCTCCGGCGCCGCTGCCGAGGTACAGAGCCGCCACGCATGCAGAAATAAAAAAGAGGAACGAAACCGCGGAAAACAGCGCCGTTATGAGGCTTTTTTTTGCGTTAAAAACCCCGGCCGCGGCAATTATAAGCGCTCCGAAAACCGCGGCAAAGACCGGCCCGTAAAGCGCCAGCTTCTCGGCCAGAGGCAGGTATGCGGCGTTCATATCAGGTCGTTGACCTTGATTACCGTTATTCTTTTCGAACCCTGCGAAGCGGCGAAAAGAAGCTGCCCGTTCTTTGACAGCGCGAGAGCCTTAGGCGTTGAATTTTTTATGAATATTTCGGCTTTTTTATCCTTGCCGGCGGCGTCAATGAATATAACCCTGTCTTTAAGCGGCACTGAAAGATATATGTATTTTTTGCTCTTTGAAAGAGCGCCGTCAAATATTCCGCCGTCTGTAACTATGCTGCTTACCACCGTGTAGTTTTCCGTGTCAAAAAGTATCATGGAGCTTTTGTTGTTAAAGGAATATTCCCACTCGTGTATTACCGCGACTATCCTTTTATTGAGCTGGAGCAGTTTTACAGGCGACACGCCGGTTTCTATTTTTGTGAATAGATTTCTCTGCCTCTCGGCGTCTATTACCTGTATGGTGTTGGTGTACTTACACGCCACATAAAGCTTGCGGCCGTCTGGTGAGAGCAGCACGTCAGAGGGCCACCTGCCGGTTTCTATCGTGCCGGCAGCTTTCCCCGCCTCAAGGTCAATTACCGAAACGCTGCTGCCTCCGGAATTTGCGGTATATGCCTTGAGCCTGTCGCCGCTCACGGCAACAGCGGAGGGCGACCTGCCCTGCACATTAATAACGGAACTCTCACCGGTGAGTGAGTTGTAAACGGTCAGCGTGTTATCGAGCCTTCCTGTTATGTAAACCATGTCCCCGCTTATGACTATGTCAGAGGGTGCGTTGCCGCAGCGTATTTTCTTTATTTCTTTTTTCTCCCTGTAATTATATACCACAACGTGTGCCGCCCTCTCATTGCCTATATAGAGCTCATCCTTACTTGAAACTGCAAGGGCAGAGGGCACAAAACCCAGCCGTATCTCCTCTTTTATGACCGGCATAATCACAGGGCCGTTACCGCACCCCGAGAGCAAAAATGCCAGCAATACAACCGCAGCTGCCGCGGAAGCGTGCTTCACAAAGCCGGCGTCATTTCCGCGCGGGAGGGAGTAATAGATAAAAGCCGCGCCGCAAAACAAAGCAGTGCATAAAGCGGCAGGGGCGGGCATATTCAGAAAAGCGAATACAGAAACAAGAATAGATGCGGCAAGCGCGAAATAAAACTCATAAACGCGCAGCCCGGCGGCGCGGAAAAATATGACCGCACAGGCGCAGCCCGCACAGGCAAACAGCAGCGCGCTATTCATTTTTTTCACCGCGGTGCAGGGCATATACCGTCACGGAAATGGCAAGACAGATTATTACAAAAGGTTCGGCGGCCGGCGCAGCACCAAAACAGGCGCCTCCCGCCGCAAGCGAATAAAACACCGCCGCCGTGCAGGCAAGCGGCAGTATGAAGCGCTTCACTTCAGCATCCCCGTATGAGCGGCGCTATTTTACCGCCGCCTTGTTCTTTTTTTCAAAATGGTCCCACTCAACTATCAGCGGGCTTGCCACAAAAACCGAAGAATACGATCCTATTATTATACCGAGCATCAGCGTCAGCGCAAAACCATTTAATACATTTCCGCCCAGGAAATAGAGCGAAGCTACGACAAGCATAGTTGTCAGGGAGGTCATAATGGTCCTGCTCAATGTTTCGTTTATTGAATCGTTTACTATTTTGTCAAAAGGCATTTTAAGAATCTTTCTCATATTTTCCCTTATCCTGTCAAACACCACAACGGTATCAGTCAGGGAATACCCGGCTATTGTGAGCAGCCCTGTAATAACCAGCAGGTCTATCTCCCTTCCCATCAGCACCATTATACCCAATACCACAAAGGCGTCGTGAAAAGTGGTCAGCGTGGCTGCCACGGCAAACTTGAACTGAAACCTGATCCAGATGTAAACGAGTATGCCTATGACCGCCCAGAAAACCGCGAGCATGGCTTTTTCCTTTAACTGCTGGCTGACCATCGGGCCTATTTCGCTGGTTCCGAGGACTTCCACCGGCGCGCCCGTATGTTTTTCAAGGGCAGCCTCCACCGCGGAAGAAGCCTTCCCCGTTTCCGCATCCAGAACCCCTATCCTTATCAGGAATTCCGATGAGGTATCAGAGCCTATCTGCTGTATCGTTACCTTTTTAAAACCCGCATCAGACATTGCCTGCCTTATTTCTGAAACTTTCAAGTCACGCTCCACCTTGACCTGAACGGACGAACCGCCCGTGAAATCAAGCCCGAGGTCGGCGCGGCCCGTGCCCATAAGCACGACGGCGTATATGCCCGCAATAAGGAGCGCTCCTGTGAAAAAATAAGCTATCTTTCTTTTTCCTACGAAATCAATTCCGGGATTTTTAATTATTTCCAACATTTTTATTTTCCTCCCTTATATGCTAAGAGTCTTGTATTGTTTTCTTACGTCAAAAATTGCCTTTGTCACAAGCACGGCGGTGTAGAGGCTTATCGTGATACCCCAGAAAAGCGTGACCGCAAAGCCCCTGATAGGTCCGGTGCCGAACTGGAACAGTATTGCCGCCGTGATAAGAGAGGTCACATGAGAGTCAATAACCGTGGTCATTGCGCGATTGTAGCCCGCGTCTATCGCCGCCCTGACCGTCTTGCCGGTCCTGAGCTCCTCCCTTATCCTTTCAAAGATAATAACATTTGAATCAACAGCCATGCCGAGCGTCAGCGTAAGCCCGGCTATACCCGGCAGTGTAAGCGTTGCGTTAAGCGCGGCCAGCACGCCCAGTACAAAAAATATGTTAAGGATAAGGGCCAAATTTGCTATTATCCCAGACAGCCCGTAATATACGGACATGAAAATTATTACCAGAATTGACCCGACAATAATCGCCATCTTTCCTTTATTGATGGCGTCAACCCCGAGCGATGCTCCGACTACGTATTTATTTTCTATCTTAACCGGCGCGGGAAGCGCGCCCGCCCTCAAAACAAGCGCCAGATCCTTTGCCTCATCAAGCGTGAAGTTGCCTTCTATAATCCCCTCCCCGCCGCTTATTCTTGATTTGATCACAGGCGCGGAGTAAACCCTGTCATCGAGCACTATCGCCATTCTCTTGTTTACATTGTCTCCGGTTACTTCCGCAAACTTCCTGCCGCCCTGAGGCGACAGCTTGAACCACACTATGGGCTGTCCATACTGGCCCATCTGCACCTTGGCGTCAACAAGTTCGGCGCCTGTTAACATCTCTTTTTTATCAAGCACATACCTGTCGCCGTCTTTGCTGTCTAAAACCATGACTTCCGCAGGCACTTTTGACGCGGTCGTATTTCCGTCAGCATCTGTCATGTCGGTTATTTTCAGCCTTTCATTTACCATTTTAAATTCAAGAAGCGCGGTCTTACCTATTATGGCAAGCGCCCTCTCCGGGTCCTTTACGCCCGGAAGCTGGATTACTATGTACTTATCCCCTTCGCGCTGTATTACAGGCTCCGCTACACCGAGCGCGTCCACCCTGTTTCTCAGGATTTCAAGAGCGCGCGCAACAGCCTCTTCCAGCTTTACGTCAGCGGGCATTTTTTTCTCGTCAATTCCGAGTTTTAGGTACATTCCCCCCTGGAGGTCAAGCCCCAGTTTCAGCGCCCCTTTTTTCAAAACGTTTCCGTCCGGCCCCTTTACGTCAAAAGGGGGATAAAGTTTGAACGCCGCCCCTATGATGAGAAGCGCCGTAATAACGCCTATAATCACCTGATTTCTACGCATAGATAAATCCCTCCTGTTATTTTTTTATTTTTGACAGAAATTCCTTTGCGCCTTTATATATTGAATTCTCCGATATCCCGTATTTTTCAAACAAGTCTTCAGGCTCCCCCGACTCTGCAAATATATCCGCTATGCCGAGCCTTTTTAACGGCGCAGGCGCCGAGTCTGTCAGCACCTCGCTCACCGCCGAGCCTAAGCCGCCTATAACGGTGTGCTCCTCTATGGTCATCGCACACCCTGTTTTTGAAACGCTTTTAATTATCAGCTCCGCGTCTATGGGTTTTACGCAGGGCATGTGTATTATCTCCGCGGATATGCCCTCTTTTGCGAGCATTTCGTGCGCGCTCAAGGCCTGAAACAGCATAACGCCTGTTGATATGACAGTGACGTCTTTCCCCTCTTTCATTACGTATCCCCTGCCGAATTCAAACTTATAATCATTTCCGAAAACAACGGGCGTGTTCATCCTCGCCAGCCTGACATACACGGGCGATTCAAAATACTCCGCGAGATACTCTATGAGTTTTTCGGTTTCCACCGAGTCAGCCGGCGCCACCACTTTCATATTTGGAAGCGCGCGCATTATAGCGATGTCCTCACACGCCTGGTGCGTGGGGCCGTCAGGGCCCACGGATATACCGGCGTGAGTCACCACTATTTTAACAGGCAGGTTGGGGTAGCATATTGAGTTTCTTATCTGTTCCCACGGCCGGCCCGAACCAAACATCGCAAAAGTTGAGGCAAAAGGATTCATTCCCGCGGCGGCAAGCCCCGCGGCCGTGCCCATCAGGTCCTGCTCTGCCACTCCCATATCAAAGAAACGTTCGGGAAAAACCTTTCCAAACCTCCCGGTCTGAGTGGATTTTGCGAGGTCGCCGTCAAGCACGACTATGTCAGTGTATTTTTTTCCCAGCCTGGCGAGAGTGTCGCCGTATGTATTCCTCATTGCTGTTTTTACTATTTTGTCTGCCATTCGGCGCACCCCAGTTCCTTAAGAGCCTTTTCGCACTCGTCCTGTGTGGGCGCGACTCCGTGGTATTCCACTTTTCTTTCCATGAATGACACTCCCTTGCCTTTGACGGTCCTTGCAATTATTATCGTAGGAAGCCCTTTGACTGATTCAGCATCTTCAAAAGCTTCAACAATTGATTCGGGGTTGTGCCCGTCTATTTCTATCACGTTCCAGTTAAATGATTTCCATTTCTCAACCAGCGGCTCCAATCCCGCTTTTACTTCGCCTATTGACCCGTCTATCTGCAGCCCGTTGTAGTCAAGTATCGCGCAGACATTATCAAGCCTGCGCGTGTATGAAGTCATTGCAGCCTCCCAAACCTGGCCCTCTTCTGTTTCGCCGTCGCCAAGCAGCACATAAATTCTTGACTTCAGGCCTTTCAGTTTGGCGGCGAGCGCCATGCCGTTTGCAACCGAGAGCCCCTGCCCGAGCGAGCCTGTAGTCATATCAACTCCGGGTGTTTTTCTCATATCAGGGTGGCCCGATAATTTGCTTCCCATCTGCCTCAATGTAACAAGCCACTCTTCGGGGAAAAATCCGCGATCCGCAAGGGCCGCGTAAAGTACAGGCGCGGCGTGCCCTTTGGAAAGTACAAACCTGTCGCGTTCTTCCCACTGCGGGTTTTTCGGGTCTATGTTCATCACCTTGAAATAAAGCGCAGCCACGATGTCTGCCGCGGAGAGCGAACCGCCCAGATGCCCTGACTTCGCGCAGCCGAGCATTTTTATTATATTTTTCCGCATTTTGTTTGCTTTCTGTTCCAGCATTTTCAGCGTGTCCGTATATTCTTTGTAGGCTTTTGCGTCACCGTCTTTTTTCTTGAGCTCCATAAAAGCTTCCAGCTCTTCTTTAAGTGGCATGGCCTCCTGTGCGCCGATTTTTTTCGTGGCAAGCGCACCGGCCGCATTGCCGTAATCAATCCCGTCTATGACAAATTTCCCGTCCGCGATAGAAACCGCCACCGCTGCCACAAACGCGTCGCCGCCCCCCACGGTGTCCACAACTTCCGTGCCATAGCGGTGAAAAACAGTCGCACCGTGCCTGTTTACGAGAAGCGTGCCTTCACGCCCCATTGTTATTATGACATGGTTTACCCCGAGTTTTCGCAGTTCATTTCCAGCGAGCGTGCCTGTTTCCATATGGGAGATTACCCTGTTGGTGAGATAGCCCCCCTCACGTTCGTTCATTATTATTATGTCAAGGCCTTCCATTATGCTCAGTATTTCCTCGCGGTTTTTCGTGCCTGCCGCACCGACGCTCAATATTGTCTTTACCCTGTGCTCGCGCGCGATTTCAATCGCCCGCTTTGCGGTGGCCGCGGGGATCTCTGTTGAAACCAGCACGACCTTTGCGCCTGTGATTGCCTCTTTTGCCGCGTCAATATCGGAAGGAGAAAGGCCGTCGTTTGCGCCTGTAAAAAGCGTTACTTTGTTCCCGCGCTTTCCGGTAGTATTGACCAGCGCGGCGCCTGTCTCCAGATTTTCATCCGTAATCAGCCCCGATAAATCTATATTGTGGTGGTTTAAATTTTTCATCAGGGCTTCTTTATTAATATCCCTGCCTTTTTTTGCTATGAGCTTTACTTTTTTACCCAGCCTCGCTATGGCGACAGCCTGATTGGCGCCTTTTCCGCCCGGCAGCATGTAAAGGCTTCCCCCGCCGACTGTTTCTCCGCGCTCAGGCATACGGTCTGTCTTTACCATAATATCAAGATTTATGCTTCCAATGACTGTAATATGTTCCTGCATGCTTCCTCCGGCTAAAATTATGAAAATAATGCGTTTTTTATGGGTGAAAAAGACGTAAAGCTACCGTTAAAAAATGCGGTTTGAATTATAATATATCAGCCTGCTTATGTCAACGGCGGAGTGAGTTTTTGATACTGTACACATTAGTGTGTAATATAATTTCCTCTCCGCCTTTAAAGGGGGAGAGGTTAGGTGAGGGGGGTAGTTTTATGCTTTAAAGACGCCCTCATCCCGCCCTTCTACCCCGCGAGCTGGGTAGAAGGAGAATTACCGGGTATAACAAATTTATTTTATAATTACACATGATTCCTGACAGTATCGT
>CAYGHG010000019.1:0-32194 GCA_964349515.1 uncultured Spirochaetia bacterium
TTTTATAGGACATTTCTACTTTGCCAATATAGGACATTATCACTTTGCGGTTACATAGTTTTATAAAGTGCAAAGTTTTGTTAAGTAGCTGACAGTACAAATTGTGGTGAAACGAGGTTGCATTTCATTGCAAGATAGCTGAAAACAGAAAATAATTCTATCGAAGCTTGTTTGATTAAACTAACACATTAACAAAGCTAAAAAGCGCCCAAAAAACCTGAAAAACTCCTTGTTTTAAAGGAAAAAAAGACAGGCATACCACAACATATAGTTGAAATAGAGAAGCCTGAACTGCATAAAATACCATATATACGGTATTACAAAGGGAAAAAAATCTTGACATCAGCGGATGTGTCCCATATATTGTGTATCAAGGATAAGGGAAATCCAATATATAGAAAAAATCTTGACATATGCGGGATGTTTTGTATAATAGGCGCCGTTTTAATAAAAGAGAGAAAAGGGGTGTTTTAATGAGTAAGATTCAGTATGTAATCAAAAGAACCGGTGAAGTGGCTCCGTTTGACTCAGTTAAGATTACCGAAGCAATCTTCAAGGCTTTCAAGGCAAACAATAACTACGAGCGGGAAAAGGCTGAAAAGATATGCGAGCAGGTAATATCGATTGTCAATGTGGTTTACAAGGACGGCAAAACCCCCACGGTTGAAAACATTCAGGACCTCGTTGAGACCACCCTTCTTAACAACGGTTTTACAACAATAGCGAAATCATACATACTCTACAGGGACCAGCGCGCAAAAGTAAGGGATGTAAAAAACATACTAAAAGACTCCACCACCATGGTGGACGACTATTTGAGAAAGCTCGACTGGAGAATAAAAGAAAACTCAAATATGAGCTACTCCCTCCAGGGTTTAAACAACCACGTATCCTCCATCGTGACTTCAACTTACTGGCTTAATAAAATTTACACGCCTGAAATCAAACAGGCGCATAATGGCGGGGATTTTCACCTGCACGACCTCGGGCTGCTCTCTGTTTACTGCTGCGGCTGGGATTTAAAGGATCTGCTCTACAGGGGCTTCGGCGGGGTTGAGGGCAAGATTGAATCAGCGCCCCCCACTCACTTTGAATCCGCTCTCGGCCAGGTGGTAAACTTTTTCTACACGCTGCAGGGAGAGGCCGCCGGCGCCCAGGCATTTGCAAACTTTGACACACTGCTCGCGCCTTTTATCCGCTACAACGAGCTTTCATATGATGAGGTAAAAAGAGCGGTACGCCGCTTCCTCTTTAACATGAACATACCCACCAGGGTGGGTTTCCAGACCCCCTTTACCAACATTACAATGGACCTTGTCGTGCCCGACAATATGAAAGGCGAGGCTGTGGTAATAGGCGGCGAAATACAGAACTCCACATACGGCGATTACCAGGAAGAAGTGTATACGCTGAACAGGGCTTTTGCCGAGGTAATGCTTGAGGGTGACTCAAAGGGCAGGATATTCACATTCCCGATCCCGACATATAATATCACAAAAAATTTTGACTGGGATAACCCGGAGCTGGACCCTGTCTGGGAGATGACCGCCAAGTACGGCATACCCTATTTTGCAAATTTTGTAAACTCAGACATGAGCCCTGACGACGCGCGCTCCATGTGCTGCCGCCTGAGGCTTGACAACAGGGAACTGCGCAAGAGGGGCGGAGGGCTTTTCGGCTCAAACCCTCTGACAGGCTCAATAGGCGTGGTAACAATCAATATGCCGAGGCTGGGTTTCAGATTTAAAGGAGATATGGACGGCTTGAAGCGCGAGCTCATATATCTTATGGATATGGCAAAAGAAAGCCTGGAGATCAAGCGCAAGATGCTTGAGAAACTTACCGAACAGGGGCTCTATCCATACTCAAGGCACTACCTCGACGGCATAAAGAGCCGCACCGGAAAATACTGGACAAACCATTTCTCCACTATCGGGCTGATAGGGATGAATGAAATGGCGCTTAACTTCATAGACAAGGATATCACCACCGAAGAGGGGCGGCAGATGTCAATAGAAATGCTGGAGTTTATGCGGGACAGGCTGTTTGAATACCAGAAAGAAACAGGCAACTTTTACAATCTGGAAGCGACCCCGGGTGAAGGCACCTCATACAGGCTGGCGAAAATTGACAGGGAAAAATATCCCGAAATACGCCTGATGGGGGCAAAGGAGCCTTACTATACAAACTCCTCGCAGCTGCCCGTATATTACACAAAGGATATTTTCAAGGCTTTAGAGCATCAGGATGAGCTGCAGACCAGATATACGGGAGGCACGGTCTTCCACATATTCTTAGGAGAGAGGCTGAATACCATAGAATCCACAAAGGCGCTTGTAAGAAAAGTGGCGGAGCGTTTCCACCTTCCTTATTACAGCCTGACCCCGACTTTCAGCGTGTGCCCCGTGCACGGGTACTTAAACGGAGAGCACAACGACTGCCCCGTATGCAAGAGCGAGGAATCAAAGATGATAGTGGCGCAGATAGAAGAGTTAAAGGCGCAGATAACCGTATAAAAAGAGAAGTTAAATAATATATCAAGGCGAGGAGGCTTTCATGTCAAACAGGGAAATACTGGCAAAGATTGAGGAACTTGAGAATTCACTGCTAAATGTGCGCGGTACAGAGTGTGAGGTTTACAGCAGGATAGTCGGATATTTCAGGCCGGTCAAACAGTGGAACAACGGAAAACAGGAAGAGTATGCTGACAGGGAAGAATATGCATTCTCCCACAGCGCGGCTGAAGAAAAAGTACAGTAATTCATAAAAGATGATAATAAGCGGTTTCACAGGGGTGTCGCTCCTTGACTACCCCGGCAAAGTATCTTCAATAGTTTACACATCCCCGTGTAATTTCAGATGCCCTTTCTGCCACAATCCCGCTCTGGTAAAAAACACATCCCCGGAGATTGACCCTGCGGATGTTATGAGGGAGCTCTCCGAACGAAAAGGGTTCGTGGAAGCCGTAACCATAACAGGCGGCGAGCCGCTCATGCATAAGGGCCTGCCGGATTTTTTGAGAGCGGTTAAAAAAGAGGGGCTGCTGGTAAAGATAGACACAAACGGCGCCTACCCTGAAATGCTGGAAACAATTCTGGATGAAAAACTGGTTGATTTTACCGCTATGGACATAAAATCCTCCCCTGAAAAATATTCATCAGCCTGCGGGGTCGAGGGTGCGGATATTGAAAAAATCAGGCGCTCAATAAAGGCCCTGCTTTCGTCAAAGACAAACAGCTGCTTTAGGACGACCGCCGCGCCGGGGCTGGTGGAGCCCGAGGACATGAGGGAAATAGGAAAAATGATAGAGGGCGCGGAGTATTATATCCTCCAGCAGTTTTCAAATGAAAACACCCTGTCCGAGAAATTTAAAAACATAAAACCCTACCCATACACTATGCTTCTTTCCATGGCTGAAACCGTCAGGCCCTATGTTAAAAGGGCGGAAATACACAACATAGCCGGCGAACTCACGGGAAGGCCTTAGCTTTTCCCTTCGGAATTTGGATTTAATTTTCAATTGTTAAATAATATGTATATGATATAATTTCAATCATTTAAAAAACACTTTTTAAGGAGGAAATAAATGGAGATTAAAGAAGGGCTTTTTACTTCAGAGTCGGTTACCTGCGGGCATCCCGACAAGGCCGCGGACGCTGTTTCAGACGCGGTGCTTGACGCCTGTTTTGCGCAGGACCCGATGTCGCGCGTGGCGTGCGAAACGCTTCTCTCAAAAAATCTCGTGGTTTTAGCGGGCGAGATAACCACCAAGGCAAAGGTGGATTTTGAAAAAGTGGCCAGGCGGACTTTAAAGGAAATAGGCTACACAAGCGCGGCAACAGGGCTTGACTCGGCAAACTGCAAGGTTTTAATTTCCATAAGCAAACAGTCCCCTGACATAGCCATGGGTGTTGATGAAAAAGCAGGCAAGGAGCAGGGAGCAGGAGACCAGGGAATGATGTTTGGGTACGCAACAAATGAGACAAAAGAACTGATGCCGCTTCCTATAGTGCTCTCGCACAAACTGGTAAAAAAACTGGAAGACCTGCGCAAGGACGGAACGCTGAAATATCTAAGGCCGGACGGAAAATCGCAGGTGTCTGTTTCTTACAAAAATGGAAAGCCGGTCGGCATAACCGCAATAGTCGTTTCCACACAGCACGAACCAAACGTCACGCTTGAGCAGATAAGAAAAGACGTAATAGCAAAAATCATAAACCCCATAATACCGAAAAAACTGATAAAAAAAGATACAAAGATATTCGTTAATCCTACCGGAAATTTTGTAGTAGGCGGGCCCGAAGGGGACGCAGGCGTGACGGGAAGAAAAATAATAGTTGATACATACGGCGGAATGGGGCGCCACGGCGGCGGCGCGTTCTCGGGAAAAGACCCGTCGAAAGTTGACCGCTCCGCGGCCTATATGGCGCGCTACGTGGCAAAAAACGTTGTGGCGGCCGGGCTTGCAAAAAAGTGCGAAGTCCAGCTCTCTTACGCTATAGGCGTGGCAGAGCCGACGTCGGTTATGGTTAACACATTCGGCACGTCAACGGTAAGTGAAAAGAAAATATCCGACGCCATAGTAAAGGTATTTAACCTGAAACCCAGGGGCATTATTGAAACACTGAACCTGCGCAGGCCCATATACAAGGAAACATCCGCATACGGCCATTTCGGCAGGTCGAACTTTACCTGGGAAAAAACAGACAAGGCAGCTGCTCTGAAAAGAGCCGTCAAAGGGGGAAAGAAATGAAGAAATATGACATAAAGGACATAAAACTCGCGCCCGAAGGAAAGCGAAGAATGGAGTGGGCGGAGCGCAACATGCCGGTTTTAAGGCTGATCAGGGAAGAGTTTAAAAAAGAAAAACCCCTCAAAGGGCAGACCTGCGTGGCGTGCCTGCACATAACCACCGAGACTGCGAACCTGCTGTGGACGCTGAAAGAAGGGGGCGCGAAAGTTGTGGCCTGCGCTTCAAACCCGCTTTCAACCCAGGATGAAGTGGCGGCAACGCTTGTCAAGGATTTCGGAATTCCGGTTTACGCAATAAAAGGAGAGTCGAACAAGGTTTATTATTCCCACATTCTCTCGGCGCTTGAGTATGAGCCTACTCTTACGATGGATGACGGAGCTGATACTGTGTCGGTAATTCATAAGACACACAGACACCTGCTCAAAAACATCATAGGCGGCACGGAAGAAACGACCACAGGCGTGATACGCTTAAAAGCCATGGAAAAAGACGGAGTGCTGGAATACCCCATAATGGCCGTTAACGAAGCCATGACAAAGCACTTTTTTGACAACCGCTACGGCACAGGGCAGTCAACACTTGACGGCGTGATACGCGCGACAAACATACTGCTCGCCGGCTCTACGCTTGTGGTCGCAGGCTACGGCTGGTGCGGCAAAGGGCTTGCGCTGCGCGGCGCGGGAGCGGGCGCAAACGTGATAGTGACGGAAGTGGACCCTATAAAAGCTCTGGAAGCAAAGATGGACGGCTACAGGGTGATGCCGATGATTGATGCCGCCGCTGTAGGCGACGTTTTCATCACGGTAACAGGCGATATAAACGTAATCAGAAAAGAACACTTTATGAAGATGAAAGACAACGCGATAGTAGCCAACTCCGGGCACTTTAACGTGGAGATTGACCTGCCCGCGCTTGAAAAAATAGCGGTATCCAAAAAAGAGGTAAGAAACCTCGTTGTGGAGTACAAACTCAAATCAGGCAAGAGGGTGATTGTACTGGCCGACGGCCGCCTTGTAAACCTCGCGACCGCAGAGGGGCACCCTGCGATGGTTATGGATATGAGTTTTGCAAACCAGGCCAAAGGCGCCGAATACATGGTAAAGAACCACGCAAGGCTGGAAAAAAAGGTATACGATGTGCCGCTTGACATAGACCGCAAAATTGCCGAGATAAAACTCAAATCAATGGGAGTAAAGCTCGAAAAACTGACTGCAGAGCAGGTAAAGTATTTAAGCTCGTGGCAGGAAGGCACGTAGCCCGCAGGGTTACGAGATAGAACGCGAACAATAGAAAAGAAAAAAAGGCGGGCTTAAAAAGCCCGCCTTTTTTTTATTGCTCCCGCTCTATTGTTCTCACTTCTCCAATAAAAAAAGCCCCGCTAAATGCGGGGCTTTTTTTATTGGAGGTGGCGATCGGAATTGAACCGATGAATAAGGGTTTTGCAGACCCGTGCCTTACCACTTGGCTACGCCACCAAAAAAGGCTTAATAGCAGAGGTAATTATATAGGGAAGCTAAAAATATTGCAAGGCTGAAAATCACGGGGCGCCCCGGGTTATGTAATAGTACAAACCGCAGCCTGAGACTGCGCCGCTGTGCAGAAGCTTAAGGTATATTATTCCGCTGCCGTTAGTGTTAACAAAGTTAAAATAATAATTGTCCGATGTCTCGGAAATACTGTATACAGGCGATGACATGCCCGTGGCAGAATGATAAAATTCCGCTTCCAGCGGCATAAAGACCGTTCGTTCTATGACAATGGTTATGAATTCATCTTCCGACACATTGAAATAAAACCAATCCTGATCATCCGTACCGACAGAGGTGTGAAACTGAGGAATGTCAGGTTCAAGCAGGGTGGCCCCTGTGTATGTGTCGTCAGTGTCTTCGTAAGCGTCATCAGATGAAACTACGCAGGTGGGCGTGGCTGTCAGGGTTGCCGTATGTGTGGGGGTAGGCGGCACAACGAGCATGGCTTCGTAAAAAGAGTTATTTCCCGTCAGGTTCTGAGTAAAGGAAAAATACCGTTTTTGCCCCGCTGAAAGGCCGGTCATTGAAATCCAGCCTTCTGTTTCGGACGTTTGAATAGAAAAAGAGTCAATCTGGTTAAGCGAGGCGTCATAATGGATTATTTGCGCCGAATTCAGACCCGTGGTTCTGATATAAAAAACAGCATTGTTGCCGTCGGGTGACTCATAGAGATACCAGTCAATATCATTGGGGTCAAAGGTGTTGTGTACCTGCGTGTCCCCTGCGAATATCGAAGTTGCACCGGAGTGGGTGTTATCGCCGGGTTCATAAGCATCAGGCCCTGACGAGTAAGTAGGGGTGGCTGTGGGTGTGACAGTGGCCGTAGGGCCGGGTGTCAGGGTTACGATATCAAAGGCTATGTCATATGAATATCCGCCTGAAGGGCAGTTCTGATAAAAAGAATACATGTTGGCTGGTATGTCAAAGATTTTTTCAAATTCAGGCCCGTAACCGGTGTAAATTTCCCGTATTTCAAGATAAGAGCAGTTTGACCACTGTGTTATTGTAACAGGGCCGGAGCATGCGATGTTTTTAAGCCTTATCCGTACCCGTTCATTCATGCCGTAAAAATCAACCGAGAAAAAGTCGTCAGGGCACTGTCTTGTTCTGGTTATGAACCCGGTATCCGGGGTTACAAAAAATGATACGGTGCATAACTCGGCCCCCTCCTCGTTTGTGTTCAGACGCGCCTGCTCAAGCAGGACGCATTCCGGCAGAGGGGTATTAGTGGAAGTGGGAGTGTTCGTGTATGTGGGAGTGGATGTATAGGTGGCTGTGCGGCTGTGCGTGCAGGAAATGGTAGCAGACGAAGTTACAGTTTCATGAGGGGTTGCCGTAAAAGAGGGTGTATGTGTGTATTCATACGTGAAAGTTTGAGTTGCCCCGGGCAAAACCGGATTTTCAGGCTGAGAGGGCTGCTGCTGTGAACAGGAAAGCATAAGCAAAGCAAAGGCAGAAACAAAAGCGGTTAATTTTTTCATCTTTTCTCCGGGGCTGTTTTATCATGGATTAAAACTGTTGTTTATAATACATTAATGTAAAATGTTTTGCAAGGATGCAGAAGTTGTGATGCTGTACTCAAATGTGTATAAATATAAAACAACAGGCTGTTATGAGTATTTTTCCTTCTACCCCGCGAGCGGGGGAGAAGGCCGGGATGAGGGCGTATCTAAAGAGCTGAAAACAAGCCCCCTCACCTCAATCCTCTCCCCCTAAGGGAGAGGAAATTATGGAAAATGATATTATACACCGTTATATACAATACCGGCTCGTCAAGGCGGTTTGACACAAAGCCCAAAAACTGATATTATAATCCCCTGTTAACAAATTAAATTTCTGTTTTCGGAGGTCAACTATGCTAAAAAACAGGGCTTTGACTTTTATTGTTACTGTGTTTGCAGTCTCGGCGCTTTACTCACTTTTATGGATTGTATTTCCTTACGGAAAAGGCGCGGCCGGTTTTATTCTTACCGCGTTTTATATGTTTATACCCCTTGGCTGCACTCTTGTTCTTCAGAAAGTCATATATAAGGAACCTTTAAAAAACATAGGGTTCTCTTTCAAATGGACTCCGTGGTATTTTCTTGCCCTCATTCCAATTGCACTCGCTTTTTTGACTTTTGGGATATCGCTTTTAATGCCGGGCGTGACATATTCGCCTGACATGTCGGGAATGATGGAGCGGTTCGCAAAAATGATGACGGAAGAGCAGATGAAACAGGGGATGGAAGCGCTCACGACGATAAAGGATTATTATCTTCTGATAGCTGTTGTGCAGGCGGTTTTTTTCGGCATAACAGTCAACGCTGTCTTTGCCTTCGGTGAAGAGGCCGGCTGGAGGGGTTTTCTCATTGACGCCCTAAAAGACAAAGGGTTTTTAAAAATTTCCCTCATAACCGGGCTGGTCTGGGGTATCTGGCACGCGCCCGCGATACTGCAGGGCCACAATTACCCTGATAACCCGGTGGCGGGTGTTTTTATGATGACCCTGTGGTGTGTTTTGTTGTCGCCGTTTTTTACTTATGTTGTCATTAAAACCAAATCTGCTTTTTCAGCCGCGTTCATGCACGGCGTATTAAACGCCTCGCCTGGCATCACTTATGCCTATGTAAAAGGGGGGAGCGATCTGACCGTGGGGATGACAGGCGCGGCGGGAATGATTGCGCTTGTGATACTCCTCATACTGCTTTTCGGTTATGACAGATACTTTGCAAAGGAAAAGGTGATTTTTTAATGGGGGAGCTGCACGGAAGTTTCGGGACCGCGGTTTTAATTACGTTCTTTGCCGGCCTTGCTACGGGAATCGGCGCTTTTGTTTCGGTGTTTGTCAAAAAGAAAAATTATACTTTTCTTTCGCTGGGCCTCGGTTTTTCCGCCGGCGTCATGATATATGTTTCATTTATGGAGCTGCTTGTGCATTCGGGTGAAGCGCTTGAAGAGTCCTTTGGACACGGCGCAAATACGGGGCTTATCAGAATAGCGGCGTTTTTCGGAGGCATACTGCTTGCCGCAGCAATTGACAGGCTGATACCCGAGTCAGTCAACCCGCACGAGTGCGGCCGGGATACTACGGAAGAAATTACAGCGGATTGCAACTGTGAACATAAAGACCACGATCACGCTTCCGACGCGGCAAAGATGAAACTCGCGAGAATGGGTGTTTTTGCCGCGATTGCAATAGCCCTTCACAACTTCCCCGAAGGCTTTGCTGTTTTTGCCGCGGCTCTTAAGGAGCCTTCGCTGGGAATTTCTGTCGCTGTCGCAATAGCCATACACAACATACCCGAGGGAATGGCAATTGCCATACCGGTATATTACGCGACGGGAAGCAAAACGAAAGCTTTTGCTCTTGCGTTTCTGTCAGGCCTTGCCGAGCCTCTAGGAGCGGTCATAGGATACCTGCTTTTGAAGGATTTTCTTGCCGGGCCGGCTTTTGGCATAATTTTCGGCGCTGTAGCCGGCATCATGATTTACATTTCCTTTGACGAACTGCTGCCGGCATCCAGGCGCTACGGCAAAGGGCACATTGCCATAACAGGGCTGATACTCGGGATGTTAGTGATGGCAATAGCGCTTGATGTGATGGGGCACAACCATTGAAACAAGTAAAAAAGTAAAAAGACAGAAGACATAAATTTTGAAAAAGGAGGCGCTTTATGAGTAAAGAACATAAACATGAAAAGGATGAGAGTAAAAAAGAGAATGAGGCAGTAATGGGAGAGGCAGCCTCTGCTGAAGCTGAAAAAGAGGAAAAACCAAAGACGCCCGAAGAACTGATTGCGGAAAAAGAGGCGAAAATTAATGAAATCACAGACAAATACCTGCGCTCTCTTGCGGAGCTTGACAATTACCGCAAGCGTGTGGCAAAGGATAAAGAGGATTTCGTCCGTTTCACACGCAGCGAAGCGATACGCAGCGTCCTGCCTGTCCTTGACAATCTTGACAGGGCCGTGCACGCGACAAAAGTAACGGAAAATGTGGAGTCGCTGAGAAAAGGCGTTGAGATGGTGATAAAGCAGTTTGAGGACGCGCTTAAGGAAATGGGGGCGTCAGAGGTAAAAACAGAGGGTGTCTTTGACCCCGAACTGCACCATGTGATAGGAAAAGAAAAGAAAGAGGGTGCCGAAGAGGGCGCAATACTGGAAGTTTTCCAGAAAGGCTATATCATGGACGGCCTGCTGGTAAGGCCGGCAGTGGTGAAAGTGGCGGAGAAGTAGAGACAGATTCAGTGTTAAATGTAAATACGGCAATGAACGCCGGGCGGGGCGTAATGTCTTAAGTGTAATGTTTTAAGTGTGATATTTTAAGTGTATTGTTTTAACTTATGTCTTCTGTCTTCTGTCTTTTAAACTTTAAATCAAGGAGTCAGCTTAACTATGGCAGATAAAGACCTGTATGGCTCTCTCGGGGTTTCAAAGAACGCCTCTGCCGAGGAGATAAAGAGTGCTTTCAGAAACAAGGCAAAGCAATATCATCCGGATATATATCAGGGTGATAAAAAAGAGGCTGAGGAAAAGTTCAAAGAGATAGGCGAGGCCTATAAAATATTAAGCGACCCTGACCAGAGGGCTGTCTATGACAGGGTCGGGTATGAGGGCATGAAGGGCCGAGGCGGGGCCGGCGGGCGCTACGGGGGGTACAGCGCGGATTTTGACATGTCGGACATATTCGGGGATTTCGGCGACATATTTGGAGACATGTTCGGGTTCGGCGGTTCCGGGCGTTCGGGCGGGCAGCGCAGGCGCAGCGGTGAGGATTTACGCTATGACCTAACCATAGATTTTGAGCAGGCAGCTGAAGAATTCAAGCACACAGTCGTGATAAAAAGAAAAGAACACTGTAAAACCTGCCGCGGCGAAAAAATAAAGCCCGGTACTTCCTATACTGCCTGCAAGACCTGCGGCGGACAGGGGCGCGTCCGCAGCAGCCAGGGTTTCTTTTCAATGGTTACCACCTGCCCGCAGTGCCGGGGCGAGGGAAAGACAGCGGAGCACCTTTGCACCTCCTGTAACGGCGGGGGTTATGAAATGAATGAAAGGGTGATAGAGGTAAAAATACCCGCAGGCGTCAGCCACGGCGCTTATTTGAAACTCTCGGGTGAGGGGCACGCGGGAGGCAACGGCGGCAAAAGCGGGGACTTGTACGTTGTAATTAATGTCAGAAAGCACGAGTTTTTTGAGCGCGAAGAAAATGATGTCATACTCCGCCTTCCTGTAAGGCTTACTTCGGCTGTTTTGGGCGACGAGCTTGAAGTGCCCGGGATTTACGGTACAGAAAAATTAAAAATCAACGCATCCACACAGAACGGGGATGTATATGTAATAAAAGGAAGGGGATTTCCTCTCGTTAACAGTTCAAGAAAAGGGGACATGAGGGTCGCGGTAATCGTGGAAGTGCCCTCGGGGCTTAATTCAAAGTTGAAAGAGCTCTATAAAAGTGTTAAATTGTCTGAAACCGAGGATAACTATCCTGCGTGCAAAAAGGCGGCAAGAGCCGCTAAAAAGAACAGATGAGGTGAACGGTAATGGGTGAAGCGGAAAAATTTGACCTGATAGTGGTGGGAGGAGGGCCCGCGGGGCTGACTGCGGCATATGTCGCGGCAAAAGCGGGGCTCCAGGTAATAGTGCTTGAGCGCGGTGATTATTGCGGCTCAAAAAATGTCTTTGGCGGGATATTTTTTACAAACGTGATGAGGCAGATCATGCCTGATTTTGAGGCTGACGCGCCGCTTGAGAGGGTGGTTACCAAAAGGCGCTGGTCGCTTTTAACACCTGACGGCGAGATTGGCGGGGGTTTTAAATTCAAAAAATTCGGCGAAGCGCCCCACAATAACTCCTATACGGTAATGCGCGCGAAATTTGACAAGTGGTTCGCGGACAAAGTTGAGGAAGCCGGAGCCATGATAATAACCGGCGCGGTTGTTGATGACTTTATAATGGAAAACGGAAAAGTAAAAGGGGTAAAGGCGAGGATGGAAGACGGGGAAATATTCGGGGACATGGTAATACTCGCCGACGGCGTGAACTCGCTGCTCGCGAAAAAACTGGGGCTCCATAAGGAACTGCCGGCCGTCTCCACGATAGTGGCGGTAAAGGAAATAATATCCCTGCCTGAGGAGCGCATACGCGACCGCTTCGGGCTGACTGACAACGAAGGCGTGGCTTATGAGTATTTCGGATTTGCAGCTAAAGGCGCGATAGGCTCGGGATTTATCTATACGAACAAAGATACGATATCTGTCGGAGTAGGCGGCACGGTTGCTTCTCTGATAGAGCACAAGCTTAACCCCAACGACCTGCTTGAGTTCTTTAAAGACCACCCGGCAGTGGCGCCTCTCGTGCGCGACGGCGAGCAGAAAGAATACGCCGCCCACCTGATACCGGATATGGGCTTTAACGGCATATCAAAACTGTCAACCGGCAATGTAATGGTAGTGGGTGACGCAGCCGGATTTGTAAATGCTTCGCTTTATCACGAGGGCACAAACCTCGCGATGGAGTCGGGGCGGATAGCGGGAGAGACCGCCGTATCGGCCAAAGAGAAAAATGATTTCTCCGCCGTAAAAACAGCCGAATACGACAAAAAACTCTCAGAGAGCTTTGTAATTAAGGATTTGAAAAAATTCAAAAACCTGCCCAAAACCCTGGAACACTCGCCCCAGCTTTTTGAAAAGTACCCGAAAATAATGGAAGAGTTCGTACGGGATATGTTTACGGTGGACGGCGAGCCGAAAAATAAAAAGCAGGTAAGGCTGATAAAGAAACTTCTCAAGCAGGAATCCATATTCGGATTTGCCAAGACCGCGTTTAACGCGAGGAGGGTGATACTATGAGCCACAAATTTAAAACCATGGAAGACAAGCTGGGGCTTGACAAGTTTAAGGCGTTTGAAAAAACGCATCTTAAAATCAAGCCGGGTGTTGACGTGCACAAACTGGTAGAGGGAAAACTTTTCGTATGCCCGGCCAAGGTTTATGAACTAAACGACAAGGGCGAGGCAATAGTCTCTTTTGAAAACTGCCTGGAGTGCGGTACCTGCAGGGTGGCGGCGCCTGATGAGATAGAGTGGGAGTACCCGCAGGGAGGATACGGGGTAACTTTCAGGTTCGGATGAAATGATACTCGTATTTGACGTAGGAAATACAAACATAACGATAGGCGCGTTTGGCGGCGGGGTTCTCGCCGCCAAATGGCGCTTAAATACCGACATGCGTTCCACGGAAGATGAATATTACATCAGGCTCTCTGCGCTTCTCAAGAGAGCGGGCATCAATGAGCGCGAAGTTGAAGGCGCCATAATAGGAAGCGTGGTTCCGGCAATTACCCACACCTTTGCACACCTTTTCAGAAAATACTTCAGACAAGAGCCTGTCGTTATAAATGAAAAAACAAAACTGGGAATAAAGAATCTTTATAAAAACAAATCCGAGGTGGGCGATGACAGGATTGCCGACGCGGTAGCGGCAAAAAAGATGTATCCCGGGGCAGACGTAATAATTATAGATTTCGGAACTGCGGTCTCTTTTGAGGCGCTGAATAAAAAGGGGGAGTATCTGGGGGGAGCTATTATGCCGGGTATGAACCTGTCAATTAAGAGCCTGTACTCCGGCACCGCCAAACTGCCCCAGATTTCACTGAAAAAGCCGGGAAAGTATATCGGCGACACCACGGAAAAATCGGTCAACTCAGGAATTTTTCACTCTATGAAAGCCAGCGTTGTGGCGGTTACTAACGGAATAAAAAAAGAGATGAAGGCAAAGAACGCGCTTGTACTGATAACCGGCGGGGACGCTTCTTTGGAGCTTACCCAGGGGCTGGGCAAAAAAAATGTGGTGATAGACAAAGACCTGACACTGAAGGGCTTTTATGAGATTTATAGTTTGAATGCAAAGACAAAATGAGAGGGTTTACAAAACTGTGTTTTTAAAAGTGAAACGCTGTTCTTAAATTTTTGGACTAAACAGGACAAAAACAACTCCCTATTTTAATTGAAAACAAATCATTTTTAAGGAAATTATTTAAAATCTAACAAAAAAATTATTGATTTATTGAATCGTTTTTAGTATATTGTTCAAGCGCAGGGTTGAGCCTACCAATAGCTCGTAAAAACCCCTCTATATCCCTGCGCATTTTTTTTACCTAAAAATAACCTTTAGTACTATACTGCTGATGATTCAATCACCTCACAAGGAAGGTTTATCTAAAAGTATGCTTAAAAGCCTGTTGGAGTTTTATATCAGAAGATTTATTTATATAGCTGCCGGGCTGGCTGTTTTATACGCGGTTTTCATAATATTTGGGCCTGTTTTAAGTATTACGCACGGCTATAAACAGAAAGGGAAAGAATCTATTTACTCAAGGCCCGGGGGGGATATTAAGCCTGTTGTGACAGTAGCAGAGGAACTTCGGCCAAAAGCCGGAAAGGTCAGCGGCGCGCATATGGAAATAGCAGCGGAAGAGAGAGGCTTGCATAACCGCCGAAGATATACTGACAGGGGATTTGCGGAGCCTGTGCTTGAAGGGTTTTATATTCCTTGGATTTTTAGGACGGGCAGGTATTTTCAGGAGGGCAGGGACAAGTACGGGGGATACTGGAGATTCAGAGGCGGTGTGTATAAAGCTTTTTATGACAACAAGAATATAAGAGAGATGCGCTTCTATGAAAGAACAATTAGAGCCGGCGTATATGAAAAGTATGAGCCCAATAATGTATGGAAATATTATTCAGAGGCCGGCAGGCTGTACAGGGAAGATGTGTATATGGAAGGGGAAAAACGAATGGAAATCCATTACGACACGAAAGGCGGAATACTTTCAAAAAACAAATACTAAAAGGAGGTGCGATAAATGAAAACAATACTTCTATATCTTTTAAGTTTTGTAATTCCTCCCGCCGGGATCATACTGTTTTTTATTATGATCACCAAGGATAAAAGAACAGCCCTGGTCTGCCTGATTTCGGCGGCAGCAAGTGTTGCGGGCGCGTTTATACTGATGACATTGTCAGGCTTGATGTAAACAAGATGATTGTTATGCTAAATATAAGGAAAGAGGTCCGGTTTATTTTCTAAAATTTTGTCTCATGTCTTTTGGCTTAATTAATCTTCTTCTAATCCTCCACCTTCAAAATCGCCATAAACGCTTCCTGCGGGATTTCCACAGAGCCAATCTGCTTCATCCTCTTTTTTCCCTCTTTCTGCTTTTCAAGCAGCTTTCTCTTTCTTGATATGTCGCCGCCGTAGCATTTCGCGAGGACGTCTTTTCTCATCGCGGGGATGGTTTCCCTGGATATTATGTTTGCGCCTATGGCGCCCTGCAGCGGCACCGGGAACATCTGGCGCGGGATTGCTTCTTTGAGTTTTTCCACGAGGGACTTTGCTTTTCTGTAGGCAAATTCGTGGTGTGATATGAATGAGAGGGAATCAACCTTGTCGCCGTTTACCAGTATGTCCACGCGTTTTAAATCTGCCGGGCGGTAGTCTATGACCTCGTAGTCCATGGAGGCATAGCCGCGGGTCATGGATTTGAGTTTGTCATAAAAATCCCATATTATTTCGCCGAGCGGCATCTCGTATATTACCACGGCGCGCGTGGCTGTGATGTATTCGGTGGTTACGTATGTTCCGCGCCTTGCCTGGCAAAGCTGCATGAGGCCCCCCACGTATTCAGTGGGGGTCAGAAGCGAGAGTTTTACAAAAGGCTCCCGAATCTGTTCTATTATCCCGAAGTCGGGAAAGGCTGCGGGGCTGTCACAGACAAGCTCTGTTTTATTGGTCAGAGTCACCTGGTATTCCACGTTTGGGGCTGTTGCTATCAGGTTCAGGTTGTACTCGCGCTCAAGGCGTTCCTGGATGATTTCCATGTGAAGCAGCCCCAAAAAACCGCATCTAAAACCGAAGCCCAGGGCCTCTGAGGATTCGGGCTCGTAAAACAGCGAAGAGTCGTTGAGTTTCAGTTTTGCCAGCGCGTCTTGCAGTTCGGTGTAGGCGTCTGACAAAACCGGAAAGAGGCCGCAGAAAACCATCGGTTTTACCTCTTTGAAACCGGGCAGCGCTTTTGCTGCGGGATTTTTGTAATCCGTGACCGTATCCCCTATTTTTATCTCGCTCAAGCTTTTAATTCCGGCGACTATGAAACCCACCTCGCCGGCTTTTAGTTCTTCCGCTTCCACCATCTTAGGCTTAAAAACCCCGACTTGCGAGACTTCCCAGACGTTGTCCGTGGCCATCATGAGTATCTTCATGCCTTTTCTTAACACTCCGTCGTGGAGCCTTACAAAAACTATTACACCTTTATAAAAATCAAACTGCGAGTCAACGACCAGCGCCTTAAGCGGGGCGTTAACGTCCCCTTTGGGAGGGGCGATTCTTTCTATGATGGCATCCAGAATTTCGCGGATTCCTATTCCTTCCTTTGCGCTTGCCGCTATGGCGCCTTCGGCGGGCAGAGCCAGCGTTTCTTCCACTTCCAGGGCCACTCTCTCGGGTTCTGCCGCGGGCAGGTCTATCTTGTTTATCACGGGAATAAGCTCCAGGTTATTGTTCATGGCTATGTGGGCATTTGCCATTGTCTGAGCCTCTATGCCCTGTGAGGCGTCAACTACGAGCAGGGCGCCCTCTGACGCGACAAGGCTGCGGGAGACCTCGTAAGAAAAATCAACGTGCCCGGGGGTATCGATGAGATTAAGGGTGTATTCATGGCCGTCTTTGAGGTAGTTAATCCTGACGGCCTTTGCCTTTATTGTTATTCCGCGCTCGCGCTCCAGGTCCATGGAGTCAAGGTACTGTTCCTTCATTTTTCTTTTCTCAACCGTTTTTGTCTCTTCGAGCAGCCTGTCGGCAAGCGTTGATTTGCCGTGGTCTATATGTGCTATTATGCTGAAGTTCCTTATATACTGCATATACGAGTTGTCCATCATTCCACCTTTATGTATTTGAAATCAAAATAGCGCTCCTGAGTTGAAAGAGAACCGTACTGTATCATATAAGCGAGCATCTGCATATTCTGTTTTTTAGGGTCGGTATTCATAACGCTGATTTGAAAGGTTATTGTTTTTACCTCCCCCGGCGCGAGGTAAAAACGCTGCACTATGTCGTCCGCGGCGGAGAGGTTTGAAAGCTTGAGAAATTTAAGAAAAAAGTTCTGCGTAATGTCAGAGCTGTTTTTGACATTGATTTCAACGGTGAAAAATTCGTTTTTTGAAACCGTATCAGGAGTGTTCCATTCGGTTGTAAAAGGGAAAAGGCCCTGCTGCTTTCTTAAGTATGAAAAAGTAGCGCCGCCGGTGACCGCCCACTCAAGCGCCGAATACGGGCCGGCTGTCCTTTTGAAAGTCCGCGACAGGTCGTGCCAAAAAAGGCCGAGCGAAGGGTTTACAGGGAGAAGTTTGTCCACCAGATGTTTCTGCCTTAAAAAATGTTCGTCGGGCCCGGCCGGGTTGAATGTCCTTCCAAGCAGGTTCCAGTCAACGCACTGCCCGGCGACAACACTGCTGTTTCCCCGGCGCAGGTATTTCTGCCAGTCGTTTATGAGCCCGGGGTAGTTGGCCTTGTCAATTGAATAAAACATAGGGGCATTCATGTCAATGCCGGCGTCTATGAACATAAGCGGGTCCTGCCCGTGGTGTTTTCCCTGGTCCCAGGTAAGCGAAAAGAGATAAATGGGTTTTGTTGCTCCTGATTTTTCCCTGAGGTAGAGTATTATGTTTGCCATCTTGTGGGCGCGCCACCAGCGCCACATTTCTATGAAATCAGGGTGTGCTTCTATTTCAATTTTTCTGCCCAGCCACAGCATCTTATCCTCTGAAGACATATCCGTCCAGTCTTCGGGCACTCCGGGAAGGGGCATCTCTTTGACAAATTCTTCGGCAAACTCATAGCCGCCGAAATCTGTCCTCATATAATCAAGGCCTATGTAATCCACGTTTTTTTCCGCCTGAATCCTGCGCATGAGCTCGGCTATGTCGTCCTGCCTCTTTTGGTCAAGTATTGATATATAAATCAGCTTGCGGAGAGTGTTGTTCTGCTTGTCATAACCTGTTGTCCTGCTGTAGGGAGCAAGATCAAGCCTGTTGCCGAGCATTATGAAGCTTGAGATCCAGGCGCCGTATTTCATATCGTATTTATGAAGGTCTGCCCCGAGTTCTTTCATCTGGGAGACTGTGGGCTTGTCCCACGGGAAAACATCGGGGTGCAGGCTGTTCCATATCTGCGACTGTCCCACCAGGTGCCACACAGCGTCTGAACCCATAAATTTGGCCCAGAGCACGTAGTTTTCCCATATCTTGACAGAGCGGCCCCCGACTCCTGGAACCCGGCGTATAATGGAATCCCCGGGCTCAATGGTCATTACCGAAAAGCCCTTGGGAAGGGTGGGTGGTTTTCTGCCGTTTACTTTGAAAGAAACGCTGTCTGAATACTTTTTGCCTTTATATAAAAGGGTAACATTTGCCTTGTATTCCCCGAGGGTGGGGTTCCAGGGAACCGGCCATCTGCCGTACCAGCGGTCGTTGATGGAGTCATATTTCATCCTGAGCATTTCTATATTGCCAATAGTTTTTACCTGCCTGCCGCGATAGGTAATTCTTAGTTCGGCAGTTGCTTTGAGTTTTTCCGGGTCAATCGCAGGTTCTTCTGCGGCGCTGCTTATCTGGCCCGCAATCTCCGAAACTTTGCTTACGATGCGTTCTTTCAGGGTTTTTTTGGCAGGCTCTTCCGTGATGGAGGCATAAATATTGACAACATCATAGCGCATGAATTCCGGTTTTTCCGGGCGTATCCTGAAATCCGCGCCAAAGGATGTTGAAAATACCGCTGTAAGTAGTATAATAACCGATGTAAAAAGTTTCATATTCACCTGTTTTTATATAATAATCTTAAATAGTATATATATAAGGGCAGGGGTGTCAAGAGATAAGATTGCAGGAAAAAGTAATAAATATAGCAAAAAACAGACAAAAGACAGAAAAAAAATATAACTTAAGAAAAACATTCAAATACGGAGGATAAATGCGTGTAACTGAGATTTTTACAGACATTGAAGGAGAGGGTACAGAGGCCGGGGTGCCCACTTTGTTTGTGCGCTTGACAGGATGCAACCTGCGATGCTCGTGGTGCGATACCAAGTACTCCTACACCGGCGGGGTTGAGATGCCGGTTTCCTGTGTGGCGGGCGTGATAAATAAATCACCGATAAAGCGAGTCAGCATAACAGGGGGCGAGCCCCTGCTTCAGAAAAAAGAGGTTTTGGAACTGATGCGGCTTTGCAGGGGCAAAAAATTCAACATAGAAACAAACGGCGCTGTTTCGCTTAAAGGCGTGAGGCCCTGCATGATATCAATGGACATAAAACCGCCTTCGTCGGGGGAACATAAAAAAATGAAGCTTTCAAATCTCGGGGTGCTCGGGAGCCGCGACCAGGTAAAGATATCCGCCGCGTCAAAGCGCGACCTTGAATACGCGCTGAAGCTGCTCGGAAGAAAAAAACTGAAATGCAGCGTGGTCATACAGCCTGTATACGGGAAGATGAAATTCTCCGAAATAAAAAAATTCATAATCGGAAAAGCGCCTGGCTGGAGGGCTTTAAGGCAGAATCACAAGATAAAATAAAGGGGAGCCATGAAAAAAATTACCGCAGTCTTTCTTCTTTTGTCATTCTGCGCGCACTTAAACGCCTGGGAAGTGCTGAAAACACCCCGTTTTAAGGTTTTTTACCCTTATGGCTATCAGGAGCGCGCGGAGTACCTGCTTTACAGCCTTGAAAGATACTCCTATATCCCCGAAAAAATCACCGGAAATTACCGCAGCGACGCAACCTTTGTACTTGAAGACGCAGGCAGTTATATGAACGCCTATGCTAACCCCGCTTACGGGCGTATGGCGGTATTTAACAGGGAATACCCCTCTGAAGACTGGATGCTGCTCGCCGGCATTCACGAATACACGCACTTTCTCCATATGACAAAGGCAGGAGGCCTGCCGGGGGTGTTGTCATTTTTAATGGGGGACTTGTTTGCGCCGAACATACTCTCCCCGCTCTGGACAGATGAGGCAGTTACTGTTTACTGCGAGTCTGCGGTGTCGCCATACATGGGAAGATTAAATGACGGGACTTTTACCTCATATATTGCGGCAAGTGCGGCTGAAGACAGGATGCCATCCGTTTTAAAAGCAACTTACAGGCCTGTTGAACCGCCGGCAGGCCTGGGGCCGTACATTTACGGCTCGGCGTTTTTTAAATACCTCGCAGAAACCCGGGGTGAGGATAAGTTCAAAATATTTTATGATGATTTCGGATCAAATATATTTTCTTACATAGGAGGGCTTTTTCCCGCGCTCTCATTTGACCCTGCCATGAAAAACGCATTCGGCCTTACGACTGAAAATCTCTGGGACGAGTGGGTGCGCGCTGAAAAAGAAAAACACGCGGGTTTTAAAATGGAGGGTATCAGGATTACATCGCGCGGGTGGTCGCACGGAAACCTTGCGGCGTTTAACGGCAGGGTGTATTATACGCGCTCTTATTCCGAAAAGCCGGGGGCCTATGACGTGCTTTACATCAATGAGCTCATTGAGTACACACCGTCTGACAAAAGCCAAAAAACTATTGCAAAGACGATTTCGGGATTTTCGCATCCGCCAAAAAATGACAAAGGGCGGATTTTCTATTCCGTAGGAGAGCGCAGAGAGGGCTATCCGAACAGAAGCATGCGTTCCTTCGGGAATATAAGCGTGGTTTATGAAATCTCGGAAGAAGGCCACAGGGAAGCGCTCTCTGCCGACATCAGGGATTATTTTCCCGAAAACGGGAACATATTTTTTGCCTCTGACGAGGCAGGCGGCTACGGAAGCGTGATTTGTCTTTATGATTCCAGGACAGGCAAAACGGCTGAAATAATGAAAACACCCTATCTGATAACGGAGATTTCACGGCATAAAGAAGAGTTTCTGATAGTGTACAAGGAAAAGGGGCGCTCGCAGGACATAGCGCTGCTAAACCCTGAAACAGGTGAGAAAAAGGCAATAGCCGCGTCGCCGTGGCAGGAATACCTCGCTTCTTCTGACGGTGACAGGATTTTTTTTACCGCAAACATAGAGGGTGTTTTCAGGGCTTACTGCGCAGTTCCTGACCGGTATGAAACATATGCCCTGACAGAAGGCGGCTACAGCGACGGTGCGGTATTTGAAAAAAACACAGGGGAGATTTATTACGCGGGAATAAGCGCCGCGGGCTACGACATATATTCCAAAAAAGCCGGATTCACGGCGCCAAAGGAAGCCCGCAGCTTTAAGCCCGGGCATAGCCCTGTAGAGCGCGATGAGAGTGTGATTGTTGAAACGGGCTCATACCTTGACAACCTGGCTTCGCTATATCCGAAAATAAGGCTGCCTGCAGTTTACGCGGATGAAGGCGGACAGCTGCTCGCGGGGTTATACTTTGCCGGTCAGGACGCAATAGGAGACATTACTTACGGCACCGGAATATACTACGACACCTCGGGGGGCGGGGTAAAGTTTGACGCCGCGATAAACGGCTACATGCTTTCTCCTCTTGTGTTTTATGCCGCAGGAGACAACTATCTCAATACCGGAGGGTGGATGGGAATTGAGCTGCCGCTTCTTTCCTCGTCGCGCATGGGGCTGACCTCGATAACCGCGGGAGTGTCGGGCCGCGGCGCGGTCAGGGATTCTTACTACAGCCGTTTCTGGGGCTGGGCGCCTTACATCAGCTTCGGCGTTACTTTTGACAGGACTGTGTGGGGCTTAAGCCTGCAGCAGCTCAACAAGTATTATTATAATTCTAATTATCAGGAAACGAGGCATTTTTTATCGGGTGCGTCAGGCACGCTCTATTTCAAACAGTATTTTGGCGGTGTTAACCTGCAGGTTTCATGCAGGTATATTGAGGACAAAGGAAACATAAACGCGCTTCCCAGGGCAAAGGCATACGGCGCTGCCATAGAGAGCGACAGGGGCTGGCACTCACAGGCCGCAATCAGTGCGAGGCTTTTTGAAGTCCGTGCGGGCCTGTGGAACCCGTTAAATATTTACATAGAAGATGTTTTTGTGAAAGTTTTTGGGGAGAGCCTTTCTTTTGAATCCAGCAGGCAGCTCTCGGCCGGGCTTGAACTTACGGCCGAGGTGAAGACAGGGTTTTTGGCGGATATGGAAATAGGGGCATATACAGCGTTCGGGCTGGAAGGCGGTTTTGAGACGAGGCTGATACTGCGTTCGCCGCTGTTAAGTCTGGCGGGAAAAAAAGGGGCGGATATATGGAAATCCGGCGCTGATGACGGATTTTCGGCAGTTGATCGCTGATTTTATATGCTTTTCCGGAAAACAGTTGCGGCACGGGAATTGCTGTTACTCATAAGGAATCAAATAAAATCAGGAGGAACGGATGATAAGGAAAATGCTTTTTGTTGTAGCGGCAGTTCTAGCATTGGCGTGTTTTTCGGTGTTTGCCGAAGAAACCCAGGATGCGGCAATAGATGACGAAATGGCAAGGGCAAATGCATTTGAATCAATGACGCAGGAGCAAAAGGAAGAAGTAATAAAGGAAGTAACAAAAAAAGCAAAACAGAAGTGGGAATCGCTGACACCGGAGCAGAAACAGGCAGCCATTGAAAAAGCTTCACAAAAATGGGATTCGATGCCTGCTGAAAAAAAAGAGGCGCTGAAAAACAGGTGGAATGAAAAGTGGATGTCGCTGTCAGAAGAGCAGAGGGAAAAAGCAAGGGCAGAGGCAGGAAAACGCTGGGAAGCTCTTGATGAGGAACAGAAAAAAGCAAGAATAGAAAAAGCAAAAGCACGCTGGCAGGGTATGAATGAAGAACAGAAACAGGCTGCAAAGGAGCGGGCAAAGCAAAGATGGCAGGGATTATCTGAGTCGGAAAAAAACATCATGAAAGATAGGGCAAAAGAGAGGTTTAAAAACATGGATCCCGCCAAAAAAGAAGCCTTGAAAGAGAAGTGGAAGGAAAAGCGTAACAAATAAAAATACAAATAAATAAGCCCCGCTGAAAGAGGCGGGGCTTATTTATTTGTGTGCCTGTATCAATTGACAAAAATTTACTTAGTGGTATATTTTGTAGGGAGGGGCAAACAGGAGGCAGTAAATGGAAAAGAAAATAGTGCTTACAAGGCCTGATTTTGAGAGGCTCAAAAAGTACCTGTCGGCGCAGGGCGGGGCGGTGCATTTGAAACAGCTCGCAGCTGAAGCTGAAAACTGTCTGATTGTTGAGCCTCAGGAAATAGAAGGCGCCGTAGTTACAATGAACTCGGTTGCCGAGGTTGAAGACATGAAAACAGGCGAGAAAGAAAAATATAAACTGGTCTGGCCGGAAGATGCCGACGTGGCGGAGGATAAAATATCCGTGCTCGCGCCTCTCGGAGCCGCGCTGATAGGCTACAGGGAAGGTGATGAAGTGGAGCTTTCCGCACCCGCCGGAGTCAGGCGTGTAAAGATAGCAAAGGTTCACTACCAGCCCGAAGCCGAAGGCCGCTACGATTTGTAACCTAAAAAAATCCAATGATTAAAGCTGCCGATGTAAGTTTCGCCTATCCGGGGATGGCCGCAAACACCCTGAAGAACATATCATTTTCAGTTGCAAAGGGCGAGGTTTTTGGTTTTTTGGGGCCGAGCGGAGCGGGAAAAAGCACAACCCAGAAAATATTGACAGGGCTGATTAAAAACTACCGGGGAAGCGTATCGGTGAACGGCGTTGAAATCAGGTCAGTGGGCCCCTCTTTTTATGAGAGCGTGGGGGTCGGGTTCGAGTTTCCAAATTTCTATATGCGCTTCAGCGCTTATGAAAACCTGAAACTTTTTGCCTCCCTTTACTCCGTGAAAACTGCGGACCCGATGGAACTGCTTGAGTCAGCGGGCTTAAAAGAAGACGCTCATAAAAGATGCGCCTATTATTCAAAGGGCATGCTTACCAGGCTTAATTTCTGCAGGGCATTTTTAAATAATCCTGAAGTGGTATTTCTTGACGAGCCTACAAGCGGGCTGGACCCTGCGAATACGGCGGTAATACGTTCGATAATTCTGAAAAAGAGGGAAGAGGGGGTTACATTCTTTATAACCACCCACGACATGAACACTGTAGATGCAGTCTGTGACAGAGCGGGGCTGATGGCGGACGGCGCGATAGTTCTTGAGGGCACGCCTCATCAGATGAAGATGTCGCTCGGAGAAAAAAAGGTACGCGCAGAATACAGAAAAAACGGCATGCTCACGCACTTTGAGTTTCCCATGGAAGGGCTTGGCGCAAACGCGGATTTTATAAAGCTGCTGGGAAGCGGCACGCTGGAAACTCTCCACTCGCAGGAGGCAACGCTTGAGGACGTATTCATAAAAGCAACAGGCAGGAAGCTGTTGTGAGAACTATAAGGCTTGTCCTGGCAGACCTGCTCTTTCAGGTAAGGCACGGATTTTTCACAGCTTATGCTTTCATGATTATTTTTTACGCGGTGCTGCTCAGGTTTCTTCCCTATGAATACAGGGGTATTGCCCTGCTTCTGATAATATTCACAGACACGGCTGTGCTTGGGTCGTTTTTTGTCGGGGCTATAATACTGCTGGAAAAGGGGCAAAGGACGCACGAGGCCATACTTGCCACACCTGTGACTGTCAGTGAGTTTATTCTTTCTAAAACGCTGTCTCTTACGATAACCGCTTTGGTTATGAGCGCTCTCATAGTGCTGCTGTCAGGCTACAGGCCGGTTAATCTGCTGCTGCCTGCCGCAGGCATTGTCATGGTTTCATTTATTTTTACCCTGCTTGGCATAGCTATAGCTTCGGGTGTGTCCACGGTAAACGGTTATCTGGCGGCATCAATGGTGATCTTAATGCCGGCCGCCCTGCCGCTTATAGATTTTTTCGGTTTTGCAAAATCGCCGTTATTTTACCTGCTGCCTTCACAGGGTGCTGTTAAGATGCTGGAAGGAATTTATTCACAGTATGAGCCTGCCGCGCTGGCAGGGTCGGTTGCTTCTCTTTTTTTATGGGCCGTTGCCGGCTGGTTTTTGGCTCTCGGAAGATTTAAAAAATATGCCGTTTACGGGGACTCCGGAAAATGAAGCGGATTAAAAATATGATTATAGGAGAACTAAAAGGCATAATAAGGGACCCTGCGCTGCTGATGCTGTTTTTCGCGCCAATAATGATTTTTTTATTAATTAGTTACGGATTTCCTTTTATCATACGCCTGATACAGATAAAAACAGGTTTTGACGCTTCGGGGTATTCGTGCGCTTCTGTTGCCTATATGTCATTTTTGCCCGCTTTGATGGCGGGAATGCTGTCAGGGCTGGTTATCATAGATGAAAGGGACGAAGGGCTTATTTATTACTTTGCCGTTACCCCGCTTTCAAAAAGCGGGTATCTTTTAAACAAGGTGATTTTTTGCGGGGCTCTGGCATTTTTATCCTCGCTGCTCCTGCTGATATTTAATTTATTCTGCGCGTTCCCGGTTTCTTCGTCTCTGGCCGCATCGGTTTTATTTACCGCCGAGGCTTTGCTTTTTGCCCTGTTTTTTGCGGTATTTGCTTCAAACAAGATTGAAGCAATGGCAATGGGCAAATTTTTGGGAATTATGACAGCAGGCCCGCTTATTGCGTGGCTTGCGCCGTATCCCTGGAAATACATATCACTCTTTTTTGTAACAGGTTTTCCCGCGATGATACTGTATGAGGGCAATAATACGGCGGCGCGGATAATATTTCTGATTACAGGGGCGGCCGTGCATGCATTATTAATATTCGTTCTTTTCAACAAATGGATGAAGAGGGCCGCCTGAAGCAGGGGCTTTTTGTTTTTTTATATTTGTGGTAAAATCCCGTATCAAATATGGGAAGGTAAAATGAGGATAAAAAACTGCTTTTATGTTGTACTGCTGTGTCTTTTATGGCTGCCGGTATCAGGCGCAGGCGTCGCGGTACAGCCGTGGCTGCTTATGGTATCGCACCCTTCCGCGTCCGCTTCCGGTGACCTGGCGGCGGTTTCACTGAAAGGCATTTCATATTACTATCTCAACCCCGCGGCAACAGGCGGGGTTAAAAATATAGAATTTTCCGCCTCCCACTGCATATTCCCTCTGGGTATATCTTCCGGGCAGATATCATTGTCGCGCAATTTCGGGTTTGGAGTGATTACTGTTGAAGGCGCGCGGCTTGATTTCGGCGGGATAGAATCGCTCGCCTACGGGCAGGGCGGAGGGCCGGAATCACTGAACCTTAATATAAAACCGGAGGCCTACTACATATCACTGGGGATTTCAAAGGCTGCGGCCAAAACTTTTATAGGCGCGTCTGTGCGCTTAAGTTCTGAAGACCTCGGTGCCGGCGCTTCGTATATGGTTGCCGCAGATGCGGGTGTACTTGTAAATGACGCGTTGACAGACGGGCTGGGTATAGGCATATCGGTCAGTTCAATCACCGCGCCTCAGGGAAATTTTGAGCCTCCTATGAACGTCAGGGCGGGTGCCTCTTATGCGGTTAAGGGCTCAGGCTCGCGGATTCTTACCGCCGGCGCCGGGTTTGAGTACCTGATTTTTGAGTCTTCAGTATCTTTTGACGCGGGTATTGATTTTAACCTCGCGGATACGGTTTCTATCAGGGCTTCGGTAAAATCAGGCCACACGGGCGGCGTGACATACGGCCTGGGTGCGGGTTTTGATTTTGACAACTTAAGGCTTGATTATTCCTTTTCTCCCGGCATTTACACGGGGGCAGTGCACAGGGCGGGGGTTTCATCTTTTTTTGAAAGGCAGAGTTTTTACGACGAGGCCGAGCCGGTGGAATCCGAAGACGGCGAACGCAGCTACGAATCCTACGTCAAATCAGGGGACTACTATTACAGGGTAAAACAGTACAGGAGGGCGCTGAAGTATTATGAATACATAAATCTCTTTTTCTGGAAAGACCTGGAAAAAAGAGGTGACAGGGAGCGGTCATCGCTTTATCAGAAAATGGGAATCAGTTATTACAGCGTAAAAGACGAGGCACGGTCGCTGCATTACTTTGAGCAGGCTTCATACTACGACAGAAGCAATGAGATTTTAAAATTCTGGATAAAAACCTTAAAGCAGGACTGAGATGAAAAAAACAGTACTCATAACAGCGCTGGTGTTTTCAGCTTCTTTCATTGCGGCAACGGAGACGCCCACATACACGGAAACTATAACCCCCTCTGAAACGCACACCGTCACTTTGGAGCCGTCAGCCACGGCGACAACGGAGGTACAGGAAAGCGCCACGCCTACGGTTACTTTTACACCTGAAGAAACCCCGGAGGCTACGCCTGAAGAGACCGCAACGCAGACTGTGACGCAGACGCCTGAAGAGACATTAACGGCCGCACAGACGGCTTCTGAAACAGCGGTTGAGACTGCCACCGCGACGCCCTCTGATACCCCGACAGCCGTGGAAACAGCGGCGATTTCAGAAACGGCAACAGAAACCGAAACGCACACTCACACAGCCGTTTTCACAGCCACAAAAACAGAGACATTAACAGCGACTGCTTCTGACACCCCGACTGTTACAGCCACTTATACTGAAACACTCACACACACGCAGACGCATACTTTTACCGTTACGCCGACTGTAACCGCGACGCCTACTGTTACGGACACGGTTACGGTTACAGCTACCATAACACCGGCCTTTACCGTCACATCCACTCATACTCCCGTGCCTACGGCTACGATTGTGGAATCATATTTTACAAGATACGAGGCTTCGCTGTATCCAAATCCCGCGAAGTCAAATGCGCCGCTTTATATGCTGTATGCCGGGGGCGCTGTTTCCGCGGAGATATTCATATACACGGCTGACGGGAGAAAAGCTTTTGAGCAGAAATACCCCCTCTCAGGGCAGCCGGGCAGGATAGAAATAAACGCCGGAGCGCTTGCTCCGGGTGTTTATCTCTATAGGGCGGTTATTGAGGAGGCTGCGGCAGGGGCGCGGAAAACAGAGTTTAAAAAACTTATTATTTGGCCGTAAAAAAGCGCAGGAACCATGACGCGGGCGGCGGCGTCTAATCCTTGTAATCTAATAAATGAAGCGGGGCGCTTAATGAAGGACAGGCTGGAAGAAATATACAAAGCAAACGCCAGATATGTTTACAACGTGGCGCTCGGAATACTTAGAAACCGCTCTGATGCCGAAGACGTGATGCAGGCGGTTTTTACAAAACTCATGGGATCTCTTCACACATTCAGGGGCGAAGCTGATATCAGGACTTTTCTTTACCGCATGGCGGTCAACCGCTCCATAGATATGATACGCTTCAACCGCAGGCTGGAAGAAAAGGCAGAAAAGGCCGCGCCTGCAACCCGGGCACTTCCCGGGCACGACAAGCCCTCTTTCGCGGATCTTGTAAGCCCTCTTGACGAAGACCACAGAACAGTGCTTTTGCTCGCAGAGGTGGGAGGGTTTAAATACGCCGAGATAGCAAAAATGCTCGGCATTGAAATAGGCACTGTCAAATCAAGGGTAAACAGGGCTGTCACAAAACTGAGGGAAATCTACGCGGCGGAGGGAAAATTATGAAATGTGAAAAGGTAAAAATTCTTTTGTACGACTACCTGCGCGCAGAACTCTCTCCCGCCGAACACGGCTCTGTTGATTCACATATAAAAAACTGCCCTGCCTGCGCGGAGGAATTGCATGCGCTTGCAAAAGTAAAAACCGTGATCATGGAAGGGCTTGAGGCCCCGCCTGCCTCTGTCTTTGAAAAAAACGCGGCTTACAGGAGGGAGGGTATCGGGTTACCGGCTTTTTTCAGGCCGGTACTTGCCGTTACCGCCCTGCTTTTGTTTTCTTTCGGCGCTTCTTTGGTGTTTCAGTCCGCGGACAGCGCAAGGCTTGAGGCGTATGATGAGCTGGCATTTGACACGCAGTTATTTTATCAGACGGAATATGAACTCAATGAGGAAATAGAAATTTACGCAGCTGTCTTTGGCCAAGACAGCCTGTAATAGATGAAAGCGCGCAAAACAAAAAAAATCCCGGAGGAAGAAGAATGAAAAAGATTATTTTGGCTGTAATGGCAGTGTCTTTCGCGGCAGTATCGCTTATCGCAATGCCCGCAGGGTGCTATGCAAAGGACAAAAAGCAGATGCTGCACGGCGGGTACGCGCACGAAATGGGCGGGGACATAATGGGGCTCATAGATGATTTAAAGCTGACGCCCGAGCAGGTAAAAAAAGTTCAGGAAATGAGGGACGCTGACAAGAGGCAGGTTCTGAAGTTAAAGACAGATTCAAGGCTCGCCATGATGGATCTGCAAGACGAGTACAAAAAGGAGAAGCCTGACCGGAAAAAGATAGACGAGGCTGTAAACAAAATGGCAGACATCCACAAAGAGCTTCTTAAAATCAGGGCGGGGCATATGCTTACAATCAAGGAGATTCTGACAAAGGAGCAGTTTGACAGGATGATGCACAACCTGGAAGCAGGGCGTGAGAGGATGAAAAAGGATTTCTTTAAGGGAAAGAAAGAAAATAAGAGAAATTAGGAGGTAAGAGTATGAAAAAAATGCTGGTAATAATAGCGGTTCTGGCACTTGTTTCTGCGGCGGTTTACGCCAAGGGCGGGAAATCCGGCGGAGGCCAGGGAGAGTCCGGAGGGAAAGGATACAAGGCCTCTTCTCAGGCGGATTGCGACGGAGAACGGGTGCAGAAGAAAGACGGTACGGGAAATAAAGAAGAGGTAAAAGAACAGTCCAAACAGCAGAAAAAAGAGCGGAAAAAAGAAAAAAAGGGTAAAAAGAACAAGCCGGAAAATAAGGATAAAAAAGGTAAGAAAAGCAAATTTAAGGAAAAACCGGCGGAATAGTTTTCAAATAAAAAAAAGGGCTGCAGATGTATGCAGCCCTTTTTTTTATTTCCCCTTTTATCTGTTAAAAAAACATCTGGGTAATTTTGATTTTCTTGTCTTTTGAGACCGCGACGCCGGTGCCGAAATAGCCGTAGTCAGGGTTGAGTATGTTTTTCCTGTGGCCGGGCGAGCTCATCCAGCCTTTTACCGCGGCCTGTGCCACCTTTTGCGCGCTTTCGAGATAGGGCCTCTCGCCCTTTTCGTCGCGCATGACCGACTGGTGCTCATAGAGATTTTCACCCACGCCTGTGCGTATGGTGTTTCCGCGTTTTTTTACTATATTATAGCCGGCCTTCTTGGCGCGCGCCGACGGGTCCAGGCCCTCCGGGTTAATGTGCGCTATGTAACTGCGCGTTGCCATGTCACGCGAGTGAGCAAGCGATATCGCGGGCAGTTTCGCGCTGCGCTTAAAAGGCGCGAGCCCCGCCTTTGTCCGCTCGGCATTGACGAGGCGCTCTACAGCCCGTGTAACCGCGTCTGCATACTCTGAGGCTGCCGCCTGAAAAGCAAAAAGCAGCAGGACCGCTGAAAAAACCGTTATCTTTTTCATACTTCAATTATACACGGCGCCGGTGCTATAACAAAGAAGTATCAGCGTCAACCGGGAGGCTTTTTGATAAGTCGAACAGATGACTTGAAAATATAAGAAAAAAAAGTTTCTCACGGCGGCGCTTTGTTTGGTGTTTTTATCTGCTCTATTGGTGTCACAAGCGGCACAGTCAAAGGTATCGGCGGGAATTTCGGTAAATCAGCAGGGGTTAAGCGGCTTTAATTAACAATAAACGGTTATTGCAATATTTGGGGCCGTGCCCCAAAGTGTGCGATAACTTTTTTTATTTATTGAAAAGACTGAAACTTTTGTTATACTGACCTCCTAAAAAAACCAAGGAGGATAAAATAATGAGCGAAGAAAATCCGAAATGCCCGCAGTGCAGTTCTGAAATGCGTGTAAGAGAAGGTTCAAAAGGAAAGTTTTGGGGTTGCTCGGGATTTCCAAACTGCAAGGGGACGATGGAATACAGCGGGCCTCAGGAAATGTGCCCGACATGCGGGGCTCAGATGGTACTAAAGAACGGAAAAAACGGCAGGTTCTACAGCTGTTCAAAATATCCCGAGTGTAAATCCACAAAAAATTACGAGGAAAAATGCCCGCGCTGTAACTCTGAAATGAGAAAAAGAAACGGCGCAAACGGGGAGTTCTGGGGCTGCGTGAAGTATCCCGAATGCAAAGGCACGAGAAACATAGGCCCGAGGGCTGACGGCGCGAAACCCGCTTCCGAAGGCGGCCGGCCGCAGCAGTCCAAACCGGCGGCACAACCTGAAGACACTACTGATTATTCAAAGTCAGAGGAGCCTTTTTAGATTTTTACGGGGTTTCGACATATAAAACTTAAAAATAAGTATGGACTATTTCCCGTAAAGGTGTATGCTCTATGTACGCCCCTTAATAAGGGCTAACAACTCTCATTTTTTTAACAGGTAATACGGAGGCAGTTAAAACGGCTGCTTGTACATCTCTCCTCCGCTACGGTTAAACCAATCAGAGAAATTTTAAGGAGGAAAGAGAAATGGCAGTCAGCAAACTTTATGTAGGGAACTTGACTTACAGCGTAACAAAGGAAGAGCTTCAGGAAATGTTTTCGGCTTACGGAGAAATCAAGTCGGTAACAGTGCTTGAAGGCAAAGGCTTCGGATTTGTGGAAATGTCCACACCTGAAGAAGCGGCAAAGGCAAAAGAAGGCCTTGACGGCAAGGACTTAGCGGGCCGCAAAATGAAAGTGGACGAGGCAAAACCGCCTAAGGACAAAGGAAGCTATGGCAACCGCGGCGGCAGTGGCGGCGGAAGAGGCGGATTTGGCGGCGGAAGAGACAGGTACTAAATACAACAGATAAGGCCGCAGCCGGCCTCTGTTATATAAAAAAGCCCGCAGGGAAACCTGCGGGCTTTTTGTTTTAGTACCTAACCCCCTTTGCCATGGAAAGGGGGCAGGGAGGATTGCATTTGTACAAGCATTACCAACCACCGCA
>CAYGHG010000020.1:0-8874 GCA_964349515.1 uncultured Spirochaetia bacterium
AGTTTTCAGTTTTCAGCTTTCAGCTTTCAGCTTTCAACTTTCAACTTTCAACTTTCAGCTTGTAGTTTTCAGCTTGCAGTTTTCAGCTTTCAACTTTCGGCTTTCAGCTTTCAGTTTTCAGCTTTCAGTTTTCAACTTTCAGCTTTCAGCTTTCAGCTTTCAACTTTCAGTTTTCAGTTTTCAGTTTTCAGTTTTCATCTTCCCTCATCCTATCGCTATGTTTCCCGTTTCTCCGGTTCTTATCCTTATGCACTCTTCCAGATCAACCACAAATATCTTCCCGTCTCCCACTTCGCCTGTGTGCGCGCCTTTAGATATTGCATCAAGACACGGCTTCAGAAACGAGTCGTTTACCGCTATCTCGAGCTTTATCTTTCTGAGCAGGTTTCCCGTCTCTTTTACCCCCCTGTAAACCTCGGTTATGCCTTTTTGGCGGCCGTGGCCGAGCACTTCGCTTACGGTGATGAGGTTAATATCGCATTTATAGAGTTCTTCTTTTACGGCGTCAAGCCGGTGAGGCTGAATTATCGCTGTTACGAGCTTCATTTGTATTCTCCTTTTTTATCAGTCAACGAGTGTGTATGCGCGCTCGTTGTGCTCGGCCAGGTCAAGGCCGATGACTTCATTCTTATCGGGAGCCCTGACTCCTACGAGTAAATCTGTTACTTTGAGAATAATGAAAGTGGCAATAACTACGTAAACCGTTGAGGCGCCGGCCGCGATGAGCTGTGTTACAACCTGGCCGGGGTTGCCTGCAATAAGCCCCGAAGCACCGTTTATGTGCGGTACCGCAAGCACTCCTGCCATTATTGTGCCGAAGAGCCCTCCGACACCGTGGACGCCAAATGCGTCAAGCGTGTCGTCAAATTTAAGTTTTGGTTTGATAAAGGCAACCACCAAATAACAAAGCCCTGCAGTTGAAACGCCTATTATCACAGCACCCGCGGGGGTGATAAATCCTGCTGCGGGTGTAACCGTGGCAAGGCCCGCCACTGCGCCTGTGATAGTCCCGAGCATAGTCGGCCTGCCGCTGAAAATTACGTCCAGTATTGCCCAGGTAATCGCAGCTGCTGCTGCCGCGGTATTTGTAGTCATAAAGGCGTTGCCTGCGACTCCGTTTGCCGCAAGCGCGCTGCCTGCGTTAAAGCCGAACCAGCCAAACCATAAAAGCGCGCCTCCCAATACCGTAAAGGGAAGGTTGTGAGGCGTCGGTGCAGAGCCGCCGTTTTTTCTTTTTCCGATGTAAAGGGCTGTTACCAGGGCAGCCATACCGGCGCTTATGTGCACCACTATGCCGCCTGCGAAATCCAGAGCCCCCATTTCGGCGAGCCAGCCGCCTTTGCCCCATACCCAGTGGCAGAGAGGGTCATAGACAAGTGTGGACCAAAGCAGAATAAAAATTACGTAAGCGGAGAATTTCATTCTTTCGGCAAATGCCCCGGCTATAAGCGCAGGGGTGATAACTGCGAACATCATCTGGAAAGCCACAAAAACAATATGGGGGATTCCGGGGGCGTAGGGCGAGGGTTCCATTCCTATTCCGTTCAGGCCGGCCCAGGAAAGGCTGCCTATGAAGCCGTTGCCCTCCGAGAACGCGAGTGAATAGCCGAAGGCCACCCACTGTATGGAAATAATGGCAAGTGCCGCCATACACTGCATTAAAACGCCCAGTATATTTTTTTTACGGACAAGCCCGCCGTAAAAAAATGCAAGGCCGGGCGTCATAAGCATAACGAGAGCCGCAGCTGTAATAATCCAGGCGGTGTCGCCTGCGCTTATTGTTGACGCCGCCGCTTCTGAAGCGTGCAGCGCGGGAAGCAGAAAAAATGAAGCGGACAAAAATAAAAACTTTTTAATCATTACTGTTACCTCCTGTGTGTTGTCCCTTCTAAACTCCGCACAGTTTATTACCGACTGTTAAATTTTGTGCTGACCGAAAAGCGTGTAATTTAAGTTTTTAGTTTTAGCGCGTTAAATTTGATTCCGCTCTCTGTGGAGCTGTTTGCGTATTGTCCGGCCGGGTAGAAGGCCGCAGTCAAGAAAAACACTTATGATTACACACAAATGCCTGCAGTGCTTAAAACGGTTTTTTATTTGTTTTTCACCTCCGTTGGTATATAATTTTAAAACACCGGATAAAATAGCGCCCCGCGGGCGTCGGCTCCCGCGGGGCAGTGTAGGCGTCGAAGTAGAAGGGTTTTATCCGTGATAAAAGGGCGGCCATACCGGCCGCCCTTTTATATTTTAAAGCTTAAAAAGCATGTCCGCGTATGTCGGCACGGGCCAGATATCCGCGGGAACGATCGATTCAAGGCCGTCTATATCGTCCCTCAGCGAAGTGTATGCCGTGAAAACAGTGTCCCTGTATGCTTCGGCTTTTTTGGAGGCTTCAGAAACCAAAGAAGCGGCTTCAACGGCGCTTTCAAGTTTCTTAAGCTTTGACGAAGCTGACTCCAAAAGTGCTGTAATCTTTGAAAGAAGCTCTTCCTGTACAACTGCTTTTCCTCCCGCTGTCTTTACCGCATTGATTGATAGGGAAACAGACTCGGCGGCTTTAACACCGGCGGGTATGTACAGGGTTTTTGCCATTTTTACGGAGGTCAGCGCTTCAATATTGATTACTTTTGTATAGTGCTCAATGTATATCTCATACCTGGAGTGCAGCTCTTCTTTACTCAATACACCGTATTTTGAAAAGAGGGTAACGGCTTTTTCGGTGGTGAAAGCTTTGTGGGCGTCAACTGTGTTTTTGGTGTTTGGCAGCCCGCGTTTCTCGGCTTCTTTTACCCATTCTTCAGAGTAGTTGTTACCGTTAAAAATAATTCTTTTGTGGTTCTTTACGGTCTCTTTGACTATCGCGGCAGCCTCGGCGTTTACATCCTTTGCGGACTCAAGGCGTGACGCAAACTCGTCAAGAGTTTCGGCAACGATTGTATTCAGTATGATATTGGGGCCTGCGCACGACATGGAAGAACCCACCATCCTGAATTCAAATTTATTTCCGGTAAAGGCAAAAGGCGACGTCCTGTTTCTGTCGGAGTTGTCCTTTGGGAACTTGGGTAAAAGGTCAACGCCTATGTTGATAAATGAATTACCGCGGGCTTCGAATTTTTCGCCTTTTTCAATCTTTGTAAGGACGTCAGTCAGCAGCTCCCCCAAAAATACCGAGATAATCGCGGGAGGCGCTTCGTTGGCGCCGAGCCTGTGGTCGTTTCCGGGAGTGGCGGCAGAGCCTCTGAGCAGGTCTGAGTGTTTGTCAACCGCTTTTATAAGCGCCGAGAGCACTATCAGAAACTGAGCATTATCGTGAGGCGTATCGCCCGGCTCCAGCAGGTTCATTCCGTCGTTTGTGGAAAGAGACCAGTTATTGTGTTTGCCCGAGCCGTTTACGCCCCTGTAAGGCTTCTCGTGAAGCAGGCATACAAGGCCGTGCCTTAACGCCACTTTCTGCATGGTATCCATTACAAGCTGGTTATGGTCAACCGCCACGTTTAAAGTGGTGAATATCGGAGCGTTTTCAAACTGCGCGGGGGCTACTTCGTTGTGGCGGGTTTTGGAAAGAACCCCGATTTTCCAAAGCTCCTGGTCAAGGTCTGTCATAAAGGCAATTACCCTGTCCTTGATAGAGCCGAAATACTGGTCCTCAAGCTCCTGGCCCTTAGGCGACGGCGCTCCAAAAAGCGTGCGGCCGGTCAGCATAAGGTCAAGCCTTTTTAAGAAAAAGTTCTTGTCTATCAGGAAGTATTCCTGCTCAGGGCCGAGGGTGGCAATTACCCTCGTCGTTGTTTTGTTACCGAGTGCTTTTAAAAGCCTCAAGGCATGTTTTGAAACAGCTTCCATTGACCTTAACACAGGCACTTTTTTATCAAGAGCCACGCCCGTATATGAATAAAAGGCAGTGGGGATGTATAGGGTAAAATCTCCGTCAGCATCCTCTCTTACAAAAGCGGGCGAAGTGGGGTCCCAGGCAGTGTAGCCGCGGGCTTCAAAAGTCGCCCTCAAGCCGCCGGAAGGGAATGATGAGGCGTCAGGCTCGCCCTGCACAAGCTGTTTGCCGGAAAATTCCATAAGCACTCCGCCGTCGGGGGTAGGCGAGATAAAAGAGTCGTGCTTTTCGGCTGTTGTGCCTGTAAGCGGCTGAAACCAGTGGGTGTAATGCGTGGCGCCTTTTTCAATAGCCCAGTCCCTCATCGCGCTTGCAACAACATCTGCAATTTCTTTTGACAGCGGGTCTCCTGCGTCGATGGTCTGCTTTAGCTCCTTGAATACGGGTTTCGGCAGTCTTTCTTTCATAACTTTCTCGTTGAAAACATTTGAACCGAAAATTTCTGCAACATTTAGTTTGGCCATAGTTTTCTCCTCTCAATAATTTTTGTCGGTGGATTGGAGGCCCTTCTACCATACAATGTCCGACGTGTTGTATATGTATAAGCAACTACTGTGCCGTGCCATAAAATCATTTGAAACAGCCTATTTTTTGAAAAAATGCAATTAAAAATGGTTAAAATTGCTACAGTTTATATACTATAGCGGTTAATTATTAATCAGTTGATATATCCATCAGTTTTTTGTATAATAGCAGTGGTTAAAAATACTGCACTGTGGAGACCATATGAAAAAGGATAATTTGTTTGACGCAAAAATCAATAAACTTAAGCTGATTAATTACATTGCAGTGGAAATGAACCGCAGGCACACGGTCAAGGACCTGTTTGAACTTATACTTGAGAGATGCCTTGATTTGACAGGTGCAAAAACCGGAAGTGTCATGCTTATTAATAAAAAGAAAGGCGTTCTGGACATAATCGCTTCCAAAGGCATTAAAGAAGAGGTGGTTAACAGAACCAAGCTCAGGCTCGGAGAAGGCATTACCGGCTGGGTTGCCCAGACAGGCGATCCAAAACTTGTAAACAACACCAAGCAGGAACCGCTTTACATCAAGGTAAAGGAAGACCTGTTGTCAGAGCTTGCGGTGCCTATAAAAACGCATAACAATATAATCGGCGTGGTAAGCGTTGACTCAAACAAAATAGACTCATTCAATCAGGACGACCTGGAGATGCTGACTATGGTCTCCGAGCTGGGGGCGCAGATATTAAGCCGCCAGGACATGACGGATAAACTGGAATCAAAAATCCGGTCACAGGAGGTCCTGATTGATTCAATAGAGATCATAGAGCGCGAGACAGAGCCCAAGGCTATTTTTGATTCGGTCATAAGCCTCCTGGCGGCAAAGATGGGCATAATAAGGGGGATGCTTGTGTTATTTGACAGCGATAAGTCTGATTCGCTGAAAATAATCGCAGGCTACAGGCTCAGCTCTGATTCCATGCAGAAGGGTATATATAAAATCGGTGAAGGCATAGTGGGGACCTCGGTGCTCACCGGGCAGACTATTTCCGTGGAAGACATAGCGAATGACCCGACGTTTCTCAATAAAATGCAGATAAAACGGGCGGGCATGGGGCAGGTCTCTTTTATTGCCTCGCCGATTAAGGCGGGAAAACGTGTGCTCGGCGTGCTGGCGGTTGAAAAACAATATGAGGCGGGGGAGAGTTTTCCCGACACCGTAAATACACTGACGCTTCTGACATCGCTGCTCTCTTACAGGATAACGAGCTACCAAAGGCAGCGCGAAGAGACGCAGAAACTTCTCGAAGAGAATATTGAACTCAGGAAAGAACTGGACACAAGTTTCTCTTTTAAGAACATAATAGGCAGAGATGATAAAATCAGAAAGATAATAGAGCAGGTAAAAACAGTTTCTGACACACAGGCGCCGGTGCTCATAACAGGCGAAACAGGGACGGGCAAGGAGCTGATAGCAAAGATACTCCATTTCCTGAGCAGCAGGCGCAGCGGAAAGTTTGTATCCGTTAACTGCGCGGCCATACCTGAAAACCTGCTTGAGTCCGAGCTTTTTGGTTTTGAAAAGGGCGCTTTCACCGGCGCGTCCTCCAATAAAAAAGGGAAATTTGAGCTCGCTGACGGAGGCACGCTTTTTCTTGACGAAATAGGGGAGATGCCCGTGCATTTGCAGTCGAAAATTCTGAGGGCGATTCAGGAAAAAGAAATTGAGCCTTTAGGCAGCGAGAAGACCGTAAAGGTGGATATCAGGATTATTACCGCGACAAACAGGGACCTGAAGAAAATGGTTGAGTCAAATCATTTCAGGGCAGACCTGTATTTCAGGCTGAACGTGATCAATATAGAACTGCCGCCTCTGCGCGAACGGCGCGGTGACATATTTTTGCTCTCTGACTATTTTGTAAAAAAATACAACGAGGTTTACGGCAAGCAGGTAACCGGAGTTTCGCAGGAAGTTAAAACGGTTTTTGAAAGCTATGGCTGGCCCGGCAACATCAGGGAGCTCGAAAATGTCATTGAAAGGGCTGTAATCATGGGTAATTCTCCGATAATAGACATATCCCTTCTCCCCGACAGCCTGAACCCTGAAAAAAGCGGTGATGCGGGCTTCTCCATAAGAGATTACATAAAAACAGAGTGCGCAGCCGCAGGCGAAGATAATGTTTATATGAAAGTTATAGGCGCGCTTGAAAAAGAACTTATTGAAGAAGTGATGATAAAAACGGGGAATAACAAATCAAAATCGGCTAAAATTCTCGGTATAAACAGGAACACACTAAAGTCAAAACTGCGTGAGTATAAAATACTATAAAAGACTGTGCATTTTTTTAGCCATATCTGCCGAAAAAACTACAAATCTCAACTTGCAAAAGTTCAGATATTTTGATATATTTAAGTGTAATTAAAAAAACGGGAGAGTGCCATGCTTGATACCCACGGATTTTACCAGACATTAAAAACGTGGAATGACCTCTATAATAATATTACTGCACCCAAAATCCGTGATGAAGAAGACCATTGGCTGTATGATAAGTGGAAAATGGGCCTTTTAAAAGTCATATCTTCACTTTATCTGATAGACGAGCTGAAAAACTCACCTGTTGAAAAACACATGGTTAAAGCTATTGAAATTAGCAGGAGCAACGACATTGCTAAAGCCCCTGAAATTCACGTATATGTGGCGGAAGTTGCGGGCTATCTTAAGTCAAAAGTGAATAAATGAAGGAGAAAGATACCGGCATAATAAATACTTCCGAGCCTTCCATTTCAATATTTAACTGCAGGGAAATAATGATGACCTGGGTTGATATAGCGGACTGCTGCGCCGCGGCAGGCCGCAAAGAATCGCGGTTAAAAAATATAAACGGCTTGTTTAAAGTCCTGAAATCTATGATAATATGTTCTGCGATTGCCGGAACAGAGGCTGAAAAAAAGATTAATCTGGCTAAAGAGCTTGCCTCCGCGGGTAAGGCGGAGGATTTTGAAAAAATAAAGGCGCTCATAAAAGAAGCGCTTGATTACACCAGCCAGTAAATATCCGGAGGAGAGTTTGGATACACAGGACTTTCTTGACGCACTCACCACTTGGACAGAATCTTACAGGGACGCAAGGGACCCGGAAATGGAATGGCCGGCTTCCGAAGACCCGCTCACTGCAAAGTGGGAAGAAAATATGCTGAAGGTCGTGGCAGTGATAAGCCCCGCGGACAGCCTGATAGGGACTCCTGCGCTTGAAAGAGTAAAGCAGGCGATAGGGATAGCCAAACTCAAAGACCGCTCAAAACTAAAAAAAATTTACGATATCTTAAATGAAGTGGAAAACTATCTCAAAGCATTCTGAATAAGAGGCCTATTTTGAAAACAAGAAAACTCGGAACAAACGGCCCTTTTCTGTCCGTTGTGGGCCTTGGCACATGGGCGCAGGGCGGAGGCGGGTGGCTCTACGGCTGGGGAGACCAAAATGACGCCGAATCAATCGCCGCAATACATGCCGGTCTTGACGCGGGCATAAACTGGATAGATACTGCTGCGGTGTACGGCCTCGGCCGCGCCGAAGAGGTTACAGGGCTGGCTGTTGAAGGCAGGCGCAATTCTGTTTTTATCGCGACGAAATGCGGCCGTATTTCTGATGACGGCGGAAAAACCATAAAAGCAGATATATCTCCCAAAAGCATACGCTCTGAATGTGAAGCAAGTTTAAAGCGCCTTAAAACATCATACATAGACCTTTATCAGATTCACTGGCCGGTTGAGGATTTGAATGCTGTGCGCGAAGCGTGGACAGCCGTGAATGAACTCATACGGGAGGGCAAAATAAGGTTTGCGGGGGTTTCGAATTTCAATAAAGCACAGCTTGAAGCGTGCTGCGAAATCTCTGTGCCTGCTTCACTTCAGCCTCCTTACTCGATGTTGAGGCGGGGTATTGAGGGGGAGATAATTCCATTCTGCGCTGAAAAGGGAATCGGCATAACAGCCTACAGCCCCATGGAACGCGGGCTGCTTACGGGCAAATTTACAAAAGAAAAAGCAGCGGCACTTCCCGGCAACGACCACCGCAAAAGAGACGGCAGGTTCAACGAGCCGCAGTTATCCGGGAATCTGGCGCTTGTTGAAAACCTGCGGCCTATTGCCGCGAATCTTGAAATAACACTCTCACAGCTTGCGCTCGCCTGGGTATTAAGAAAGCAGGCAGTAACAGCCGCAATAGCAGGCGCAAGAAACATTGAGCAGGCAGTAACAAATGCCGCGGCAGGGGATGTGGTTTTGGATGAAACAATTATTAATAAGATAGAATCGATATTGTCAGAATATAACCGGCAATAGTTCTATGTAATTTTTTTTGGCGTGGGCATTGCGCAATTGTTTTTGCATACGCTTTTCTGTAAGCGGCTGAGTTTATAAACTATAGACTGCAAACTGTAAACTGTATTTCCTTCGTGTCTCCTTCGGATGCCTTCCCGCACTGCGGCGGTGTGGTATTATTTTTCCGCCTGCGCTTTTGTTGTA
>CAYGHG010000020.1:8974-20522 GCA_964349515.1 uncultured Spirochaetia bacterium
ATAACACCACACCACCTTACCGTCCAAGGTTTTAACTGTAGACTCTAAACTGTAGACTCTAAACTCCAGACTCTAAACTCGTCCCGCCGGCCTTCCCGCACTGCGGCGGTGTGGTATTATTTTTCCGCCTGCGCTTTTGTTGTACGCGGCGGCGGCAGGCGGCCTTTTGTATTCAGTCCTTCGTTTGGCTCGCGCGAAGCAGCGTGTTGCAATATATGCGCGGACAGCAATAGGGAATAAGTTGTGCCGCCGCTATGCTGCACTATGGCTTGGCGTAAAAATAACACCACACCACCTTACCGTCCAAGGTTTTAACTGTAGACTCTAAACTGTAGTTTCCATACTCTAAGTTTTCGACTTTGGTTATTTTTTTATAGACTATTTAGCACATTTGTGCTATAAATGTATTGAAGTTTAATGTTCTTAACTTATGTCTTCTGTCTTTTGTCTTCTTAACTTTATTTTGAGGAGGCTTTTCAATGAAAGAAACCACGAAAAAGATACTTACCGCCATACAGGAAGGCTTTAAAAAGCGCGGCATTCCGCCTACGCTGCGCGAAATTGCCTCGGCTGCCGGTTTGAAGTCAACCTGGACAGTAAGATACCACCTTAAAAAACTTGTCAGCGAAGGATATATTGATATGAAACAGAGTCTTTCAAGGGGGATTTCGCTCGCCCGGGAAACCGGCGGCATACCTGTACTTGGCCGTATAAGGGCGGGAAAGCCCGAAGAGGCAATAGAAAACGCAGGCGAGCACATAGAGAGCTTATCCGTTTTTTTCGGAGGCGGAGAAATGTTTGCCCTCCGGGTAAAGGGAGACAGCATGATTGAGGCGGGAATATTTGAGGGGGACGTGGTTATTGTGAAAAAACAAAACACGGCAGATAACGGCGACATAGTGGCGGCAATGGTTGACAGCGAGGCAACGGTAAAAAAATTCAGGCGCAAAGGCAGAGTAATAAGCCTGGAAGCGGCAAATCCCGCCTATGAGCCTATTGTATCCGGTGAGATCGGCATAATGGGAAAAGTAACAGGCGTAATGAGGAGGTATAAATGACCACGACAAAAATAGGAAGCAGGATAAAAGCCTGCGCGGTTTTTGAAGCCGGCTCGGTAAAGCCTGCATGGTTTGAATGGGACAAGAAAAAAATAATCGTAAAAGAAACCACCTTTTTCTGGAAAACAAAAGAGGGGGATGCTGTTGTCATGCATTTTTCCGTAACTGACGGCGCCACCTATTTTGAATTGTCGTTTGACCAGCAGAGCCTTGAATGGAAACTGGAGAACTCGGAAGTTTAAAAAACGGAGCGCAGCCTTGGACAACATGAAACCGGCTTCAATACTTCTCATAGACATGAATTCCTACTTCGCCTCCGTGGAGCAGGCGTGCAACCCCGCTCTGCGGGGCAGGCCGATAGGTATATGCGGCGAGGGAAGAACTGTTATTGTCACGGCTTCTTACGAGGCGCGTGCTTACGGAGTGAAAACAGGAATGACATTGTATGAAGCAAAGAAACTGTGCCCCGGATTCATTCCCGTCATAGGAAATCTGGAAAAATATGTCTCTACGTCCCTTCGCATACACAAAATAATGCTTGCATATACCGACATGGTGGAGGTTTTTTCCATAGATGAGTGTTTCATGGATGTGGCCGACGTGGCAGAGCGGCACGGAGGGGCGGCGGCAATAGCGCAGGGGATAAAGGACGGGATAAAAAAAGAGCTCGGCATAACATGCTCCGCAGGCGTGGCGCCCAATAAAACAATAGCAAAAGTGGCGGCAAAAATGAAAAAGCCCGACGGCCTGACCGTCATAGAACGTTCTGAAATACCCGAAAAATTCCACCCCATACCCGTAGAAAAACTTCAGGGCATAGGCATAGGCGCGAGGACTGCGGAAAAACTGCGGATGATGGGAATTACAAACGTAAAGGAGTTAGGCGCGGCCGATACCGGCAGGCTCAAAGACCGTTTCGGCAAGTTTGGGATATGGATGAAAAGCGTAGGGCTCGGGATTGAGGACTCGCGGGTGCGCTCTTATTATGATGAAGAGCCGCTCAAATCAGTCGGACACAGCCTGACCCTGCCGCGCGACACCGGCGATGCTGAGGTGCTGAAATCATACGTCAGAATGCTCTGCGAGAAAACAGGCAGCCGCATGAGGCGTTACGGCCTTGAGGGCAGGACAGTTGCATTTACCCTGCGCTATGAGGATTTCCGCACGGAGACAGTGCGCAGGACCTGGAACAGCTATTTCAACGCAGGCATTGACATCTATGAGCGGGCCTGCGAGATTTTGGAGGAGTTTCTGCCGCTTGAAAAATACGCGAGGTTAGCCGGCGTCTCGGTGTCAAATGTGATTAAAACAGGCCAAGAGTACCTGCTCGAAGAAGACAGAAAACAGTCTGCCCTCTACACCGCCATAGATGAGATTAACTCCGAATGGGGAGAGTTCACGGTAAAACCCGCGTCATTGCTAAAAGCGGAAAAATTCGCTAAAATGGAAAAAAGATGCGGGATGTTTGGGAAGGATTGGATTAAGAAAGACTGAGGGTTGGTAACTACGGCAGCATCGCAGCATCGCAGCATCGCGGCATCGCGGCATCGCGGCATTGCGGCATTGCGGCATCGCTGGGACGCGGCATCGCAGCATCGCAGCATCGCAGCATCGCTGGGACGCTTGGTAACTACGGTAGCATCGCAGGTACTTAAACTGTAGACTGTAAACTGTAGACTGTAAACTGTAGACTTTAGACTGTAGACTTTAAACTTTAGACTGTAAACTTGTCTTTAAATCCGGAGGTTAACTTACATGCCTGAAATACGTATCGGGACTTCGGGGTTTTCTTTTTCTGACTGGCGCAAAGGCGTCATATACCCAAAGGGGTTAAAGCAGTCAGAAGAGCTGAAATACTATGCGCAGGAATTAAAATTTGATACCCTCGAGGTCAATGCCACATATTACGCCGTGATGGCGCAGAAGAATGCGGCTGCCATGGAGGCGAAAACAGACAGTGGATTTGAATTTGTCGTAAAAGGCTACCGTGGTTTTACCCATGACCCTTTTGACACGCGCAGGAAAGAGGGGAAACTGCCTCTTGCCGACGCCTATGAAACGCTGAAAAGATTCAGGGAGTCTGTGGAGCCTTTTCATTCGGCGGGCAAGCTCGGAGCCGTGCTTTTACAGTTCCCGGTATTTTTTTACCCCTCTGCGGATTCATGGCGCCATATTGATTATTGTATCAGCGGGCTGGAGGGGATTGAAGCGGTAATAGAGTTCCGCAACAGCGCGTGGATTACGGAAGAGACATTCAAAAAACTTGAGCAGATGAAGGTGTCATATTGCGCCGTAGATGAGCCTGATTTGCCGCGTCTTGTAAAATTCCAACCGAGGGTAACAGGCCCTGTCGGATATTTGAGGTTTCACGGACGCAACAAAGAGTGGTTCAACGCGCCGCTTGAGGTAAGATACGATTATCTGTATACTAAAGAAGAGCTGCAGCCTTTTGTCAGTGAAATTAATAATATGGCGAAGCAGTGTGATAAGATGTACGTATTCTTCAACAACTGCCACGCCGGCAGCGCGGTAAAGAACGCCATGGATCTGAAGGGGTTAAATTCAAGTTATATAGGGGGTAAAGTTCATGAAAAATAAATTGTTACCCGGATTAATTGTTATTTTGTTTGCATGCTCCGGCTGCGCGGGTTTACAAAAAAAAGACGGTGTTGAATTTACAGAAGCTCAGAAAAAAAGAGATGATTCAATAAACACGGCAACTGTAATAGGGGCTGTCGCCGGTGGTGTCGCAGGCCTGATCATAGGAGGGGCTGTGATAGTAAAAAACGAAGATAAAACAACCATCAGCAGCAGTGATGATGGCACGGTAATCAGCTGTAACTGGCTTGGCAATATAGCGCAGTTTCTTTATGACAGGTCTTTATTTGTTGCGATAGGCGGGGCGGCCGGGGCTGTTGCGGGATATTTTGCCGCGGATGCACTTGTAAAAGAAGAAGATGCGGCAGGCAGGAAAAATGCCGGCGAAACCGGCCGGTAAAGGCCTTCTGTAAAGTGAAAGTGAAATCATTCTTTACAACAAAACTTTTTTGCTGTATATTACTTTCAAGGTTGAAAGCAATGACGCTTTTTGACCCTTTGTCGCTTTCCATTAAGCTTCGTCGGCTGAATAATCGCAAAGATGCTAACGGAGATTCTCTGTTTTATCCGAAAAAATCTGCCGTTTTAAACCCTTAAAAGGGTTATAATTAGTTAAAACGTACAAAAACGAGGTGCAAGATGAACGAATACAACAGGCCGGCGCAGGGGCTTTATGACCCTGCAAATGAGCGCGACAGCTGCGGGGTTGGTTTCATAGTAAATGTAAAGGGCGCGGCGTCAAATCAGACCGTAAAAGACGGAATAAGAATACTTGAGCGGATGACTCACAGGGGCGCAGTAGGCTCTGACCCGAAAACCGGGGACGGAGCGGGGATACTGCTCCAGATACCCCACGAATTTTTTGTGAAAGCTGCATCGGAAATAAAGATTAAATTACCTGCAAAGGGCGACTACGGCACAGGGCTGATGTTTTTACCGCAGGATGAAATGGACAGAAATGACGTAAAGGAAATTTTAAATAAAACCGCCGCCTCAAAAGGGCACGAAGTGCTGGGCTGGAGGCGGGTTCCTGCCGATGGCTCTGTCATAGGGCCGGTTGCAAAGGCCTCGATGCCCTGTTTTGAGCAGGTATTCATAAAAAGAAATGACTCGGTAAAAGCAGGCGATGAGTTTGAGCGCAGCCTTTACATAATAAGAAAGCAGGCTGAAAATGAAACCGCCGCGTCGTCAATAGGGCAAAAGGGGTATTTTTACGCGACAAACCTCTCTTCGCGCGTTTTTATTTACAAAGGCCTCATGATTCCCGAGGCGATCGCCGACTTTTTCACAGATTTAAAGGACCCGCTTGTCGCGAGCGCCATCTGCCTCGTGCACTCGCGCTACTCTACAAACACTTTCCCGACGTGGGATCTTGCCCAGCCTTTCAGGTTTCTGGCGCACAACGGCGAAATCAACACTTTGAAAGGCAACATAAACTGGATGAAGGGCAGGCAGGGGCTTTTTAAAAGCGTTTTGTTCGGCGAAGAATCAAAACACCTGATACCCGTTATCCGCGACGAAAAGCAGAGCGACTCTGCCTCTCTTGACAATGCTTTTGAACTTCTGACGATGGCCGGCAGGACAATGGCGCACTCAATGATGATGCTTGTGCCCGAAGCGTGGGAGCACAACAAACTCCTGCCAAACTCCATACGCAGCTTTTACAAATACCACGCATGCTTCATGGAGCCGTGGGACGGCCCTGCGGCGCTTGCCTTTACCGACGGGTTGAGCGTGGGCGCGTGCCTTGACAGAAACGGTTTGAGGCCGGCGCGCTATATAGTGACTCATGATGATTTTGTTATCATGTCCTCCGAGGTCGGCGTCCTTGACGTTCATCCGTCAAACATCAAACAATCAGGGAGGCTTGAGCCCGGCAAGATATTTTTCATAGACACGCTCAAGGGCGAGATAATAACAGACACAGAGATAAAGGAATCCCTCGCGAGGCGGGCGCCTTACAGGCAGTGGCGCAAGGAACAGCTGATTTATCTTGAGGACCTGCCGCACGGAGAGGTCAAAGAGCAGCCTTATGACCTGACGGTACAGCTCAAAGTGTTCGGATACACGAGGGAGGACCTGAAAGACATCATAAAGCCCATGGCAAATGACGGAAAAGAATCAATAGGCTCGATGGGAAATGACACGCCGCTGGCCGTGCTTTCCAAACGGCCCAAACTTCTTTTTAATTACTTTAAACAGCTCTTCGCGCAGGTTACAAACCCTGCCATAGACTCCGAGCGCGAGGACATAGTGATGAGCCTGCGCAGTTTCCTGGGCCCCAGAAAAAATCTTTTTGAAGAGACCGCGGGCCATACGCACAAAGTACAGTCCAGAGACCCTATTTTGTCAAACGAAGAACTCGCAAAACTGAAAAACATTTCCGTAAACGGGTTCCGTTCAAAGACGATAACAATGCTCTATATGCCCGGCGGCGAGAACGCATTTGTAGCCGCGCTTGACAGGATATGCGAAGAGGCTGTAAATGCGGTTAACGAAGGGTATTCGTTCATAATACTGAGCGACAGGGGTGTAACCGAAGAATACACTGCAGTACCTTCTCTTGTCGCGCTCGGCGCGGTGCATCAGGAGCTTGTGCGCAGGGGTTTGAGGACAAAGGCCGCGCTAATACTTGAAACAGGGGAGCCGCGGGAGGTGCACCATATGTGCGTGCTGTTTGGTTTCGGCGCGGGCGTCATAAACCCTTACCTTGCCTACGACGCCATTAAATACATGTGCGACAGCGGGGAATTAAACGTTCCCTATGAAAAGGCCGTGGTGAATTACCGCAAAGCCTGCCACAAAGGGATTAAAAAAGTCATGGCAAAGATGGGCATATCAACAATACAAAGCTACCGCGGGGCGCAGATATTTGAAGCGCTCGGCATTCACGAAGAGGTGATAGAGCGCTGTTTTACCGGAACCGCGTCGCGCATAGGCGGCGTGGGGTTCAAAGAAATCGCGCAGGAAGTGGAGCTCACTCATTCGGAATCGTTTAAGAAAACAGGGGTATTTAACCCTCTTTTGCCCTCGGGCGGAATGCACCAGTGGAAAAAAGACGGCGAGTACCACCAGTGGAACCCGGAAACAGTCGCCGCCTTGCAGGATGCCGTGAGAAATAATGACTACAAGAGGTTTAAAGAATTCGCAAAGATGATTGACAACCAGCTCGATAACCCGGCAACAATAAGAGGAATGCTGAAGTTTACGCGGGCGGATGCCGTGCCGGTAGATGAAGTCGAGCCGGTAGAGTCCATAGTAAAAAGATTTGTCATAGGCGCGATGAGCTTCGGCTCAATATCCGGGCCCGCCCATGAATCAATGGCTATTGCAATGAACAGGCTCGGCGGCAAGTCCAACACAGGCGAGGGCGGGGAAGACCCGGCGAGGTTTGTGCCGTACCCAAACGGCGACTCGGCGAGAAGCGCCATAAAACAGGTGGCTTCAGGCAGGTTCGGAGTAACCACAAATTATCTTACAAATGCCGACGAGATACAGATAAAAGTCGCGCAGGGCGCAAAACCCGGCGAGGGAGGGCAGCTGCCCGGCCACAAGGTGAGCGAGATAATAGCGCGCACGCGCCATACAACACCGGGCGTTACATTGATATCTCCGCCGCCGCACCACGATATTTATTCCATTGAGGATTTAAAACAGCTCATATTTGACTTAAAGAACGCAAACCCCCGCGCGAGAATCAGTGTAAAACTCGTTTCTGAAGTGGGCGTAGGCACGGTCGCGGCGGGTGTCGCCAAAGCTCACGCTGACATGATTCTGATTTCAGGCGGGGACGGCGGTACAGGCGCGTCACCGAGAACGTCAATAATCCACGCCGGCCTTCCCTGGGAGCTCGGGATTTCAGAAACGCACCAGACGCTTGTGTTAAACGACCTTCGCGGAAGGGTGAGGCTCCAGACAGACGGACAGTTAAGAACGGGAAAAGATATCGCGGTTGCCGCCTGCCTCGGTGCGGAAGAATACGGGTTCGGCACTTCCGCGCTTATTACTTTGGGGTGTGTGATGCTCCGGCACTGCCATCTCAACAACTGCTCGCTCGGTGTTGCCACACAGGAAGACATTCTTCAGAAAAGATTTGCAGGCAGGCCCGAGTATCTGGTTAATTTTTTACGGTTTGTCGCGCAGGACCTCCGTGAGGTTATGGCTTCGCTCGGAATAAAAAAGATGGACGACCTGATAGGCAGGACAGACCTGCTGCAGACAAATACGGCGGCTCTGCCGTGGAAGGCTTCAAAAATTGATTTTTCAAAGATTCTCTACAAGCCTAAAGTGGCTGAAACTGTCGCAAAACGCTGTGTAACCGCGCAGGACCACGAAATAGAAAAGGTGCTGGACAGAAACCTGATACTGCAGGCTCAGCAGGCACTGGAAAACAAATCACCTGTTACGATAGAGAGCGCCATATCAAACAGCGACCGTTCTACCGGCGCCATGCTCTCAGGCGAGGTGTGCAGGCACCACGGAAACGCCTATCTGCCTGACGACACAATCAAAGTCAGGTTTAAAGGCGTGGCGGGCCAGAGTTTCGGCGCGTTTCTTGCAAAGGGCATAACATTTGAACTTGAAGGCCTGGCAAATGACTATGTGGGAAAAGGCATATCAGGCGGCAGGCTGGTCATAAGGCCTGATAAAGCTTCGCGCTACAATCCGGCTGATAACATAATAATCGGCAACACCACTTTCTACGGCGCCATCTCAGGCGAGGCTTTTATCGCGGGGCGGGCGGGAGAACGATTCTGTATCAGAAACTCGGGGCTGTACGGCGTTGTAGAAGGGACAGGCGACCACGGCTGCGAATATATGACCGGAGGCAGGGTGGTAATAATCGGCGAGACCGGCAGAAATTTCGCGGCAGGAATGTCGGGCGGCATTGCCTATGTTTTAAATGACGACGTAAACTTCAATGAAAAATGTAATACCGAGATGGTGGAGCTTACAACTGTTGACAAAGAGGATGAGAAGATAATTTACGACCTGCTCTCAAGCCACGTGAAATTTACCGGCAGCAAAAGGGCAAAGGAAATATTGTCCGATTTCACACAGTATCTCAGGCGGTTCATAAAAGTATTCCCGCTTGAATACAAGCAGGTGCTGCTCCAGAGAGCCATGACGCTGAATTCCAAGGAGGCGCAATAATGGGCAACCCGCACGGTTTTTTAAAGATAAAAAGAGAAACATCCAAATACAGGCCTGTCTGCGAGAGGGTAAAGGATTACGCGGAGGTAACTGTCCTGCGCGACGAAGAAAAAGTCAGCGAGCAGGCTTCGCGCTGCATGGACTGCTCAACTGACTTCTGCAACTGGGGCTGCCCGCTCGGCAACTACATACCGGAGTGGAATGACCACGCCTACAGAAACAGATGGGAGGGCGCCTACAGGCTCCTCGCGGCGACGAATATACTTCCCGAGGTAACCGGCAGGGTATGCCCCGCGCCGTGCGAGTATTCGTGCGTTCTCGGAATAAACGACCACCCTGTAACGATAAGGGAAAACGAAGCGTCAATTATTGAAAAGGCTTTTAAAGAAGGTTATGTAAAGGCTAAAAAGGGAATAAAAAGAAGCGGGAAAAAAGTGGCTGTAATAGGCTCCGGGCCGGCGGGGATATCAGCCGCGGCGTTTTTAAACTATGCGGGCCACGCTGTTACCGTGTTTGAAAAAGATGACCGTTTGGGCGGTTTTATGCGCTACGGGATTCCTGATTTCAAACTTGAAAAAGCGGTGCTTGACCGCAGAATAGCTGTATTGAAAGACGAGGGGGTGTCATTTAAAACAGGTGTAAACGCCGGCATTGACGTCCACGCCTCTGAAATGCTCGCGGATTATGACGCGATATGCGTCGCTACAGGCTGCAGAGTGCCCCGTGATTTGCAGGCAAAAGGCCGCAGGCTTTCCGGGATATACCAGGCTGTTGACTATCTTGAGCAGTCAAACAGGCGTGTTGCAGGCGATGGCATAAACGGTGAAGTCATAGATGCAAAAGACAAAAAGGTTGTCGTAATAGGCGGAGGCGACACGGGCGCCGACTGCGTGGGAACCGCCAACAGGCAGGGGGCAAAATGCGTCGTGCAGATAGAGGTGCTTCCCGAACCGCCAAAAGAGAGGCCGTCTGACCAGCCGTGGCCCAGGTACCCCTTTATTTTCAAAACATCCACAAGCCATGAAGAGGGAGCGGAGAGAAAATGGGCCGTGCTGACAAAAGAATTTTCCGGCGAAAACGGAGCGGTCAAAAAAATCGCCTGTTGTCAGGTGGAGTTTGTAAAAGAAGAGGGAAATCCAAGGCCTGTCATGAAAGAAATAGAGGGCAGCGATTTTGAGATAGAAGCCGATATGGTGGTGCTTGCAATGGGCTTTACCAACCCGGTTAAAGAAGGGCTCCTGAAGCTTTTAGGAGTGGCTTTTGACCAGAGGGGTATGGTGGTCAGAGACCCTGCGACAGGCAGGACATCAGTTCCAAAAGTTTACGCTGCGGGCGATGTGTCACGGGGCCCTTCTTTAATAGTATGGGCGCTCGCAGAGGGAAAAATGACCGCGGAAGGGATAGATGCGTTTTTGAGTAAGCCCTGAATAATATCAGACACTGTTATGTACGGCATATAACACAAAAGCCGCCTTTGAAAAGGCGGCTTTTGTGTTATAATATTTTAAAATCACGAGGAGGTTTTATGAAGCTAATATCTCTCGTATTATCATTTTTAGCTTTTACCTGCTTTGTTTTTGCCTCTGAAACAGATGCTGTTTCATCCACAAAAAACGGCACGGCTGACTCAAACTTCTTTGTCATCGTACCCATACCGCTTTACAGCCCCGAGACAGGGTGGGCATTGAACATAAACTCCGCTTATCTATACAGAACAGAGCCGGAGGACAAAGATACCACGCCTTCAATCATACAGGTAAGCCTTGTATATTCCGAAAAAAATCAGACAGATGATTATCTTGAGATAAACCATTACTTAAAAGGCAACGAATACATATTTAAAGGCATACTTCAGTATAAAAAATACCCCGACAGTTTTTTTGGAACCGGCAACTATACACTGCCGGGCGATTCGGAAAAATACACTATTGAATATGAATATTTTATGGCTGAGTCTTATAAGAAGATAGTGCCCGGTTTTTATGCGGGGTTAAGGTATGTTTTTCAAAATAATGCCCTGCTTGAAGTAGAGCCGTCAGGGCTGCTCGCACAGGCGCCCGGCAGACGAGGCCTGCGACAGTCAGGCGCCGGCCTTCTGTTAAAATGGGACACACGTGACTATGTTTATTATGCAACAGACGGCGCCCTGCACCAGGTTTCTTTTCTTTCTTTCGGGCCGGGCATAGGCTCGCAGAATATTTTTAATAAATTTGAGGCTGATTTCAGGTGGTTTTTTCCGGCTTTTGAGGGGCAGAGCGGGTCTGTTCACGCTTACGCGGCTTTGTCCGGCGGGGATGTGCCGTTTTTCTTTATGCCTTTTATAGGCGGGGATAAAATGCTTCGCGGTTATTTCAAGGGCAGGTTCAGGGATAAAAACATGATTGCGCTGCAGGCAGAGTATCACTTTCATTTATCAGAGCTTTTTATAATTACCATTCACGCGGCAACAGGAGAGGTAATGAAAGAGGTAACAGATTTTTCGACATCGGGACTGAAGTTCTCCGCAGGCGCCGGCCTGCGATTTGTACTTGAGCCAAAAGACAGGCTGACAGCAAGGCTTGATTTGGGGTTTACGCCTGACTCAATGGGGGTGTATTTGATGGCGGGGGAAGCGTATTGAGGACGGAGGGCTGGGAACTACGGCAGCATCGAAGCATCGCTGGGACGCTTGACTACGGCAGCATCGAAGCATCGCTGGGACGCTGGACGCTGGACTACGGCAGCATCGCTGGGACGCT
>CAYGHG010000020.1:20622-30749 GCA_964349515.1 uncultured Spirochaetia bacterium
TCGAAGCATCGCTGGGACGCTGGACGCTGGACTACGGCAGCATCGCTGGGACGCTTGACTACGGCAGCATCGAAGCATCGCTGGGACACTGGACGCTGGACTACGGCAGCATCGCTGGGACGCTGGACTACGGCAGCATCGCTGGGACGCTGGACGCTGGACTACGACAGCATCGCTGGACGCTTCTTCATTACAAGACCACCCCATATTTGTGTTGATTTTTTGTTAGTTTTTTATATAATTACTTAACAAAAAAAAGGAGGCTACATGAAAAAGTTATTTACAGCTTTTGTTTTAGTTGTTTTAGTTTTTGCGGCAGGATGTTCGGTTATTAAGAACCCTTCTTCGGGGGATGCTGTTGTGATTTTTACAAATTCAGAAGTTGAAAATCTTGTAAGAGACTATCTTGGGATTCATTCAGGGGATATACTTACGAGCGACATTGAAAATATTACATACATTTATTCTGAGGATTATCAGGGAAGCCTTGAGGGCATAGAAATACTGCGAAATCTTACAGAAGTTCGTTTATGCTATGATTCGGATATCAGGGATGTCACTCCTCTTAGCAAACTGAGAAAACTGCGTTCTATAACACTAAATAGAAACACCAATCTGGAAAATCTTGATTCTCTTGCCGGGCTTCCTTTTTTAGAGTATCTTTCGCTAAAGCGCTGCGGGCTTACTTCGGTGCAGTTTCTGCGGAAATTTAAGGGACTCAAGCAACTGTATATTAACGATAATGACATTAAATCACTTGACGGCATAGAGGGGGTTACAAGCCTTGAAGAACTGTACATTGGCAGGAATCAAATTTCAAGCCTTGCCCCGCTGGCAAACTTATCCAGGCTTAATCAGCTGCGTGCTGGAAACAATAACATTTCCGGAGTGTCGGTGCTTTTAGGCATCAGCGGTTTCAAGTCAGGCGATGGCAAGTCAAGCGGGTATATATGCCTTTACTCTAACCCTTTGTCTGATGATGACCTCAATAAAACCATACCGAGGCTTGAAAGAGCCGGCGTAAACGTCGGCTATGACAGCGGAGGACTGCCTTTTTAATTAATGATATATAAGAAGAGGCGCAGCCGGATATTCTGATATCCGAATGCGCTATATCCGAATGCGCCTCTTTTTTTATTGTTTAAAACTTGCAGATGTAGTAAAATCTCTTTTAATATAAGTATATTTTTATGCCTTCACGGGCAGAAACGGAGTTAATATGTCCCTGGTCATCGTCGGCTCAGTGGCTTTTGATACTATTGAGACGCCTGAAGCAAAGCGTGAAAGAGTAATAGGCGGCGCATGTACTTATTCTGCCATTTCAGCCTCTTATTTTGTAAAGCCGTACATAGTCGGCGTAGTCGGCAGGGATTTTACTTCAAAACATTTTTCCATACTTCATAAAAAGAAAATAGACACGCGCGGGGTAAAACGAGAAGATGGCAAATCCTTCTTTTGGGCCGGAAAATACCATCAGGATATGAATAACCGCGATACGCTGATAACCGAACTTAATGTATTTGAAAAATTTGACCCTGTGCTTCCGCCTGACTACACTCAGATGCCTTTTTTGTTTCTGGCGAATATTGACCCGCCGCTTCAGTTAAAGGTGTTGAAAGCCATGAAAAAACTGAAATTCAGCATGGTTGACACCATGAATCTCTGGATTGACATAAAAAGAAAAGAGCTTACGGAAGTTTTTAAAAACGTTGACTGTGTGGTGCTCAATGACGCCGAGATAAGAATGTACACCGGCAAAAGCAACCTCATAGAAGGCGCTAAAGCCATTCAGAAAACAGGCCCCAAATACGTAATCATAAAAAAAGGGGAGCACGGCGCGTCAATAGTCGGAAAAAAAGGGGAGTATTTTTCCTGCCCTTCATACCCCGTGGAAAAGCTCGTTGACCCGACGGGTGCGGGGGACTCTTTCGCGGGCGCTTTTATGGGGTATGCTGCGAAAACAGGCTCTGTCACTTTTCCGGTGCTGAAAAAAGCCCTTGTATGCGGAAGCGCGGCAGCCTCTTTTACAGTTGAAGGTTTCAGCATAGATAAAATTTACAAAGCCTCAGCCGCAAAAATCATGGCAAGAACAGCTTCGATAAAAAAAATATCTTCTTTTTGATAATACAAACGGAGGTTTTAGATGATTGCTGACAGAATGAAAAAAGTCCAGGCGTCAATTACACTCGCCATAGACGCAAAGGCAAAGCAGATGATAGCAGACGGCACAGACCTGGTCGGTTTCGGCGCGGGTGAGCCTGATTTTAATACACCGGAGAACATAAAACAGGCCGGCATAAGGGCAATAACCGAGAACAAGACAAGATATACACCCTCTTCGGGCATGCCCGGTTTGAAAAAAGCCATAGCTGAAAAATTAAAAAAAGACAACAATCTGGATTACAAGCCTGGCCAGATAATAGTTTCCTGCGGGGCAAAGCACTCGCTTTATAACATATTCATGGCAGGCATCAACCCCGGCGACGAAGTAATCATATTTTCTCCATACTGGGTCTCTTATGTTGAGATGGTAAACATGGCGCAGGGCGTGCCTGTCTTTGTGGAACTCGACGAATCAAAGAAATTTGAGATTGATTTTGGTGTTCTGGAGTCAAAGATAACGCCCAAAACCAAGGCTATGATAATAAACTCACCGTCAAACCCGACAGGTTGCGTGCTGTCAAAAGAATCAATAGAAAAACTGGCTGCTATATGCCTGAAAAACAACATACTTATTATCTCTGATGAGATTTATGAAAAAAATCTTTACAACGGCAGGACGCATATTTCGATTGCGGCAATTTCGCCGGAAGTCAAGGCAAAGACAGTGCTGGTAAACGGCCTTTCAAAGTCCCACGCTATGACGGGCTGGCGCATAGGCTACATAGCCGCCGATGATGCCGAGCTTGTAAAAGCCATGGACAACCTGCAGTCTCACTCCACATCCAACCCGATGACCATAGCCCAGTGGGCGGCGATTGAGGCACATAATACAGATACGTCGGTAATAAAAGGAATGGTCTCTGAGTTTGACAAAAGAAGACAGTACATCCTGGGCAGGATAGCCGCTATAGAGGGTTTGTCCTGTGTGGAGCCGGAGGGCGCTTTTTATGTCTTTCCGAATTTCAAGCCCCTGATAGGTAAAACTGTAAACGGCAAAAAAATAGAAGGCTCCATGTCTTTTGCGGACATACTTCTCACCGAGGCAAAGGTGGCTGTAGTGCCGGGTATTGCTTTCGGCAGCGACTGCCACTTCAGAATGTCTTACGCGAATTCCATGGCAAATATCGAAAAGGGAATGGACAGGATAGAGAAACTGATAAAGACAGTTGAAAATTGAAAGTTTAAAACAAAAAATATACGTTTAGAACAAAAGCTATAAGTATCAAAGCCTTAATTTTCAGCTTTCAGTTTTAAACTTAATGCTTGCCCGGAGGTTTTATGTCTGTTGAGCCTGTCTGGTTGAAAGAGGTCAAATGCCCCGCGTGTGATTTCGGGTTTAAAACCCCACGCATGCGCGCGACTGCTTTGCGGGTAAAAAGCGGGGACAGCGATTTTCATAAGACGTACGAGGGGCTGCGGCCGCTGCTTTACGCGGTGACAACGTGCCCTTCGTGTAATTATTCGGCGAGGAATGACGACTTTGACAAGGTAACGCTTGAGTACCACAAGGAAATATTAAGCCTCGCGAAAGTGATAAAGGATTCCAAAAAGGCTGTTGCTTTCCCGCAGACGGCACAGACAGATACTGAAACCGCGGTAAAAAAACACCTTCTCGCGGTTACTTATTATAAGCACTTTAAGCCGGAGAACCCGAATACCATAGCGGGCGTATATATGCACATCGCCTGGATGTACAGGGAGGACGGTAACGCGGAAAAAGAGAGGGAATACCTGAAACACGCCCTGGAGTATTACATAAAGACCTATGAAAAGGGCGTTCAGATACCTGAAAAAATAGGAGAGCCGGGCATCAGCTACCTGATAGGCGAAATCAGCAGGATGCTCGGAGAAAGAAACGAAGCGGTAAAGTGGTTCGCGAAAACAGTTCAGCACGAACAGATCGGTAATTTTCCTCACGTGGAAAATCTAGCCAGGGAAGCATGGGAAAAGATTACGCAGGAAAAAAGAAGCGAAAAAACATCACAGGAGGGTTTATGAAAATTTTAATGGCAACAGACACTTACAGGCCCAGAGTAAACGGCGTTGTTACGTCAATTGACACATTTTCAAATGAATACAGAAAGATGGGCCACGAAGTGACGATAATCGCGCCCGAGTATCCTGAAGACCAGAAGGACGTAAAAGACCCCGGAAATGAAAAATATGTCGTCAGGCTGCCTTCCAGTTACATATTTTTTGACCCGGAAGACAGATGGTCGGATGTTAAATCAAAAAAGGCGCGCGCCATAATAGACGAAAAGATCATAAAGGGCGGTTTTGACATAATACACACTCACGTATCGGGTGCTGTGGGTTATGCCGCCATTAACTGGGGCAAGAGAATAGGGTGCCCGGTGATTCATACTTATCACACCCTGTTTGAGCAGTATGTCCATTACATTAAATTTATACCGAAAGTACTCGGCGTATGGATAGCCAGGGAAGTAAGCCGTAAATACTGCAACAGCATGGATATGGTTATTACCCCCTCAACGCAGATGAAAGACGCATTAATCGGCTATAAAGTAAGAAAGGACCTTCCTATCATAGTAAATCCTACGGGAATAAAGATCGAAAAGTTTGTAAACTACAGCGGCCCGAGGTTCAGGGAAAAGCACGGAATTTCCAAAGACACCACGCTGTTTCTTTTCATGGGAAGGGTGGGGCATGAGAAAAACATACCTTTCCTCTTTGACGTGCTGAAAGAAATACTCAAAACAAGGCCGGATACAAAACTCGTGGTGGCGGGAAAAGGCCCTGCCGAGGAAACGGTGAAAAAAGCGGCTAAAGACAAGGGCGTATTTGACAATGTTCTTTTCATAGGCTACCTTGACCCGCAGGAATGGGTGGACTGCTACGCCGCGGCCGATATATTTACCTTTGCGTCCGTAACCGAAACGCAGGGGCTTGTGGTGACAGAAGCTATGGCCGCCGAGACACCTGTTGTGGCGGTTGCCGAGATGGGTGTTGCGGAGGTTATGGCGGGTGAAAAAGGGGGCATACTCGTAAAACACGACCTGAATGCTTTTGTGTCAGCCGTAAAACTTCTGCTCTCCGACAAAGAACTCTATGCAAAGAAAAAATCAGAAACAAGGGCGACTGCCGAAGAATGGTCCGCCGAATCAATGGCCAAAAAAATAGTTGTTAATTATGAAAACACCATAAAAGCTTATAAGGAAAAGGCAGCAAAAAAATGAAAAGACTCATTTTTTTTACTGTCCTGATTTCCTGCCTTGCCCTGTCGGCGGGATGTAAAAAAAGCGCGCCGCCCGTGCCTGCGCTGCTGGTTTTTTCCACGGCAAACTGTGATGCCTGCAAAGAGTTTAAGCCGATATCCGAAGAAATCAGGGAAGAGTATAAGGGCAGAGCAGCCGTTAAAATCTATGAAATAGACAAAACACCCGGGTCGGATTTCGCGGCGTCTTTTAATGTAAGGGCAACGCCTACCATTATATTTCTTGATAAAGAAGGAAACCAGTATTTCAGGCTTGACCGTGCCGCAAGTAAGGATCTTATCAAGGCTCTTTTGGACGCAAAAATTGATTAAAAAAAGATCAAAACATGCCGGCAAGAAAAAGCCGGCAGCCGGAAAAAGCCATTCAGGCAGGGCCGGAAATCAGATAAAAGCCCTCAAAGAAGCTCTTTTGGAGCGGGACAGGGAGATAAAGGCCCTGACGGAAATAAGCCGCGCAATGGTGTCCGGCAGATACCTGCAGGACGTGCTTAACATAATAGTATCGCTTACCGCGGAGATGCTTGATTCAAAGATATGTTCCATCATGCTTCTTGAACACAATAATGAGGAACTGAAGATTGTTTCCACGCAGAGTTTAAGTGATGCCTACAGGCGTAAAGGCAATGTCCGCGTCGGGCACAGCATAAGCGGCAGGGTAGTAACCGAAAAAGCCCCGATTACGGTCAGAGACGTGAGAACCGAGCAGGCGTATATGTTCAAGGAAGTGGCTGCAAAAGAGGGGCTTGTATCAATGCTCGCCGTCCCTATGATGCTAAAAGGCAGGGTGCTCGGGGTTATTAATATTTATACGGCAAGCAGGCACGAGTTTTCGGAGAGCGAAATAAACATACTGCAGGCTGTTGCGAACCAGGCTGCCATAGGCATAGAAAATGAAAAACTTTCCGAAGAGGTAACAACCGCAAAAGATGCGCTTGAAACACGAAAACTAATAGACAGGGCCAAAGGAATTTTAATGAGCCGCTTTAACCTCGCGGAAGACGCGGCGTACAGGATGATACATAAAAAAAGCATGGATTCCAGGAAAAGCATGAAAGAGGTAGCGGAAGCGGTAATTCTTACAATTGAGCTTGAAAAACAGCGGGGTTAACCCGTTTAAGGGCTTTGAAAGCCCTTGGTTTTATTGGAACAACAGCCACAAAGGCGTGGCGCAAAAAATGAAACGGCACAAAGGCGTGCCGCGGCTTTAAAAACCGCATTCTTCCAATATTTACCGTTAATATCCGTAGGAGGATAAAAATGTCGGCATACGTCAATAAGGTCCTTGAAACAGTAAAAAAGAGAAACGCAAACGAGCCTGAGTTTCACCAGGCTGTAACTGAAGTGCTTGAATCACTGGGGCCCGTCATAGAAAGGCACAAAAAGTACGAGCAGCATTCAATACTTGAGAGGATTGTAGAGCCTGAGCGCCAGATAATTTTCAGGGTGCCGTGGATAGATGACAAGGGAAATGTACAGGTAAACAGGGGCATACGCGTGGAATACAACAGCGCGATAGGGCCTTATAAGGGCGGCATCAGGTTTCACCCCTCTGTAAACATCTCTATCCTTAAATTTTTAGGATTTGAACAGGTCTTTAAAAACTCCCTTACCACTCTGCCTATGGGCGGAGGCAAGGGCGGTTCTGATTTTGACCCGAAAGGCAAGTCAGACAACGAAGTAATGCGCTTTGTCCAGTCATTCATGACAGAGCTTGCGCGCCACATCGGGCCGGACACGGACGTTCCCGCGGGCGACATCGGCGTGGGCGGGCGCGAGATAGGCTTTATGTTCGGGCAGTACAAGAGGCTCAGAAATGAGTTCACAGGAGTTTTAACGGGCAAGAACCTGAAATGGGGCGGCTCATTAATCAGGCCGGAAGCCACAGGTTACGGGGCGGTTTATTTTGCGGAAGAAATGCTTAAAACACGCGACGACTCGATAAAGGGCAAAATCTGCACGGTATCGGGCTCGGGGAATGTCGCCCAGTACACGGTAGAAAAGGTAAACATGCTCGGCGGTAAGTGCGTAACACTCTCAGATTCCGACGGCACAGTATATGACAAGGACGGCATTACGGCCGAGAAACTCGCGTTTGTAATGGAACTCAAAAACGTAAAACGCGGCAGGATAAAAGAATACGCGGACAAGTATAAATGCGAATTCCTGCCGGGCAAGAGGCCGTGGGGCGTCAAATGCGACGTGGCTTTCCCGAGCGCGACGCAGAATGAAATCGACGGAAACGACGCAAAGGCACTGCTTGACAACGGTTGCTACGTAATAAGCGAAGGCGCCAACATGCCGTCAACCCCTGACGCAGTTGACCAGTATCTCGCGAAGAAGATTCTTTACGGCCCGGGCAAAGCGGCAAACGCGGGCGGAGTCGCCACCTCAGGGCTTGAAATGAGCCAGAACTCAATGAGGATGTCGTGGTCAAGGGAAGAAGTGGACGACAAACTGCACGGGATAATGATAGCGATACACAAACAGTGCGTAAATGCGGCATCAGAATATGGAATGCCGGGTAACTACGTAATGGGAGCAAACATAGCGGGATTCGTGAAAGTCGCGGATTCAATGATAGAGCAGGGCGTAGTATAGCATTTAAGTTTTCTAAAAAAGGGCGGGTGCAAAAGCACCCGCCCTTTTTTATTGCCCTGTAATTGAAGTTGTGCCTTTGTCATATGTGTTTATGCCTTCGTAGAGCGGGGGCTTCAGCCCCCGCTCAGTTTTGTCTTTTGTACTTGTGTCTAAAATCAGGTTAGGTGTTGCTTTTTTGTAGCCTGTCTTTTTGTTTTTGTGTTAACGGCAGGAAAAGACAGGCGGGTCACAGACCCGCCTCTGCGAGTAATGGAAAAACCGGTTTCTGTTTTTGTAGAAGGCTGGTTTTTAACCCGCATTGTTCTTTTTTAGGTTTGAGGCAGGCAGGTACATCACGCCGGATTGATTTTTTAGAAACCATACCGTGATTAAGGGTGATTTGATTATTGAAAATAGAAAAGTTGTGTTTGCCGCGGATATAAAAACCGGTTTAAGCGCAGGCAGCGGCGCGGCAGCCGGTATTTTAAGGATGGAAAAGGAGTATCCTGCCTTAAAATTTAACGCAGGATACGTGCTTACTTATAACCCGAAATCATCGTCTATAGCAAAAAATGTTGTGAGCATTTCCTTTTTTGATTTTATAAAAAAGATAATGTAATCGGTGTTTTAGATTTCCTGTTTTTGTGTTCTGTATCCCGAAACCTATTTATTTTCAATAATTGACGAAAATTGAAAAATACAGTATTATTGAAAAAATACAAATTACCAATATTCACAAAATGGGGAAAAATGAATTCCGGGGAAAACAGGCGAATTTCAAATTCTACAAAGTTGATAAAACATTTAAACAAACTTTTTTTGCTTATAATTCTAACCATCTTTTTTCATAACGCTCTCCACGCGCTGCCTTGCGGTGCGGATACCTCTAAAAAACTGGACATGCAGATTACCTGCCAGCAGACCGGAGCCCAGGACAGGCGTTTTTACATCAAGATTATAAACCGATCCTCTTCGGCAGTCAGTTTTCAGAGCCTGGCATTATCAGTGAAATTCTGGGTTTATGAGCCGTGGCTAAGATGTGTTTCTGTGTGCGGTCAGAACGGTGAAGTTTTTAATTCATCGGGTGTAAGAGTGGGCAATATGACTGTGCAGGGAAATGTAACCAATTATTTTTCTGAAGTGCCGTTTTTTCCCGAGAGCTCATCGCGCAAGTCAAATCAGCAGGGTGTTGTTTCGCTTGTCCGTACCGGCGGTGAAGTAACAAACATACCTGCCGGCGGATGGGTTCAGGGGTTTCAGATTCTGCTCTCATCTTCCTGCGGTTCTTATGTGGATATATTCAGCCCTGCGATATTCGCGGATTACGGCATAGACGCGGTTGTAACAGACGCTGTATGGGAGGTACCTCCGGGTTCTGTTCTTGCGTCTGTTTCAAACCTTGTGCTCGGGTCGGGGAACTGGGATAATTTCAATGACGATTATTCAGGGCTGCCGCAGGGCCAGACTTCATGTAACGGGAACATGGCCGGGCCCTATTATGATGATCATCACTTTGCGCTCTATTCAAACGGAGTACTCGTGGGCGAGACAAAGCAGAACGGTTCTGTTGACCCTAAAACAGGCGCCCCCCCCGGCTCAGGTCCGTGCACTCCGACTGTAACAAGAACTGTTATTGTAAATCCAACTCCGACAAGAACTCGTACTGCGACACCGAGCATAACGAGGACTGCCACACGAACTATTACGCGTACAATAACCCGTACTGTAACATCTACGGCAACCCGTACACATACCGGTACTTTCACTTTTTCGCCTACGTATACTGAAACCGCAACAGCCACAGCCACAACAACAGCCACCGGCACCTTGACACCGTCAATTACGGTAACTTCGACTGAAACCGGAACTGAAACTATGCTGCCGTCCACAACGCTGACTGCAACAGCCACCGTAACTGGTTCTGCCACCCGGACAGTGACACAAACCGTGACGCCGACTTTTACATATTCGATAACACAGACTATGACCGCCACGATAACCCCGACTCTGACAAATACAGCAACTGAAACCGCAACACCGACAGTTTCTTCTTCTATAACGGCATCAGTGACACAGACCATAACCCCGTCCATAACTATGACAATAACAGAGACAGCAACGCCTACTTACACGCCGACAGCGACCCTGACAG
>CAYGHG010000021.1:0-13753 GCA_964349515.1 uncultured Spirochaetia bacterium
CGGAGGTGTGTCTCTACGATAGGAAAAAAGCATTTTTAAATGTAGAGACAGGCCTCCGTGCCTGTCTCGTAGTTGTTTTAAAGGCCTTATACTACAAAAAGACGGAGACACACGCGGAGGTGTGTCTCTACGATAGGAAAAAAGCATTTTTAAATGTAGAGACAGGCCTCCGTGCCTGTCTCGTAGTTGTTTTAAAGGCCTTATACTACAAAAAGACGGAGACACACGCGGAGGTGTGTCTCTACGATTAGGAAGAAATAGTAAAAAAAATGTTGCTATATTTGTGATGTTTTGATATTTTGTTTAAAAATGTAGGGGGGATAACATGACTTTATTCAAAAATAAATACCGTATCGAATCCATACGTCTTAAAAACTGGGACTATTCAACAGGCGCATATTATTACATAACCATAAACCTGGATATAAGAAGGCCGTTGTTTGGAATAATTAAGGACAGTAAGGCAGTATTAAGCAGAGAAGGTGAAATTGTCGGTGATACCCTTGAAAACCTGCATAAATACCACAAAATCGAATTACTGGACAGTGTCATCATGCCGGATCACATTCATTTTGTTGTACACAAAATTGGCGGCAAAGACAAAACACTGTCTGATGTTATTAAAGGCTTTAAAACATTTACAACCAAGAAGATTGGTGAAATTAAAGGGACTGGAACAGTCAAAATATGGCAGAAAGGTTTTTATGAAAGAATAATAAGAAATGAGCGGGAATATTCAAGAATTGCGGAATATATAAGGAATAATCCGGTTGCAGAAGACGATGGTGAATTGGTTTTTGATTGATTAAAGGTCTTTTTACATGTAGAGACAGGCTTTAAGTGCCTGTGTCGTAGTTGTTTTAAGGGTCTTATACTACAAAAAGACGAGACACACGCGGAGGTGTGTCTCTACGATAGGAAAAAGGCATTTTTAAATGTAGAGACAGGCCTTAAGTACCTGTCTCGTAGTTGTTTTGAGGGCCTTATACGACAAAAAAGACGAGACACACGCGGAGGTGTGTCTCTACGATTTAGGAAAAGACCTTATATAAAATCCTTTATTTACAATCCTATATTTTTATGTTAGTGTATTATATATATGATTAACAATAGTTAACTACAAATAAATAAGATTAACGAGGTGAAAAAACATGCAAAATATAAGGGAAGGCTACATCACTACTGCTGCTTTGGCTTCTCAGCTTGGGATTAGCCGTATTTCTGTGTTTCATAGGATAAAAAAAGGGCTGATAAAGGCTGAAAGGCTCGGACGGGCATACCTCATACCTATGGCAGAGGCAAAAATACGCAATACAGAGTCAGACCAGGTCGTAACTTCACGCGGCGGGGTGGTTATTTACCGGGAAAGCGCCAATAAAGCAGGTGTGGAATTCAGGCTTATTAACAATAACCTCTGGCTTTCGGTTTCAGAGCTGTCAAAACTATATAACAGGGCTGAAAAGAACATCCGCTCCAACTTGAGCGCACTGATAAATGACGGCACCTTAAGCGGTACTGCCTGCGTCAATGAATTTATAAACGATGAGGCACAGCCTGACGAGTGCTTCAGCCTTGAGGCGGTAATAGCGCTCGGTTTCAGGCTGCGCTCAAAGGGGGCTTCGCGTTTTCGCGCCTGGGCGCTTAAAATGATGAGCGATTTTTTGAGGCGCGGGTATGCCATAAACGAGCACGAGCTGGCGTTTGACAGGAAAAAAGCAGAGGAGTTCAGCCGCGTCGCCGCGGTTGTGGGGAGGCATATAAAATAAAGGGGGGAAAGACAGGAGAACAAGTAAATAAGACAGAAGTTTTGAGACAAGAGATAAAAGACAGAAGACAGAAGTTTTGAGACAAGGGATAAAAGACAAGAGACAGAAGACAGAAGTTTTGAGACAAAAGACAAAAGACAAAAGCTTTAAGACAACGACATCCCTCACCCCGGCCCTCTCCCTAAAAGTAGGGCGAGGGAGGAACGATATCCTCTCCTTCCGGGAGAGGGAAATTCTAATTTTTACTTTGTTTTCCTTGAATATTTATGCTTCTTAATTTAAAATAGAACATAAATTATATTAAAATACGCGGGGACAAATGGAAAACAGCGGCAAACTAAAGCAGTGGCAGGAAACCCAGACCCAGTGGGATGACACTGATTTCCTTCAGAACAAAGCAAACGCCCTCATGAAGGCGCGTTGGAAAAGGCTGAATAAAAACATTGCATCTATTATTGAAAAACTTGTCGTGGAAAAAAACGAATACATAACACTGCTTGATGCCGGCGCGGGCAGGGGTGATTTTTACCGGCTTGTCGAGAACTCGCTTAAAAAATACACCGGCATTGAGCCCTCGGAAAAAATGCTCCCAAACGATATCCGCGAGGAGGAGATAGAAATACTGCGCGGCACCGCGGAAGAGATGAACTACGAAAACGAGTATGACGCCTGCCTTTTTAAAGAGGTGCTGGACCACTGTTATGACCCGGAAAAAGCGCTCAAAAATTCCTATGCCGCCCTCAAAACAGGGGGTATCGTGATAATATCCCTGACCAACCGCGACTCTTATTACAAACTGCTTTTCAAAAAGCACGCTCAAAAACTGGAAGAAGAGCACAAGGACCACATAAACAACTTCAACCCCGCTGATGTTGTAAAGCTCTGCGCTGACGCCGGTTTTACAGCCATCAAAGTTAAATCCACAAACTACCTCAGGCTGCCGTCGTTTCTTGAAAAATTAACAGGCAGGCTTCCGCTGCCTCTTGTATTTTTTATTCTTGACGCAACCGACGCATTGATGAGGCCCTTTCTAAACAACAAAGGGGGCAGTTTCATAATCACAGCGGAAAAATCCGGGGGCTGCGCGGTATGAGGGCGGCAATTGACGGCAGGATAATATTCCGCCGCGGCGTGGGGCGCTATACGGCGAATCTTGTAAAAAACCTGATAGAGGTTTCAAAGCAGGACGAGTTTTATGTGTATCTTGACAAAAATTCCGTGCTGACTGATTTTATCCGCAGCAAAAACCTGAAATTTAAAAGGCTCAACACCGCAAACCCGCTTTACTACGAGCAGTTTCTGCTTCCCAAGCAGGCGCAGAAAGACAAATGTTCGGTACTGCACTGCACCGACAACAAACTGCCTGTATTCAGCCGCGCCTTTAAAGGCAAAAAAATAGTAACCATACATGACACGATGTTTGTAAGACCCATATCAATGTCTGTTTCAAAGCCGACTGTAAAGCAGAGGGCGGTGGATGCCTATCTGAAAACGGTCATACCTGCTTCCGCAAAACAAGCGGATGCAGTTATAACCGTCTCCGAATATTCCAAAAACGACATAATAAAACGGATAGGAACAGAGCCTGACAAAATCAGCGTCATAACAGAGGGCGTGGAGCCGAAGTATAAGGAGATAAAAGAGAGCAGGAAAATAACAGCCGCTAAAAGTAAGTTCGGGCTTTCAAAGCCTTTCATACTGATGACCGCGGCTTCCGACCTCAGAAAAAACTTTGACCGCGCTATTGAGGCTTTCAATCTTTTCAACAACATGACCGAATACAAATACCAGCTGGTGATTACATCAATAGGCGCGGAAGAGCTGAAGACCACAAAGATTCCCGAAAAAATAAAAAGCCTCAACCTGGAAAAGTACGTGACTATAACCGGATATGTGAGCGACGACGAGATGATAGCGCTGTACAACACTGCGCTGTTTTTTCTCTTTCCTTCAATATGGGAGGGGTTTGGGCTGCAGGTGCTTGAGGCTTTTGCCTGCGGGCTTCCCGTAATATGCGCCTCCAACACATCGTTAGGCGAGGTCGCGGGGGATGCCGCCATGGCTATTGACCCATACTCGGTTGAGGACATAACCCGCGCCATGACAGAGCTTGAAAAAAGCGAGGCAAAACGGGCGCAGCTTAAAGAAAAAGGTTTCAGGCAGGCGGAAAAGTTTTCGTGGAAAGAGGCCGCGCAAAAGACGCTGGAGCTTTACAAAAAAACAGCGGGTGTAAATGATGGGAAATAAAAAAGCGCTTGTCTTTATCGTGACGGCCCTTGCAGGGCTTTTTCTGCGCTGGTTTAACCCCGGGTTAAAACCCGTGTCGCCGGAGGAGTTTGAAACACTAAGGACCGCGCTCTCGGGGGGGTTTCCTGAAATATTTTTTTCCTCGCTCGCGCACACCGGAAACCCTCCGCTGTTTTATCTCATACAGGCGCTGTTTCTGAAAGCGGCAGGCGTCTCAGAGTTTTCGCTGAGGCTGTTCCCCGCGCTTGTATCGGCTGTTTCGCTTTTTGTATTTTACAAGCTCTCCCGCAGCTTTTTCTCGGAAAAGGCCGCGACCATTGCATTTATAGTATTTGCCTTTAACCCCTTTCAGTTTTACGCCGGCCAGCAGGCCGCGGTTTACTGCCTTGCCCAGCTTTCGCTGATGCTCTGTATTTACTATTTTCTTATCTCTGTAAAATACAATGCATTCACGTTCGGGCCTTTTGTCTTTTGGTCGGCAGTATCGCTCTACACCCATCACAGCGCGGTTATAGTCCTGGCCGCCATGAACATCCTGATGTTTACATATTTCAGGGAGGAAATAAGGCCGAAGCAGTGGGCGCTGAGCCAGGTTGTAACAGCGGTGCTGTGGCTGCCGCTCGCGCCGGGGCTTGCCAATAATTTTATTTTTTATCAGCCGTCAGGCGGCGGCAGCGTGGCTGCAATTTTTGAAGCGGTAAAAATTTACACCTTTGGCCCTGCCGCGCCGCAGGGGTGGGTTTTTTGGGCGCTGACCGCGGCTGCGCTGTGGTTCATACTTATGGGCGCGGTGACGAGGCGCCGGATAATGGAAAAAAAGATTGAAAACGCGGTTGTCTTCATAATAGCCGCAGTGCTGGTAGTGCCGTGGCTGCTTTCATTTGCCACCGGATTTTTTGACCCGTACAATCTGATAATCGCGGCGCCTTTTATCATACTGCTTTTCGGCATAGGCATGTCATATATGTCAGAGGCGGGCATGGCCCTGTTTATGGCTGTGTTCCTCGCGGCAGGCGCCTACTCGGCGGTGAGAAGCCACACGGCAAAAGATTTTCTCGCGCCTGACTACGCTTCAGCCTATGCGGAAGCGGTAAAACAAAACACAGTAACAGTCCACGAGACAGAGCGTTCTTACGCCGCTTTTGAGTTTTACGCGCTTAAGAATAAAACAGGCGCTGACAACAGGGTGTATGCTGATTTGCAGGAGGCTGAATTAAAAGGCGCGGCGCTGCATATCAAGAAAGCCGGGGATTTAATAAGCAGCAAACTGAAACTTAAAACAAACCCCAAGCAGGGAAAAATAGACACGCCGGTGTTTGAAGTGCTCGCCCGCAGCACTGGCAGGATTACGCTCATAAAAGAGCCGGGCAGGGGGGTCTTCCCGTACCCGAAAGGTTTTGAAACCGCGGGGCAGAAAGACTTCCGCGGTGTGAGGGTGGTTTTGCTGGAAAAGCAGGGGGGCTATTAGATGCAGCATTTCATATTCGCGGCTGCATACGGCTATTATGTGCTGTTTTATTTTAACCTCGGCGAAAAGATTTCAGCCGCTGTTTTTGCGGCTCCCGTGCTTATTTACGGCGCGCTGCTGCTCGCCTGCCTGCTGCTCTCGCGCATCATGAGGGCTGATTTCAAAATGTTTTTCAAAAGGCTCTCCCCCGCGCTTTACGCGTCGCTGATACTGTTTATCACGCCTCTCGCGGTAAAATTCCAGATTCCCGACCCCCACAACTTTACCCTGCGCAAACTCGAGCTAATCCTGGCCGCGGCTTACGTGCTGACGCTCGCGTATATGGCGTATAAGTCTTTCAGCTATCTTTACCGCTCCGGGGTGGTGCAGAGGGTGAATGCCAAAAAGGCTTTTTTATATCTGGCGTCTGTATACTTTTTGTTTTTCTGTTTTTTGACGTTAAGGTATAACCAGGCAAACGAACCCACGGGCGATGAGCCGGCATATCTGCTGACCGCGCACAGCATAGCTTATGACAGGGATCTGGATATCAGCAACAACTTCGCAAATGAAGATTATAAAAGATTTCACAGCAGGGAGTTAAAACCACAGGGTACGGATATTGAAGTAAACGGAAAACTCTACTCATACCACCCGGTACTGTACTCCGCGCTTATAGCGCCTTTTTATTTTGCGGGAGGAAGGACGGGGGTCACGCTTTTTTCCGCGCTTACGGCTTCTGTGCTTGCGGCCCTTATTTACCTTGTGTGCCTGCATATTACAGGCAGCCCGCGGGGCTCGTTTGCAGCCTCTGTAACTGCAGCTTTATCCATGCCGTTGATTGGATTTGTAAATATGATAAGTACAGAAATGATATCCGCGGTAATTCTCTGCTTAGCGTATCTTTTGCTAAAAAAAGAAAAAATAAATACGCTGTTGATTTCCGTTCTTGTATCCGCGCTGTTCTGGATGCATATTAAAAACGCCCCGCTTTGCGGCAGCATGGCGCTTCTGTACATTTTCTATATGAGAAAAAAGCCCCTGCAGATACTTATATTCGGCGGGCTTCAGGCTGTTTTTGCGGCGGGATATTTTTACCTGAATTATTCAAGATTCGGCTCATTGCTGCCTTCGTATTCGGCCGGCGGCGGGGTAATGGACAGGTTTACCTTTGAAAATATCAGGGGCATACTTGTATATTTTCTTGACAGGCAGCAGGGGCTGCTTTTCTTTTCACCGGTTTTTCTTCTTTCGTTTGCGGGAGCCGCGCTGCTTTTTAAAAACAGCAGGGCCGCGGCTGTGGAAGCAGCCGTTATATTTGTGCCATATTTTATTTTGATAACCTCATGGGATGACTGGGGCACGGGCAACAGCGCACCGAGATATTTTATCCAGATAATGTTCTTGTTTGCCGCCTGCATGGCCGCGCTGTTTGCCTCTATGAGGGATAAGCGCCTCTCTGCCGCCGTAAAGGGGCTTTGCGCGTACGGATTTTTAATCTCCTGCGTTATTGCCATAGTGCCGTGGTTCCGCTGGGACAAGTCAGGCGGCGAGAACTGGGTGTTGTCCATACTTTCTTCGGTTTTTAAGTCTGACATCTCGGGAGCGCTTCCTTCTTTTAAAAATACAATGCCCCACATATCAGTTACGTTGTTTTGGGTTGCGGCAGTTGCGGCACTGAACATAGCGGCATATTTTTTAACAAGAAGCAGGGCGGGGGCGAAATAATTGGACGCAATTCTTGTAAACCCCGAGTGGATAAGAAAAAAAGGAAGTATATGGAAAGGTGTCGCGGGCGCGATGCCGCCGCTGGGCCCTGCTTACATAGCGTCATACGCAGAAAAGCACGGTTATGAAACAGCTATTATTGACATGCAGGTTGAGTTTGAACCTTATGAAGAGATACTGAAAAAAACAGGGTATAAGCCGCGTTTTGTAGGCATCAGCGCGACAACCACGACATACGCAGAGGCAAAGAGGCTGGCCGGATTAAGCAGAAAAATGCTTCCCGAATCAAAAATTGTAATGGGCGGCGTGCACCCGACTTTCAAGGCGGATGAAGCCCTCTCAAACCCTGATGTGGATTTTGTAATCAGAGGTGAAGGCGAGGAGACATTCAGGCTGCTGCTTTCCGGGGAAAAGCCCGGCTCAATACCCGGGCTTTCTTACAAGTCAGAGGGCGTCATTACGCACAATCCGGAACCGCCGCTGATTAAAAATCTTGATGACCTGCCGTTTCCCGCGTATCACATGTTAAAAATGAAAAGGTATGTGCCGTCGCTCGGATCTTATAAAAGGCTTCCTTCCATAAGCATGATAACAAGCCGCGGCTGCCCCGGAAAATGCACATACTGTTTCGGCGCCTATTTGGGGGGAAAAATCAGGGTTAATTCCCCGGCATATGTGATTGAAGAAATAAAAATGCTTCAGAAAAGATACGGCATAAGGGAAGTTTCATTTTACGACGATACTTTTACGGCGTTTAAACACAATGTCAGGGAATTCTGCGAAAGGCTTATAAAGGAAAAAATAGACCTGACTTGGGTTTGTTTCGCAAGGGTGGATTTCATAGATGAGGATATGTTAAAACTTATGAAAAAAGCCGGGTGTCACCAGCTTTTATACGGAGTTGAGTCGGGTGATCAGGAAATACTCAAAAGCCTGGGCAAGACCACGCCTCTTGAAAAGGCAAAAGAAGCCGTAATGATGACAAAAAAAGCGGGGATTGAGTGCAGGACCAGCTTTATGCTGGGAAGCCCCGGAGAAACGGAAGAGCATCTTAAAAAAACAATAAAGTTTTCCATAGAGCTTGACGCCGATCTTGCCATGTACAATGTCACCACGCCTTTTCCGGGCACAAAAATGTACGAGCAGGCAAAGGCAAACGGCTGGCTAAGCCACGAAGAGTGGGACAAGTATGATTTTTCAACGGCGGTAATGGAACTGCCGGGGTTAAGCGCGGAAACCGTGGACAGATATTATGCCGCGGCGCACAAGGCGTTTTACGGCAGGCCGAAATATCTGTTAAAGAGGCTGCTTTCCATCAAATCTTTTGAAGACATAAAAATCGGGTTTAAGGCTGTAAAGGCCATCTGGGGAAAATAGGAGAATATGATGAAACTGTCAGTGATAGTCCCGGTACTTAATGAAAAGGCAACGCTCGCAGAGGTGCTTGACAGGATTCTGAAAGTTGACATTCCCGCCTCAAAAGAAATAATTGTAATAGATGACGGTTCCACAGACGGGTCAACGGAAATAGTGCGCTCATATGTTCAGGCCAACCCCGGGGTCATAAAGGCGGTTTACAGGAAAAAACCGGGCGGTAAGGGCAATGCGATACAGGAGGCAACCCCCCACATGACAGGCGGCATAGTCATAATACAAGACGCCGACTTGGAGTATGACATAGGGGATTATGGCAGGCTTATAGCGCCTATTATTAATAATGAAGCGGAAGTGGTGTTTGGATCCAGATTTTTGGGCTCAATAGAGCGCATGAAGCCCCAACACCTGCTTGCAAACAGGATACTTACCTTTCTCGCAAATTTCATATACGGCATAAAGATAACGGATGAGGCTACAGGGTACAAGGTGGTAAGGGCGGATGTTTTTAAGAGGTTTGGAATGCAGGCGAAAAAGTTTGAATTCTGCCCTGAGGTTGTAGCAAAATCAGCAAGGCTTAAATGCAGGATTGTGGAAGTGCCGGTAAAGTACAGGGCAAGGACTGTAAAGGAAGGCAAAAAAATAAAATGGCACGACGCTATAGACGCGGTATGGGCACTGGTTAAGTATAGGTTCTGGAAGGGGTAGGTTGTAAGAAAAAAGATTAATAAAAAATTGATTTTGTAGTATTTTTGGTATATATTATTATTATGTTAAAAAAAATGCCAGAATCAAGTTTGGCAACTTAAGCAGGGGGGTTATATGAAAAAAATCAGTTTGTTTTTAGTAATTATGTTTTTGTCTTCATTATTATATGGCGTTACATGGGAAAAAGTATGTGCGTCCTCGCCTTTTGACGGGAAACAGATTTTTGGCATGAGCAGGGTTACTGACGGAAAGCTGTATTTGTGTACATGGGCAAATACTGCGGGCGTATTTAGGATTGACCTTGACGGAACATTAAATCCTCCATACACCGCCTTGTGGGCAAAAAAAGATTTTATGGATTTAAAGGTATCCCCCTTTGACCCGGGAATTCTCCACGGTGTAAACTGGGACGGGCTGTATTATAAGATGTCGGGGGTTACAGGAACATCCGCAACAAACACAAGCGCGCAATTAAACAGCGTAGTCAGCGCTGCCTGCAGCGTGGAACCCGACAGGGCAGACCCTTTGCGTATACTTGCGGGGACATATGACGGTTTGTACAGAAGCGATGACGGCGGCGCTTCGTTTTATCAGATAAACGCGCAGGGTTTTGTCCAGCTTGAGCAGAGCCCGTGGGATGCAAATATTTTTTACGCAGTCTGCCTTAACTGGAACAACGGAGTTAGTTTCGGAGGGGTGTATAAATATGAAATGTCGTCAAATTCGCTGACGGCAATGGGTTTAGCCGGTATCAGAACCAGGTCAATGGCGATTGACACAAACAATCCCGGCTGTTTTTACGTACTGGCAGACAACGGACAGGCATATTATTATAACGGCACTTCGTTTATTACAAAAGGGCAGTATCCCGGCGAGGCTTCTGCTACTTCAGGCAGGGAGTGTGCTTTGGCTTATTATGGGGGAAAAGAATATCTTTTTGCCTGCGGTGAAGCCGCAAAAGTTTATGTGAGCACTGATGGAGCCTCAACATGGCAGCGTGTTTCTGACGGCCTGACAGCGGGCGGGCTGATGCTAAAATACGACTCTTCCACCGGGTATATGTATCACGGTTCAAACGGCGCGGGCCTCTGGAGGTTTAATCTGGCGCATCTTGACAGTCTTACAGCCACTTCTACGAGAACTTTTACTCCTACATTCACTGTTACTGCGACTTTCACTGCGACACCTACTGCAACGGTGACTCCGGTTATTTCGGGAAATGACTGGGTGTATGTCGCGGGCAGCGGCATGGGTTCTGACGCGGTTGATTACTGCGGTTATAACAGCCAGGGAAAAGGTATAGCATATATGTCCAGCTGGGCGGGCAGCCAGGGTGTTTTCAGGATTGAGTATGATGAAACAGGCGCGTCTGCGGTTCCTGTTGCAGCGATAAAAGATTTTACCGATTTCAAGCGCGACCCGGAGGACAACAACACAATATGGGGCACCAACTATACGGATTACAAACTTTATAAGTTTACAAATGCCCTTGCCATGCCTACTGTTACGGTCATGTATACTTTTCCGGACAGGCCGATAAATGTTTCAATAGACAGGAATGACAGCAATAAAATGGTGTGCGCCACATTTGGCGGATTGTACAGGAGCACTGACAGAGGGCAGAGCTGGAACATGGTTAACGGCGGTAATGCGCCCGCGAATACCTCCTGCTGGATAGTGGAGCAAAGCCCGGCAGACGGGGATACATATTTTGTATTGGCGGTTAATATGATTGCCGGCGGCGCGTATAAATATAATTTTTCATCAGATACGTATGAACTCCTCGGGTTGTACGGCGAGGATACAAAAACAATAGCACTTGACCCTGCAGCGCCGGGTAATTTTTATGTTGCCTGCAGGGACGGCAAAGTATTCTACTACAACGGGTCGTCTTTTGAGCTGAGGGGAAATATGATGACAGGATATGTCTGCGGGATAGCCGCACCCCAGTGCATGAGCGGAACCCTCGTAGGATGGGGCAGGGATGAAATGGTAAAAATCAGCACTGACGGCGGGGCAAACTGGAACAGTTTTTCTTCAGGCCTGCCATGCGGGATTAATGATCTTACTTATGACTGCGACAGGGGTTATCTGACGGCTGTAGGTGTTGTGGGAACCGGGGGCATATACATAAACAGGGCATACGGGTTTGATTTTATTATGCCCACAAATACGCCTGTTCCGACCAATACGCCGCTTCCTGTTTACACGGCAACGGCTACTCAGGGTGTTGAGGGCACGCCGGAGCCCACTGCCACGTTTGCCGTAACGGTTACAGACAGGGACACCGAGGTGTATCCGAGCGTGGGAAAAGACGAGGTAAAGATTGTATTTAATATAAACAAGAAAGCCGACATAAAGATTTATGTGTACGCGGTTGACGGCAGACTGGTGGATACTGTGGACTACAAAACAGGCTGGACGCCCAATGACAAACTCTACCGGATAAAACTTGATACGGGCAAATACCCCAGCGGCGTCTATTTTTACACCATCCAGGGCAAAGACGACACCGGGAAAATCATCAATTTTAAATCCAAAAAATTTATCATAAAGAGGTAATAGTTGCGCGCTAAAATAATCGCGCTTGGGGTGTGGCTGTTGTGGGCCGCGGCCGGCGCTGCTGACAACATAGACTACAGGGAGGCAAACATAGAGCCCGGCGCGCGCAGCCGTGCGCTTGCAGGCGCTTTTACTGCTGTCTCTGACGACTCTTCCGCCGCTTACTCAAACCCTGCCGGGCTTTCATTTATAAAAAAATATGAACTTTCCGTTTCATACCTCAAGTGGCATCTGGATACTTCCATACAAAATATAGAAGCCGCGTTTTCTCTCTCCCCCGGCAGCGTGCTTTGCGCCGCTGTTATGTACAACGGGATGGGTGAGGTTGAAAACATAGACGAGTACGGGTACTTAACCGGGGAAACCATAAGGCCATACGCGCTGATGGTGAGCGCGGTTTACGGGGCAAAAGTATTTGACTACTATTCAGAGGGATCAACTATTCCGGGAGTCTCGCTCTCTCTCGGCGCGGGGCTGAAATATCTCGCGCGGGATTTCAACAACAGCCCCGAGGAGCCGGCGGTGCTGATGGATGCGGGAGGAATTTTTACTTTTAGAAACGGCGCAAAAATAGGGGTTGCGGTTCAGAATCTGGGCATACACACGCAGAGCACACCGCCTGTAAATATAAAGGCAGGCGGCGGGTATAAAATAAACAGCGGTTTGATGAATTCTTTTTCTCTCTCTGCGGACATTAAATACTGTATTGACGGCGCGCTTACAGCCGCAGCCGGCGCCGAGTACTCTTTTGCCGGTAATTTCTTTTTCAGGGCAGGCTATGCCTGGGAGAGCGGCCGCGAAACAGAGCAGGGTGCGGTTACGGGCCTCAGTGGAGGCATAGGCTTAAACCTGATGCCGGTAGTTATTGATTACACGGTAATCACGGCAGGCGGGCTCGGGGTAAATCATATTTTCTCGCTGAGATACAGGGGAAAATAGAGCAATTGACAATAGAAAACAGAGAGACAAAGACAAAAAAAGCAAAGGCAAATCCCCCTGCGCCCCCTTTACCCCTCAAGGGGGTACTAAAAAGAGTGGGAAAGGGGGTTAAGGATTAAAACTTCCTTGACACAAACTCAAAACGCAGTATACTTATTTTGTTAGCCAAACATAACATTCCGGGAGAACAAAAATCGAATACGCTGATTTATCGGGGGCCATGGAGGATTATCTTGAGGCCATTTATCACATAGAGCGCGAAAAGCGCGTGGCGCGTGTCTCTGACATCGGCACCCATATGAATGTGCGCAAGGCCAGCGTGGTCTCGGCCGTCACCCTTCTCAAAGCCCATGAACTCCTCTCCCAGGAACGCTACGGTTACATAACCTTAACCGATGCCGGGCGCAAACGCGCCGAACGCATATCAAAGAAAAACAACACCATACTCTCCTTCCTTAAAGACGTATTAAAGGTGGAAGAAGAGGCGGCAAAACTGGAATCAAGGGAAATATCCCACAGTTTGAGCGATGACACAGTGGGGAAGCTGGGGGCGTTTTTGAAAGGAATGGTTCAGGGCGCAAAGGCTCAGGGCGTAAAGCCAAAACAAAAGATTGCGGTGAAAAAGGGGTAAGCGTTATCCCGTTTTTTTTGTTATTGTAGAGACAGGCCTCAGTGCCTGTCTCGTATTTGTTTTATAAGACGTTAAGGGCGTGAAAGACGAGACACACGCAGAGGTGTGTCTCTACGGTTGGAAGAAACTTTTTGTAAAAACGGCGCTAAAGACGAGGCGGGTTTAAAACCCGCCTATGCGCGGAGAAGAACACAAAAAAACAGATCAAGCTGACAAAAGAGAAACAGGCAGACAAAAACCCCTCACCCCGGCCCTCTCCCAAAAGGAGAGGGGAAATAAACACAATCTTAACCAAAAATTTACTTGACAGGTCAACCATTATTTCCTATACTCTTTTCAGTTACAAAAAAA
>CAYGHG010000021.1:13853-26705 GCA_964349515.1 uncultured Spirochaetia bacterium
AATTTACTTGACAGGTCAACCATTATTTCCTATACTCTTTTCAGTTACAAAAAAACAACAAGGCGGCATACATGAAAAACGTACATAAAAGCCTCACGGCAGAGGTTGGTTTTGCGCTTTATAAGGTCGGGATGTCGCTGCGCCGCGAGGGGTCTCGCTGTTCGGGCAGGGGCGGGATTACCCCCGAACAGGCTCAGGTTTTGATGGTGCTGTCATCCAAAGGCCCCATGTCGCAAAAGATGATAGGCGAGATTACAATACAGGACGCCGCCACGCTCTCGAGGATAATAAAAAGGCTTGAAGCCGCGGGAATGGTGAAAAAAACAGGCTCTGTAAAGGACAGGCGTGAAACTCTTATTACGATTACCGGTAAAGGAAAAGAGACCGGAATGAAAATCGGCAGGGCGTCCGGAAAGCATTTTGAAAAACTGTTTACCGGATTTTCTGATACTGAAAAAAATTCGCTGATAAGCCTGCTTAACAAACTCAAGCAGTGCATAGACAGGAAAGCACATACCAACAGGGAGGAATGCAGATGAAAAAGTTTTTTGTAACTGCAGTAGTAATTCTGGCTCTATCTTCGTTTGTTAATGCAGAAACAGTAATAGGTTTTGACGAGGCGCTGAAAACCTCGTTTGAAAAAAATGAGAACCTCAAAAAAGCGGTATCTGACCTTAAAATATCAGAGGCGGTTGTCGAAAAAACATACTCGCAGTTTGACCTCTTCTTTAAGGGCGGGGTGAACTACAGTGAGTCAAAGGCAGAGCCCTCAAGCCCGTTTTCGCCTGACCGGACAAAAGTCCTCTCATACAGTGCGGGCCTCTCAAACAAGCTGCCTATAGGAGGGTTTTTGAGCCTGGACTTTACATCTACAAGGCTCAGCATGTTTTATCCTGATATGGGGTTTTCCATACCGGGGCTTGACGCTTCGTTGTTTACAGGGCCGTATAACCCTTCTTTTACACCCAAACTCTCAATCAATTACGTCCAGCCTTTGCTGAAAGATTTCTGGGGAAGGCCGGATGAGAAAGCCATAAAAATAGGCGAGTACTCGGTGTCGCTGTCGCGCGCGGGGCTTAAAAATTCCGTGCTTGACCACGTGAGCCAGATGAAAGAGGCGTACTACTTCATATACATGGCGGGCAAATTGCTGGAAATCCAGAAAGGTTTTCTGGAAGACTCGCAAAAGTTCTACGACGAAACCGTGAAATTAAAAAAAATAGGCCTTCGCGAGGAACGCGATGTGCTGCAGACCCGCGCCTCGCTTCTTAATTCGCAGGCTGAAATTACGCCCGCGGAAAATAACGTAAAGCTCGCAAAGGAAAATTTCCTCAGCCTCGCGGGTTACGGAGTAACCGAATGGGACGGAGTCAGCGTCAGCGTGACTGATACAGTAGAAGAGACGCATGTGCCGGAATCACTGACAGAGGAACTCGAAAACACCCTGACAGATCTTCAGCCCGCTGTTGTAATCGCAAAAACCGCCATGGACATGGCAAAGACAGGCAAAGAAATTTCGGAAATTTCCGCCCTTCCCTCGCTTAACCTCATAGGCAACTACACCATGGAAGCCTCTGACGGCAATCTCGAGGCTGCCTATGACAAGTTTGACAACAACAACTACAACTCATTTATGGCCGGAGTGCAGTTTTCCTACAGTTTCCCGAACCGCGGCGGAAACGGTGATGTTGACGACAAGACAGAAGGCTACAAAAAGGCATTCGAACAGTATGAGTTCCTCAAAAGAATGATGAAAATACAGATAAGAAACTCCTACCGCAAACTGCTGACAGCCAAAAATGATTATGAACTGAAAAAGGAAGCGGCAGAGCTGCAGGGAAAAAGGCTTAAAATCGAGCAGTCAAATTTTTCCTCCGGCAGGATTTCAACACGCGAGCTCCTCGGCACGCAGATGGAGTACCACACTTCAAAGATAAAAGAGACAGCGGCATTTTACGAATACGTAAAAGCGGTGTCATCATGGAACAAAATGTCGGGCAAATATGACGGATTTTATAATTCCCTTAAGGAGAGTGAAGTAAAATGAAATCGCTGATAGGTTATTTCGCAAAAAAGACGATATTCGTAAACATCATTGCAATATTCATAATGTTTGTCGGATTCATCAAATTTTTCTCATCGCCCAAGGAGATTTTTCCCAACATAGAATTCGGCATGGTGGTAATCACCACCATATATCCGCAGGCCTCGCCTGACGAAATTGAAAAACTGATAGCAAACCCGATAGAGGACAAGGTCGCGAATATCAAGGGCGTAAAGGAAACTCTCTCAGCAAACTCCGAGTCGCTCTCCATGATAATGGTGCAGGCCGAAGAGGGTTATGACATAAAACAGCTTACCAACGACATAAAAAGCGCTGTTGACAAGATAGCCAGCCTGCCAAAAGAGGCGGAAGAGCCGGATGTTTTTGAAATCTCCTCCGAAGAGTTCGGCATGCTCATGATGATGGTCTCAGGCGGTACTTACGCCGAGCGCCGCGAGACAGTCAGGCTGATAGAGGCCAAGACCTCAAAAATAAGCGGCGTGGGAGAGATTGAAAAATGGGGTTATTCCGACAAGACCATATGGGTGGATGCGAGAAAGGCTGATTTGGAACGCTACGGCCTTACCATACTCGGCATCATGAACGTCCTGCAGGACAGAAACATTTCCATGCCTGCCGGCAATAAAAGGATAAATGACATAGAGTATTCGGTCAGGCTGGTTTCCGAACAGCCTACGGCCTCCGAAGTTTCGCGCATAGTGGTGCGTTCAAACGACGCGGGAAACAACATACGATTGGGCGACATAGCAAGGGTGACAGACGGTTTCGCCGACGAAGACAACATGTTCCGCGCGGGCGGCGAGGAAGCCATTTTGATGTCTTACAATAAGATGGTAGGGTTTGACTCAAATAAAATTTCAAAGGAAATAAGGAAAAATGCCGAGAATTTAAAACACTCGGTATCAAAGGACATAAAAATAACTTTTGCCGATGACTTTTCCGAACGCTTAAAAGACAGGATGAACGTGCTTTACTCAAACGGCACGTTCGGGGCGTTTATAGTCGTGGCATTGCTGCTGGTTTTCATGAGGCCTGCTGTCGCCATAATGGTGGCGATAGGGCTTCCTGTCGCGCTCGGCGGTTCCTTCCTTATTGTCGAATCAATAGGCATGACTTTCAACATACTTTCGCTTTTTGCATTTATCATGGTGATAGGAATGCTCGTTGACGACGCCATAGTCGTGGGTGAAAACGTCTACCGCCACATGGAAATGGGTAAAAAGCCGCACGAGGCCGCCGTGGAGGGCGCATCTGAAATGATAATGCCGGTAATCGCTTCGGTTTCAACCACCATCGCGGCGTTCCTGCCTCTTCTGATGGTGGGGGGAATGATGGGAAAAATGATGGGCGCCATACCGATTGTAATTTCAATCGCGCTCGCGGTATCGGTAATTGAGTGCTTTTTCATTCTGCCGTCGCACCTCACTGATTTTGTTTCATACAAGGAAAAGTACCACACCAGAACCGACCACTGGTTTGAGGTTTTCAAGGCAAACTACGGACGCCTGCTTGATAAAGTTTTGAGAAACAGGGTGGTCTTTGCGGTTGTAATAGCCTTACTTTTCGTTTTTTCTGTAGCTGCGGCCGTAATGATGGACAAGAAATTTTCAGACACGCAGATAAATGAAATTACGATACAGTTTGACGCGGCCAACACGATGGGAATAGAAGACACCACCCGTATCGTAAAAGGGATGGAAGAAAAACTCCTCACCCTTGACAAGGGTGACGTTGATAATGTCATAGCATACGTGGGATATCAGGAAAACATGAGCGGGCCCCCTCGGTTCGCGCCGAATATCGGCTATGTCAGGGTATTGTTACAGCTTGAGGACAAGAGAAAGACACGTGATGCGAATAAAATAGTCAATCAGATCAAAGAGATGATAGGCGCGAGGCCGGACCTAGCGAAATTTTCCATAGACATTCTAAAGGGCGGCCCGAGTGCGGGAGCGGACATAAACGTTATAGTTACAGGAGACACCTATGAGGAGCTGGAAAAAGCATCGGCAGAGCTCATGGAACTGGCTAAAAACCTCGAGGTAAAAAGAGGAAAAGAGAAGTTAAAGCCTGTCGCTGAAATCAACTCCGACCTCGAGAGCGGCAAAAACGAGATAAAGCTGGTAATCGACGAACCCAAAGCCATGAGGACCGGCGTCAACATAACCCAGGCCTCCATGCTGCTTCGCGCGGCAATTGCCGGGTTAAAGGTAAAATCAATAAAGACCGGCGGGGAGAATGTGGACATAAAGATAAGGATGGATGAGAACGACATAAAAAACATAGAAGACATACTCGCGCTCAAAGTGCCGAACATGATGGGGGCGATGATCCCCTTAAGCTCGGTGGTTAAGGTTGAAAAGGGCTACAGTTACGCCATGATAAAGCACAAGGACGGGCGCAAGAGCGTGACGGTTACCGGCACGGTTGACAAGGTAAAGGGAAACGCAGCGCAGGTAAACATGGCGCTTATGAAAAAGCTTGATCCCCTGAAGGCCAAATACCCTAACGTACAGTTTGAGTCAGGCGGGGAGTTCAAGGCCATGATGGACGCTTTTGCGGACCTTGCATTTGCCTTCTTTATCGCGGTGCTGATTATTTACATAATCCTCGCGACGCTCTTTAACTCACTGACGCAGCCTTTTATCATAATGCTCGCGATTCCTTTCGGGTTCATCGGCGTCATACTGACGCTGCTGCTGCACGGCCACGCGATTACTTTCATGTCGTTCATGGGGTTTGTGGGGTTAACCGGAGTTGTGGTAAACAATTCAATACTCATGACAAACTTTATTGACTCGCTCAAAAAAGGGCTGACAGGCGTAAGGGAAATAGAAAAGGCCGTAGTGGAAGGCGCGATGACCCGTTTAAGGCCCGTAATCATAACCACGATTACGACCTTTGCAGGGCTTCTGCCTCTGGGCTACGGGTGGTTTGGCGGCAAGGACCCGATGCTGCAGCCCATGGCGCTGGTTTTTGCATGGGGGCTTTTGTTCGCGACTTTTGTAACGCTGTTTATCATCCCTTCATTCATCGTGATCTGGAACAACATAAGCGCGCCGGTAAAATTGTTTAAAGACCGCAGCGCGGGTGTGGCAGAAGAAGCAATAAATAAAACCAATTTGTTAGGATAGGTGAAAAATGGGTCTGATACGTTTTCTCGCAAAGCAAAAAGTTTTTGCAAACATGATGGCGGTGTTTTTGATATTTACCGGGGTGTTTACCTTTGCGACCTCGCCAAAGGAATCGCTGCCTGAAATAAAGCTGGGGATTATAATTATCAGCACCATATACCCTGACGCAGCGCCGCAGGAGGTGGAAAAACTCGTCACCTCGCCGGTGGAAGACGCGGTAAAAAACATAAAGGGAATAAAGCAGATTACATCTTCTTCCAGTGATTCTGTGTCGCTTGTGGTGCTCACCCTGGAGCCTGACGTAAAGGACACGCAGAACCTCCTTAACAACATAAAAAATTCGGTCGACAGAATAACCACCCTGCCGGAGAACGCGGAAGCGCCCGAGGTGACCGAACTCACCTCTGACGAGTTTCCGGTAATAACCGCGCAGCTCTCGGGAGGCGCTGATTACGCGGCTCTCAGGCAGGCTGCCTCCGCTTTTGAGGAAAAACTCAAGGAAATAAGAGGCGTTTCATCCGTCCAAAAGGCAGGCTACGCTGACCGCGCCATATGGGTGGAAGGCGACGTGACAAAGTGCTCCGAATACGGGCTCAATATTTTGTCTGTTATTAATGCGGTAAGAGGTTCAAACATAGCCATACCCGCGGGCAGCAAAAAACTAAACGGTTCTGAGTATTCGATAAGGGCGATATCAGACCTCGAAAACTCCGAAGACGTAAAAAATGTGATAGTGCGCGCAAATGAGTCGGGCCGCGCGCTCAAAGTTAGGGATATGGCAAAGGTGTACGACGGCTTCAAGGATTTGTCATCGGTCATTAAGGCCGACAACGAGCAGGCCGTGATATTAACCGTGTTAAAATCGCGCGGAAGGGATTCGGTAAAACTCTCGGCTGACATCAGAAAAATGGCGGAGGAGTTTAAGAAGGAACAGCCTGAGGGAATAAAGCTGAGTTTTTCAAATGACGCTTCATCATTCATAAAAGACAGGCTCTCTGTGGTCTACTCAAACGGGTTGTTGGGCGGTGTACTGGTACTTGTGATACTTGTGCTTTTCATCAGGCCCTCTGTCGCACTTGTGACAGCTTTCAGCATACCCGTCACATTTGGAGCGTCCCTCATAATGCTCAAACTGTTAGGCTACTCATACGACATGCTTTCACTATTTGGTTACGTCATGGTCTTGGGAATGATAGTCGACAATTCCATAGTAGTGGGTGAAAACGTATACCGCTACATGACCGAGTGCAAATGCACCGAAGAGGCTGTGGTAAAGGGCGCAGGCGAGGTTTTTGTGCCTGCTTTTGCGTCCATACTCACCACGATTGCTTCGTTTTTCCCGCTCATACTGGTGAGCGGAATACTCGGTTCGTTTCTGCGGCCGATACCGACGGCCATCATAATCACCCTGGCTGTTTCGCTGGTGCTTGCGTACACGATACTGCCTGCGCAGCTCAATGCTTTTTTAAAAGGCGGGGACACTTCATACACCCTCAGGCAGGAATCGTGGTTCAACGCCATAAAAGAAAAATATGGTGTTTTGCTGAGCGCTGCCATGAAGCATAGGTTAGTTTTTGTAGCCGGAGTGGCGGTGCTTTTCGTTGTATCGATGTGGCTCGGGACACTCAAAGGTGTGGAGTTTTTCAACTCGAATTCAACTGAAATAGCGGTGAATGTAAAGGCAAGCCCGCAGTTTGCCCTCGAAGACACGGATAAGGTCATAACAGAAATGACTCAGAGGATAATGGAAGTACAAAAAGACAACATCGAAACAGTAATATCATACGCGGGGCAGCAGGTGCCTGCCTCGGGTTCGCCCAGGCTTGCCTCAAACATAGGCGACATAAAGGTGTTCTTAAAACTTGAATCGCAAAGGCCGGAAAAAGACCAGGAGAAAATACTTGCTTCAGTCAGGGACGCTGTGGGATTACCGGAGGGTGTGGAGGAAGTAACCGCAGCACCGGTCAGGCGCGAGGGCGGAGGCGCGCGCCAGGACATACTGATAGACGTCACCGGAGCGTCATACGCGGAAATTCAAAAAGCTGCTGACGAGCTGATACCCAAAATTGCCGCAATTAATGGGGTAAAGTCGGTGTCAGGCGACCTCGAAAAAGGGAAAAAGGAAATCAGGCTCCGTATTAATAATGAAAGGGCAACAGCCGCCGGTGTGAATCCGGCCCAGATAGGCGCCGCGCTGCGCGGCGTGGTGTCGGGTTCGAAAGCAACCTCGATTAAGGCCTTTGGTGAGGATGTCGATGTAATAGTAAAAGCGGACGATAATATGATAAACAGCATCGGGGCAATACTCTCCTGCAGTGTGCCCAACATTACAGGCAGGAGCGTGCCTATCAGGCCGTTTGTCACTGTGGAAGAGGGGTACAGCTTTACCGTGTTAAAACACAAGGACACGAAAAAGAGCCTTTCAATCAGCGGCTCAATAGACAAAAAAATATCCTCTGTTGCAAAGGTAAATACGGAAATAGGAAAAATCGCGTATGAAATAACAAAAGCATATCCTCAAGTGAAGTTTTCCTTTGGCGGCGAGTTCAAAGAGATGATGGAGTCGTTTATTGACCTGGGAAAAGCCTTCCTAATAGCCATGGTGTTAATCTACATAATACTCGCCACTCTTTTTAATTCCTTCACGCAGCCCTTTGTGATAATGCTTGCTATACCGTTCGGCCTGATAGGAGTGATGCTGACTCTTTTCATACACGCAGAGCCGATATCTTTCGGCGTATTTATGGGGTTTGTTGCGCTCTCCGGGGTGGTCGTCAACAACTCGCTGATACTCAATGATTTCGTAAACAGGATAAAGGGAAAAATGCAAAACGCGCATGACGCGATCATAGAAGCCTCAAAAATACGTTTACGTCCGATACTGCTTACCACATTCACGACAGCAGCGGGGCTGCTGCCCCTTGCCTACGGGCTTTTTGGAAACAAGGACGCGTTCTTACAGCCTGTGGCGCTGGTATTTGCATGGGGGCTGCTCTTTTCAACCGCGGTGACATTATTCATAATACCGATGTTTCTGGTGATTTTGTACGGAAAAAAGTAGGGAACGCCCACCGTGGCGTTCCGGTTTTGTTTTGTTGTCCGGTTTTGTTTTGTTGTTTTGGCTGTTGTCCGTGATTCATTGAAAAACCGGCAGGGCACGACGGCCCTGCCCTGCATGAATACGAAAAGGCATGCAGGAAAAGACAGGATACACAACGAAAAAGAATTGTAATACCACCCCCCGCCGTATATAATAAAAAATATCCTCCGGATAAATAAAAACTGCAGGGGGCGTTTTGGACAAAAAATACTGGGACCACAAGGCAGACTGTTATGACGCGGAAATTTTCAGCTCCATTCATTCCGATACCCGCGGGGTAATAGCGTCTGAAATACAGAAACACTCCTCAAAGAAAAAAACAGCCCTTGATTTTGGATGCGGGCCGGGGCTTTACCTGCCGTTTTTATCGGAGTCATTTGGCAGGGTTTACGGTTATGATTTGTCGTCATGCCTGATAGAATCAGCGCAAAAAAGAACACAAGGCTTAAATAACGTATCGCTTAAGGGCGCCGACCTTACAAAAGAAAACCTGAAAAAAATAAGGGCTGATTTCTGTGTGTGCGCAAATGTCCTTATAGCCCCTGATCATGATTTGAGAAAAAAACTGATTAATAACCTCGTAACAGGACTTAAAAAAAAAGCTGTGGTTGTTTTCATCATACCTTCGTCAGAATCTTCGCTTCTGGTAAACGCGCGGCTCTTTGAATGGAATTTAAGGGACGGCATGAATCCCGCAGAGGCCCTGAAAGAAAGCGCTGACAATGAAACTGAAAGGGGTAATTTCGCAAACGGGCTGATCCCGATAGACAATGTCCTGACCAAACATTATACAAAAGAAGAGTTTGAAATGTTTGCGGCAGCCGCGGGGTTAAAATGCATAAAAACGGAAAAAGTGGAGTATGGCTGGCAGACGGAATTTGAAAACCCGCCGAAATGGATGAAAGAGCCGTATCCCTGGGACTGGATGGGAGTTTTTAAGTACAAGCCGTAACTGAAACTGAAAGGTTAAAGTTTAAAACTGAAAGTTATTACAAAATTTAAACTGTATTTCCCGGAGGTTTTTTTGGACGAACAATACTTTCTACGCATAGAGCCGCCTGTCCCTCCTGTATCTGCCGGCAGGGTTTTTATCAGACGGCTCCGCAAAACACTCAAAATATTCCTGATTCTTATGCTCGGAGTTGTGAGCTGGGGGCATTACATTTATTTCAGCGGCAAAGAACTGTTAAAACAGCGCACGCAGGATATTGACGGCGACGGTATCATAAACAGCAAAGACAGTGATGTTGACGGCGACGGTATTCTAAATATCAAAGACCCTGATGCTGACGGCGACGGTATTCCCAATACCGAAGACGCCCTGCGGGCCGCGCGCAAACTCATGGGACGGCCCTATGACCAGCTTATGGGTGAAAAAGACAACATAGGTTACAGACTGGGGGGCTTGGTCTGTGTTGACATCATCATAATTGCATACGAACACGCGGGAATTTATTTTGAAAAAGAGCTGCGTGATTATTATAGAAAGTATCCAAAGGTATTTTCTTACAAGCGCTGGAATAACCCGTATGACGGAAACTTTGCGAGGCGCACGAGAAATTTCAGGTCTTATTTCCTGGCGCGGGGCATGATTCTTAAAAAGGATGAGCCGCTTATACCAGGCGACATAGTGATATTTGGGACAGGCCACATTGCCATGATTGAAAAGGTAAAAGGGGACAATTATTGGGTGCTTGAGTCCTCGGGGTTAAAGGTGGTATCGCAGCGCGCGTCAAAAGCAGACATAATGAAGAGGAGTTTTGAAAGATACGGTGATGTGGTGTATGCGAGGATGAAATACTAAGCTATAAGCTGCAAACTGTAGACTGCAGACTGTATCGGGTATATAATGTATTGAACATAAATTTTTGGAGGGATAAGCGCTTGAACATCTGGACAGTCATTCATTTCAGCTGTTTTATCATTTACATGGGGATGGTGTTTTACATTCTCGCCAAGGGCCGCTCCTCCTTTATAAACCTCATGGTAATGGGAATATTCACCAGCTTTGCCCTTTGGTCGCTCGGCAACTCGGTTTTGTACAACACAAACATATCTTTTGACTCGGCGGGAATCATCCTCGACCTGCAGGCACCGGGGTGGATTGGCTTTTCCAGTTACTATATGTTCTTTGTGCTGTATTTTACCCGCAATGAGAGGCTGGCAAAAAAACCTGCGGTGTATGTGCCGCTTATAATCATACCTCTGATTCTCGCAATCGCGTTTTGGAACGGCAAGCTGGTCACCTGCTGTTCGGGGACAAAATACGGCCTGATATCTGTGTGGAACAGGAACTGGTGGGTTTATTCTTACTACATTTATTACATTACGGTTTTCCTGTCGGGGATGGCACTGCTTATCAATTTCAGGATGAAAGAAAAAGACAAATCCATGAAGGCAATAACAAATATACACCTGGTATCTATGGCAGTCAGCTTCATTCTAGGCACTTTTACCAGCGTGATTTTAAAGGAAACCAAGATGTTTACCCCTTTTGAGGGGAATATCCTCCTGTTGACATTTGGAGCGGGGGTGATTTATGCGATCGCCAAATATGATTTTTTAAACATAACAACCGAGCACGCCGCCGGGCAGATAACGGACATAATGCGAGACGGTTTTATACTGTTTGATTATTCCGGCAGGCCCGTGGTCATAAATAGCGGAGCCGTGGCCTTGACAGGGTTAAACAGCGACGAGTTGTCGGAAAAAATATCAGGCGGCGGTTTTTTTCCTTCCGGCATAAACGAAAAAATAAAAGCAGGTGCTGAAATATATGAGGAGTTTGAATTCGCCGCTCCCGAGGGCTCAAAGGCATATGCTTTTTTGCTTGGTTCAAAGCTGGAAAAAAGGGGCCAGAACAGGGGATATGTCCTGCTCATGAAAGACATTACCAAAACTCGGGAAGCAGAGAAAAAAGCGGAGCTTTCTGTCGAAGAACTGAAGCGTTCAAATGAGGAACTCGAGAGATTCGCGTACGTCGCTTCCCATGACTTAAAAGAACCTGTGAGAATGATATCGGTTTACGTGCAGCTGCTTGAAAAAAAATACAGGGACGCGCTCGACCCCGACACAAAAGAATATATCAAATACGCCTCAGAGGGGGCGTCGCGTATAAACACGCTTATAAACGGCCTGCTTGAATACTCGCGCGCAGGAAGAAAAGATGCAAATTTCGGGCCGGTTGACCTCAATGAAAGCGTGGGTTTCATAAAAAACGCGCTGAAGTTCAGGATATCGGACAGAAATGCGGATATTAAAATTTTAGGAACTCTGCCTGTGGTGCACGGCGACGCAGGCAGGCTTGAGCAGTTAATAAGGAATCTGATTGAAAACGGCCTCAAATTCAATACGTCGCTAAATCCTGAAATTACAATTTCCTCCGCAGATAAGCCGGGGTTTCATGTGTTAAGGGTGGCTGACAACGGCATAGGGATAAAGGAAGAATATTTGGAAAAAATATTTGAAATATTCCAAAGGCTTCATTCCAGAAGCGAGTACGAAGGCAACGGAGTGGGCCTGTCAATATGCCGTAAGATTGCGGAGGCCCACGGGGGTAAGATATGGGCGGAATCAGGCCCTGACGGAAGCGTGTTTGTAATTGAACTGCCGTTAATAAAATAAACCGTTCCCCGGTAAAAGGCAGTGGTTTATGCAATCGTTCATGTAGCCGCAGACTTCAGTCTGCGGCAGTTGTTTTGTTGTTAAAAAGAACCGCAGGCTGAAGCCTGCGCCTGCAAGGACGAAATGCTTCTTGTTTGTGTAGCCGCAGACTTCAGTCTGCGGCCGTTGTCTTGTTGTAAAAAGACCGCAGGCTGAAGCCTGCGCCTACAGGGACGAAATGCAAATGCGTTTTGTATAAAAAAGCTGCGGCAGTTGTCTTGTTGTTATGAAACCGGGTAAATTAAAAAGGGGGGTATCATATTGGCAGAAAATAATATTATTGAAAAGAAGCACAGGCTTCCGGAAAAAGAATACAAAGGCATGAAACGGATATCATTTACGGTTTGTGTGAAGGACAGGAAAAAAGTTTTTACCGATGCCGGCACGGTTAAAAAATATTCAGATGCCCTTGCTGATATTACAGAAAAAAACAGTGTCAGGAACTGGATATATGTTTTCATGCCCGACCACTTACACGTCATGCTGGAAGGGATGTCCTGTAATTCCGACAGCAGAAAAGCACTGATAAAATTCAAACAAAAGACATCCGTTATGTACGGGAAGATCTGGCAAAAAGATTTTTATGACAGGATTTTAAGAGAAGATGAAAATATATACCACCACCTTTTGTATATTGCAAACAACCCGGTCAGAAAGGGGTTGTGCGGAAAATTCGAAAATTATTACGGGCTTGGGTCATTGGATTTTGATATCAAAGAGATAATAAAAAATCTCAAAGCGTGTGAGTTAAGCGGTAAAGGGAATAAAACAGGCTGAAGTGGCGTGAAAAGATCGTTTATGAACCCGTTCATGTAGCCGCAGACTTCAGTCTGCGGCCGTTGTTTTGTTGTTAAAAAGAACCGCAGGCTGAAGCCTGCGCCTACAAGGGC
>CAYGHG010000021.1:26805-30601 GCA_964349515.1 uncultured Spirochaetia bacterium
GCCGTTGTTTTGTTGTTAAAAAGAACCGCAGGCTGAAGCCTGCGCCTACAAGGGCATGTACAAGGGCGTGTCGTGAAGGCGAAGCGTAACAGGCAGTGTTTTATGCAATTGTTCATGTAGCCGCAGACTTCAGTCTGCGGCCGTTGTTTTGTTGTTAAAAAGAACCGCAGGCTGAAGCCTGCGCCTACAAGGGCGTGTACAAGGGCGTGTTGTGAAGGCGAAGCGTAACAGGCAGTGTTTTATGCAATCGTTTATGCAATCGTTCATGTAGCCGCAGACTTCAGTCTGCGGCAGTTGTCTTGTTGTTAAAAAAACCGCAGGTGTGTTTTTATTTGTATATTGTTGACTGTATTAATATCTCCACGCGCCTGTTTTTCAGGCGGCCCTCCTTCGTGTCATTGGGGGCTATAGGGTTTTCTTCGCCGAAGCCTTCGGTTTTTATGCGTTTGGCTTCGTAATCGAGGAGATTAATCATGAAGAACTTTACCGCGTCGGCGCGTGCCTTTGAGAGCTCTTTGTTGTTGCGGTATTTTCCTCCGGAGGGCTGGAGGTTGTCCGTGTAGCCCGCAACGAGGATGTCCGAGTCTTTGTGTTTGTCTATTACTTTCTTCATCTCTTTGAGTATGCTGTATGCCGAGATTTTAACGTCAGCCTTTCCAAGGTCAAAAAGCGCGTCAGAGGCAAAGGTCAGCTTTATTTCTTTCAGCAAAATAACCTGCGCTTTTGGGGGGGTCTGCGCGGTGTTGCCGAGCCTGTCTGTTGACTGCAGTATGTAGTAGTATATCTCGCCTGTTTCCACATATTCACCGGCATTGCCCTTGCCGTCCCATATCAGCGACACCGGCGGCTGGCTCTGGCCGGTCGTTGAATAAAACAATTTTCTGTTATTGTCATATATCATGAGCTGCCACCTTGCCACGCCGTTTCTGTCAGAACTAAACAGAGTAAATGTGGAGGGAATGAGAAGCGCGTCATCGGCGCCCGGCCTTAAGAATTGAGGTTCTGCACCGGCCCGCATCCTCGGAGGCGTGTTGTCAATCTCAACGCTGACGGGCTGCGACACGGACTCGCCGCTGTCATATCTGCATTTAAGTACGGCTGTGTAGATTCCGTCGGGCAGAACGGTGCCCGTATCCCCCGCGCCGTTCCATGGAACCCTCACGGCAGCGGGGTCGGCTTTTATAACGCGCACCACAGCGCCGAAGGAATCGCTTATTACTATTTCGGCTGAACGGGCTTTGTCTTTTTGTTTTATGGCAGGCGTAAACACTGTTGTATCAAGGAATTTGTCATTGTTTGGGGAAAAAATTCCGGGCGCAACAGCAAGCGCTACTGCCGGTGTGCCCCAACTGTAAAGCAGCGAGAACCTGTGGGTGGGCCCGAGCTCGTCATAGCGCACAAAGGCGTAGTCAAACTCAAAGCCCGAATGGCGCACTCCCAACCCAAAAGTAGGCTGGTCAAACCCGCCTGTTTTCAGCCCGGCCCGCAGGGAAAAGATGTCATAGAGCACATACTCAAAGCCGAGGGAATACACAGAGTCATAGTCCCCGTGTATCACCGCCTGCGCGGCGATTAAAAGCGGGTTGTTAAAAAGTTCAAAGCGGTCCGAGAGGCCTGCTTTAAATATAAAGGGCAGGGGAAAACCTGTGTTTTCAAGTTTTATCTCCGAACCCAGATGGCCGGCGACAATGCCGAGCCTTATATTGTGGCCGTTAAACATATTGTTGTACATGGCGCCTATGTCGGCTGATATGTTTGAGCCGTTTGATTTGTCTATGTTCTGGGAGGTAAAGCGTATGACCGCTCCCGCCGAGTAGTGTTCGTAAAATGATTTTCCGTATGAGAGGGAAACGGAAAAATCATACGGGGAAAATTTGTACAGCTTGTAATCGCTGAAATTCATGGAAGGGCTGTTAATATCGGTGTAATCGTATGAAGGAAGTTCGATGGTCTTGTACATAGAGTCAATCTGAAACCACGAAAAAGAAAATCCGATTTTATCCTCTTCTGACCAGGGAAAAGGCGCCACAAGCGCGAGGTATTCGTAGTTAATATTCTGAAACCAGCTGATGTGGGAAAAAGAGAGCTCATAACCCATAACCGAAGTGATGCCGGCCGGGTTGTAGTAAAGCGACGCCGTCCCGTCAGAGAGGGAGGTAAATGCCTCGCCGAGAGCTGCTGCACGGGCAAAGGGCGGTATCTTGAGGTAGTTGGCCGAAGTCGTGCCGACATCCTCGGTGCCGCAAAAGGCCGCAAAAGGCGCGCATATTATTAATGTAAGAATCAGCAGTGCCTGTTTCAAAATACCCTCCTGTTAATATAAACATATAATACATCATAAAGGAGCTTATTTCAACGGTGAAGCGCATTTGGTTAGTGTACACTTTTGTGTGTAATATCCCTAAAAGGGGTTCCAACCCTGTATTACAATGGTTTTTGCTGAGAAAACCAAAAGGAGGAACCCCCTATGAGGTCATTAGAACTGGATTTTGCACAAGTAAGTGTAGCAGAGAAATATAGTCTTACGCCACAAGATTTTAAAGATTGTTTCTGGACCGACGCGGAGTTGAGACTGAAAGAGTTCAAAAGGTTTTTTCTGGAGACCTGTCTCGAGGCAGAGGCGGAAATCCTTGCCGGGGCGACCTGGCACGAGAAAACAAAGGACAGAGTAGCCTTCCGCAATGGCTACCGCATCAGAAAGAGCATAAAAGCCCATGGGTTTGGAGATATAACAGACTTTAAAATCCCAAGACTTCGTGGTGTTGTATATGAATCAAAAATACTGGTGAAATACCAGAGGCGCAGTACCAAATTCGACTACGATTTAATGAAACTGTATGTGACTCAACCAAGTACAAGAGGTATTAAAAAAATTACTAAGCAGCTTTTTGGCGCGGCAATATCTCCTACTACTGTGTCTGCGGTGCTGAAGAAAGTGCAGGAGAAACTTGACGAATGGAGGAAAAGACAACTGACAAAAGAATATGAAGCTTTATTGCTGGACGGTCTGTATATAAACCTGCGTACAATTCCTAAAATGTTTAAAAACCCCTTTAAAAACGGGCGCGGGCGCAGGGACGCTCAGGGCGTCATTCTGGCCGTTATGGGCATCACCGCCGATGGTACTAAAGAAATACTTGGCTTTAAGATATGCCGCTCAGAGTCTGAGGCTGATTGGTTCGGACTTGTTAACGACCTGCTGAATCGCGGCCTAAATTTAAAACAGGACGGCGTTATTATCCACGACGGCATCAAGTCCATAGCTTCTGTTACAGACTCCCTTTTTACTTACCACAAGAAACAATTGTGTGTGTTTCACTTCATCCAGGGAGTGGCGAACTATGCCAGAAATCTGACTGAGAGAAAAGAAGCGCAGGGAGATCTGTCCCATATATACAAACTCTCTAAAAATACGAAGACGGCTGAAAAATTTTTCTGGTCATTTATAACTAAATGGAAGGTCAAGAATATGTCCATAGCCCGGTATGTCCGAGCTCATTTCACAGCAACTCTTACTTACCTGTCTTTTCCTTCGGACAAACACGAGGCATACAAGACAACAAATTATCTCGAGCGGACGTTTAAGGAGTTTAACAGAAAGACTTACGACATCGGTGTGTTTCCTAACGTGAATTCGGCAGAACGAATAGTGTTTTTGTTAATCTTAGAACGAAATTTGGCTACAACAGGAGAAAACCCCTTTTATGAGATTGCCTAATTACACACAATACTTGACAGTATCGTTTTCACGCAGCCCTTTATAAATACCTTCTATTTAAGGCCTTCCCTCGCGACT
>CAYGHG010000022.1:0-30061 GCA_964349515.1 uncultured Spirochaetia bacterium
TTCTTATATTTTTTTAAATGAACTAAAGTTGGCTTATTTAGTTGTTGTATTCCCCGTAGAGCGGCCGGCTTCAGCTGCCGCTCGTCTTTGCCCTGTTTTCACAACCGCCTGTTCTTGTATTTTTGTTGTGTCCTGTCCTGTTATCATCAAGTGTCAAAGCAGTCTCCAGCACCGTCTTTTAACCTGCCCTACTCATGCCTGTCCCGGTTTTTAACTCTCTTGCCGGAGACAGATTCAAGATACATCCGCTCTACCTTGATTCTTGCCCAGTTATTTTTCCGCAGAAATTTCAGACTCGAGCTGACGCTCGGATTGCTGGAAAAACAGTTAATCTTCACCCGGCGGTTCATTTCCATCCATCCGAATTTTTCCACGAGATAATTTAGTATCTGCTCAAGAGTGATGCCATGAAGGGGATTATTAACCTGAGAATTGCCGGCCATAAAAAACCTCCTGCATCAATGCATTGAAAATTTCGCCTATTATCATACAAAAGATTATAGCATAAAACCGGCCGGTTACACTAAAGCCTTACACCGGGTTATTGTATGTAATAGTGTGTAATTCCGTATTTGATATAATACCTCTCCCCTTCGGGGGAGAGGCTTTGGTGAGGGGGCGTATTTTTAGCTTTAAATACGCCCTCACCCTGCCCTCTCCCGGAGGGAGAGGAAAATTGCAATAAACTATTTTTTCAATTACACACTATTTCTGACAGTATCTTACACCGGGCCTGGAAAAGAAAAAATTGGTCAGAGACTGCTTTAATACTTTTGCCCCAAAATATCATTTCCGGCCTTAGGATTTGAGGCGCCTTTACCGGCCGCCAGGTTCAAACCCGGGAGGTATTTTCAATTATTTTATTCCCAAAAAACTGCAGGCTGTGAAAAGTATTAAAGCAGTCTCTGATAATATGTTAAGTGTTTTTTATTAAAGCATGCGGGTTCTCTTTGTTTAAATAGTTATGCGGTAACATTAAAACAAAGGAGGAACCCGGCATGCTTTATTCAGGAGTTGATTCGCACAAAGAACAGCCCCGTTTTATGTTTCAGACACCGCCTTTAACCCTGAATATTGACCCCTCTCTGTGATATCCGAGTTTTTCGTAATACGGGTCAACATCGCTCATCACATAAACCGGTTGATTCGGAAAGTCACTGAACACCCGCTCCAAAAGGGTTTTACCTGCCTGCTTTCCGCGGTGTGTTTTTCTTACAAGCAAATCATATACATAAACACCGAATCCGCCGTCTTCACGGCAGCGGGCATAACCGCACACCAGGTTTCCGTCATAAGCGACATAAGTGACGCTTGATTCAAGTGCTTTTTTATATTTACCGCGGCCGGCCGGGCCGTAATAAGCAATCCAGCCATCCCCTTCATTGATAAGCAAATCAAAAAGCAGGGTTTCATCTTTCTTGCTGTATTGCCGGATTTCCACCCGTTTTACCTCCTATGCCATGTTTTTCCTGAAATCAACAAGCAATAAAACGGCCTCAAACATCCCGTCTGAACATAATTCAAAAATAACAGGAAAAAATTTCAGTTTTCCCATTTGCCGTGAAGCCGATATCATTTTTTTAACCTTGGTGTCAAACGGAAGCCTCAAAACCTCCGCACGGTTTTTTTCGGGAATATAAAAGGAGACCCTGAAAAGACCGCTCCGGATTGACAGCCAAAAAATAGTTTTTTCAATTTGGCCGCCCCGCGCGCCTGTCCGCCTGAAAAGCCCCTTTGCCAGCCACTCCTTGGCGTCGTTGTAGTACCGCCATTCCGGATAAATACCCCGTTTTTTAACTGCATTTAAAAACCTGACATATGCTTTGTGCGATTTCCCGAGCGCCTTTGCAATAACGCCGTCTGACGGCTCTATATCAGGATTTCCGAGCAGTTGTTCCCCTGCTGAACTCATATTCTCAGCCTCCGATTTTTTCCATGGTTTGTGCCGGAAAAGTATTAAAGCATGATTTAAACCCTCTTTTCCGCACTTCGTAAAGCGTCAAAAAGCCTCTTACACCGGCTTTACAACAGCGGTCTTATGATCTTGCCCAGCATGAACCCCAATGCCCAGTATATGGTTGACATGTCGTTGAAACTGCCGATTATGTATGAATCTGTTTCCGGGTGGTAAAACATGAATGCGCCGGTAACACCGACACACCCCCAACATGAGAGTTTTTTTGGTATGAGTATCGGCACAGGGGTAAATTTCCAGACAGCATACCCATAATGCATTCCCGGCCGGGCCGGCCCCATAGCCGCATCATCGTTAATCATCCTGTCCAGAGTTTCTTTTTTAATAAGTTTTCCGTGAACCAGGCCGCGCATAAACTTCAGATAGTCAGCGGGCGGCGCAATGATTCCGCCGCCTGAAAAATCAATACTGAATAAACCGGGCACTTCCAGCAGATTTGTCCCCCTTATGTAAAGCCCTGCTGCCGGCACTTCAGGCTTGACGCGCGGCTGTGAGTACCCGTACATACATGAATTGTCCATTCCCAGAGGGTCGAAAATCATTTCGTGCAGCAGTTCGTGAAAGTGTTTTCCGGTTATTTTTTCCGCTATCATGCCGAGCAGATAATAATTCGTGTCCGTGTAAAAATGCCCGGCTCCGGGTTTTGATTTTGGCTTTAAGTTCTCTTTTCCCCAAATTACCGCATCCTCGGGTGTATATGATTTTTTCTCTTTCAGTATCTTTTCATAAAGCACATAAAAAACATCATTCAGCCCGGAAGTCTGTTTTAGCAGATGCCTTATTTCTATTTCGCCGGAGTAGTCAGTGCCTTTATAAATATGCAGGCCCTTCATCAGCCCCGGTTCAAGATATTTCGCGATTTTATCGGAAAAATCCAGCAAGCCTCTTTCGTACAGCATGCTGATAATCACGGAGGTGAACAACTTTCCCACGCTTGCCATGTGCACCGGCTGCCGGGGGTCAGGCGCTGCTGCCCCTGTTTTTCCCTCGGCAATACTCATGTTTATGCCCTTTTTTTCGGAGCACACAAGAAGATATGCGTTTCTTATGCCGGCTTTTTTTACCTTTTTCCTGAAAGAGTCCTCAATTACTGCCGCAATTTTGCTCATAAATACCTCCTGGTTTCTTTTTAAAAACCCGGTATCAAAGACTGCTTTAATACTTTTGCCCCAAAAGACTCATTTTCGCCCTTAGGATTTGAGGGGTCTTATTCCCCAACCCCTATTCCTCATCCTCAGCCCCATCCAATCCCGGGAGATATTTTCAATTATTTTATTCCCAAAAGGCTGCAGGCTGTGAAAAGTATTAAAGCAGTCTCTAACACCATATTTACACATGGTAAAGCCTTTATTATGAATTCCTTGAGCCTTTGCGTGGCCCAGATACGAAACTGCGTGCCTCTTATAGTGTTTACCCTGTACCCCACGGAAATTATAGCGTCAAAATTGTAGTATTCTACATTATAGGTTTTGTTATCAGCGGCAGTTGCTGCAAAAATTGCAACAGCTGAATCCCGCTTCAATTCATTTGATTCAAATACATTTTTGAGATGCCTGCTTATGCCTGACTTGTCCAACTGAAAAAGCTCCGCCATCTGATTCAGGGTCAGCCATGCAGTCTCATCCTGCATGCGGGTCTGAACCTTTATTTTGCCGTCTTCTATGGTATAGAGCAGGAATTCCGTCTTTGCAGGAAAATCACTTTTTTCAGACATACATTAGTCCTTTCAACATATGTTTAAAAACAAGCCCGGGGGCTGATTCTATAATTTGGTATTTCCGTTTTTTCCCTCCTGGCTTGTGGGGGTATTATAACAAAAGGTGTGTAATGGGTCAATTGCAGGATGCCGGGCTGGTATCCTGTCTTTTTCTGTATTCCCCCGTAGAACGGCCGGCTTCAGCTGCCGCTCGTCTTTGCCCTTTCCAAATGCCGTCAAAAAAATTGTAGAGAAGGCGGGTTTTACGAAGCCCCCGCAGCAAAGCATAGCAGAGGCCCTGCGCGATTACAAAGACAAAACCCGGCGTCAGGCGGAAGCCTGACACCGGGTTTTGTCTTTAAATGCTATTTCATCCTGCCTCGTACAGTTTTTGTGCTGTCTGTTAAGGCAGTATGTAATTGACCGTAAGTTTCGGCCCGTAAGGCGCGTTATCCTCTTCAGAGTCATATCTGGCCCAGTTTGTGCCTGTTGTTTCATTTTGAGCCTTCAATAAAAACCCGTGATTTTCAGCAGGATTATTTATCCACGCCTGAACCGCCGACGCCGAGAGCGTTATTCTTATTGGAAATGACGACGACACAATGACAGATGAGCTTATTGCAGAGGCCATGAAATCCCCGCCCGGGGCATCCCATGCATTTCCCGCAGAATAAGAATTCCACGTCACCTCTCCTTCAACAAAACTTTTCGTAAGGGCATAGGCGTTTATCGTGGTCGTACCGCTTCTGTTGCTGTAATCCAGGTCAAGATAAGCGCTCACGACGCTCACATTGGAAGGTATGATGTAAGACAGATCAAACCTCATCACAGTCCTGTATACATTTCCAATTTCATGACCCATGAGAATTATTGTGTTGCCGTTTCCATTTGTATCCGGCGCAGACGATTCCAGATACACATCCTCGCAGCCCGCATACACCGAGGACGGGCTTACACCGTTTTGAAAAACCGCTGTAGCTGTATTTCCCGCGTCCGGGCCCGCAGGACCCGCGTCCCCTGCGGTGCAGGCAAAAAACACAGCCGCTATCATAACTGCCGCTGACAAAACCAGATATTTTTTCATGATTTCCTCCGTTTATGGTAAAGAATAATAAATTGTCAGTACAGGCCTGTCTGCTATTACTGCATATTCCTTGCTTATAAACTCTGCCTGAGCGTTATAGGTAAGAGCCTCATTGTCAGCAACCAGTATGAACCCGTATGTGTCACCGCCCGCCGCTTTCTTCTCAATCAGGCTCTTATCAACCGTCCATGTGTACCATTTATACTGTTCGGTAACTTTCACGGAATTGCTGGCTTTTACGTCCGTAAAATCCCCTCCCGGCGTGTTCCATGCCACAGTTGTAGTTCTGTTGTTCCAGGTGGTTTGAAGAGACTCATACCACGGCTGGCTTATTTCATAAAAAGAAAACGACTGCCCTCCCGTGACCGTACTCTCAGTCTTAAGGGAAATTGTTGTTTTTTCAATTACCGCGCCTGCGGGAAGCAGGCCGCTGAGATAATACTCAATAATTAATCTCTTCTTGTGCCCTGATTCAACACCCACCCAGCTCGTTACCGAATCGCCGTAATTGGTATCCGGGTTCAGGCTCCAGATCCTCACATCATAACAAGCGGAATAGGCGTTAACTCCCTGCTGGAGATTCAGCACATGCCAGCCCGAGGGCTCTACCGCACCTGTAGGGCCTGCAGGCCCTGCCTCTCCTTTGCAGGAAAATAAAAAGAATCCCAAAACCGCTGCCGCTAAAAGCAATGTTAGTTTTTTCATTTTTCCCCCTTATGGAGCTGTATAGTATACAGTCAGTCTCGGCCTTTCAGAAACCGGTAAATCAGTCCTGACAGAGCCGTGAAACCTGTTTGATGTAACAGTTTCATTTGCAGCCTTAATCAGCACGCCGTAGTTATCTGAAGGCTTATCAATCCAGTTCTGAACCAGGGCAGCACTGATTTCAAGGGTATATGTACCGGCTGCAGAAACTTCCAGCGTTGTGCTTACCGCTTCGCCAAAGTCGCCTCCGGCCGCAGTCCACAGATTCCCCGTAGAATAACTGTTCCACGTAACCTGGTCTTCAACCCAGTTTCTGTTTAACGCGTAAGCTGTTATGGTTGTTGTTCCCAGCACGGAATCAGTTGTAAAAGTAATGAATGCTTTCTCCACAGACAGCCCTGTACCGCTTAAATAGCTTACGTCAAATCCAAGCAGCTGACGCCAATAATTTCCCGTGCCGAATATCCCGGCAGAAAAAGCACCCGTACTGACAGAGTCGGGGCTTAGATGTGTAAGCCTGGCATTTCTTGTGCCTGCATACGCTGCAGCCGGATATGCCCCATCCTGAAAACTTGTACTTACAAGCCCGACACCCGGCGCACCGGCAGGCCCTGACGGCCCCTGCTCGGCGCAGGAACTAAAAAGCAAAACCGAAAAAACAAATAATGCAAAAAAAGCGTTTTTTAGATTTTTCACCATTTTCCTCCCTTTTTTTTTGTTAAGTTTAACATTTTCGCCTGTATTTGCAAGTTTTATTTTAAATCACCACCCCCACTCCGTCCCCGGAGTTAACGCAACAAATAGGGTCCGAACCCATTTGTTGCGTTAAGCTGTAAGGGCGGTTTTTAGACAATCCGCCTCGCATTTGTCTTTAATTCTGTAATTCTGTCTTCTGTCCAGGAAAATAAATTCTGTAATGCTTTTTGCGGTGACATACGGATGTTTTTCTGTTAAAATTTTAAAAAAAATAAGGGGTGTATAATGAAAAAAACAGCCGTAGCTCTCCTGAGTTTCATCCTGCTCATTTTTTATATGTTTCAGGGATGCACCAAAAACTCGCCCACATCACCGGTAGTGAACCCGACATTCACGTTTACCCATTCACAGCCCTCAGTTTCCCCCACGCTCACAGCCACTCAGTCAGATCCTGATACTGCCACCCCGACGGTCACGCCGAGCGAGGGTGTGCCTCCGGCAGGTACTCCCACTAATACCATGACTATTACCCCGGCAGAAACCGCCACAAGCACACTGACAGTAACTGCTTTTGCGTCTCCGGATGAAACAGCTACAAACACCCCTGAAAACCCGCCCACGCAGACCCCGTCAGCACAATCCACACCCACCTGCACTCAAACCGCAACCATTGACATCAGCACGCCTACATCCACGGCTACTGCCACGTGCGTAGTATACGGGCCTGAGGGCCTTTGGCGCGAAATATCTGACACTGACCCTGTGGTTCCAGCAGGCAAACCGGCGGGCAGCACTCCCTCGCTGTTCTGGTTCGGCAATCCTGAAACAGGTACTTTTGAAACTTTTGACTGCGATGGAAACCCTTCCGCCGTGAGCGGGGCTCTCATAATCCAGAATATCTCGGTGCCTGCCGGCGGAATGCTTTCATTTACCAGTTATGAAGACACGGAGATCGGAAACGTCCCCGGCCCCAACTTTTACGACATTAGGGATCTGCATATTTCAGTCCACGGCCTTAACTCATGGACCAGGTGGGAAGAATTTGCAGGAATAGAAAAAGAGTGGTATACAGCCTCATCGGACATTTCTTACTTTGCGGGCCAGAACATCGACCTCATGTTTTATTTTGATTCAACAGATGACGTCTCCAATGAATACCTTGGCTGGATGATAGACGATATTTCTGTTTTTGCCTCAACCCCTACGGCTACAGAAACCCCCTCCGAAACATCAACAAATACGGCCACAGCCACTCCCTCGCTGACCGTCACACTTACGCCGACGCAGACACCTACAGCTACAGTCACATTGACCCGGACAATTACTCCTACTCATACAATTACTCCTACTCATACAGTTTCCCCCACCGTAACCATAACGCCTCTCTCTATAACATACAGAAACGGTGTAAGCCCTGACGCTTCTTATAATGACACCGAGGATACGTATATCAACACTTACTATCCTTCCAGGACAATGGGTACCTGCGTTAGTGCTATATCCGTAAACGGCGGAACCCAAAAATACAGGGCTCTGATCCGCTTCGGACTGCCCGGACTGCCGCCTGCGGCAAGAATAGCCGGCGCCACGCTCAATTTATCAGCAAACACCTATTTCAATTACAGCACTCCTCCATACACGCTTTACGGCTACAGGGTAACCGTCCCCTGGCAGCAGTCTGACATGTGCGACGTAGATGCCGTGTCAAACACCTATCCCACATGGACATCATCAGGCTTTGTGCCATGGGCAACACCCGGCGGCGACTACGCGGAAGTATCCGGAACCCTTACAGGCTCGGGCGCCGGAACGCTGCAGATGGTCTTGTCCCCTTCGCTTGTCCAGGGCTGGCTGGATTCTGCATTCCCGAACTACGGCATTATCATCATAGCTGACGATTCAAAACAGGGCGGGTTCGGCTGGTTATCAAATGAGAACCCTACTTCATCCGCAAGGCCCGGGCTGACAGTTTATTATTACGCCCCGTAAAAAACTGTACCTAAGGCGTTAAAACAAAAACAGGCGGGTCATACGATGCCCCCAAAGCAAAGCGGAGGGGGTTAAGCCCCTGCGAATGCAAAAAAACGCTGTCAGAAACTGCCTTAATACTTTTACCCCATCCTGCCCCGAAGCATCAGGTGTCAGGTCAGGGCCTGACACCGTGTTTTTTTTTATACCATCTTTTTCTCACCAGCTTGAATATCTCCATCACCGCAAGCAGTATCAGGGAGAGCCCCAGCACCTCTAACCACCTGTAAAATGTCACGGGCTCTACAACCAGTACCTGCTGCATCAGCGGGATATACATACAAATAATGTGGAGCCCCTGCGCGGCTATTACTCCCAATATCAGAAACCAGTTATTTGACAATGGCACCTTAAAAGCCGAATCGTATTCCGAACGGCAGTTGAAAACATGCATATTAACCAACAGCACCATAAGCAAGAGCACCACATTTCTTGCCTGCGCCTCATTTTCCCATTTTAATACTTCCATGAGGTAATACCACATGCCAAATGAGAGCACAGCCATCACTAACCCGGATATCGCCACTTCCTGTATCATAAGTTTGTTAAAAACACCCTCCTTTGGGTTCCTTGCAGGGCGCTGCATCGCTCCTTTTTCGCCCTTCTCAAAAGCAAGCGCCGCACCCTGAATACCGTTAGTCACCAGGTTAAGCCATAAAAGCTGGACCGCAAGCAGAGGTATCTTCATGCCGGTGCCTACAGCAAGTAAAAACATAATAAGCTCCGCCACACCGGTTGATATCAGAAGATAAATAACCTTTCTGATGTTGTCATAAGCAAAACGCCCCTCTTCTACTCCCCCGACGATTGAGGCAAAATTATCATCCGTAACAATCATGGCGCCGGTATCTTTGGCAACGTCAGTGCCTGACCCCATGGCCACCCCGATATTTGCTTTTTTCAGCGCAGGCGCGTCATTTACCCCGTCCCCTGTCACAGCGACAAAATGGCCAAGTTTAATAAGCGCGGCTACTATGTGCAGTTTTTGCAGCGGCGAAACGCGCGCGAAAACTTTTGTTCTTGAAACGACTTCTGTAAAAGCCTCAGATTCGGGGGCTCCCTTTTCCTCAAGCGCCGCTCCTGTCTGTACCTCTTCCATTGTTTTTGCTATTCCCAGTTCACGCGCAATGGCAAGAGCGGTCGCAGGGTGGTCTCCCGTAACCATTAATACATCAACACCCGCTCCCCTGCACTTTTCCACGGACTCCTTTACCCCGGGCCTTAAGGGGTCAATAAACCCCGCAAGCGCCTTTATTTCCATATTTGAGAGCTTCTTTTTTCCCAATTCAACCGTATTGGTTTCGCCGTAAGCTAAAGCAAGAACACGGTAACCGCGTTCTGCCATTGCCAGCGCCTCTTTTTCTATGAGTTTAGCGTCTGTCGATGAGCCGCAGAAAGAAAGCACTGTTTCAACCGCCCCCTTGGCCGCCGCTACAGGCCGGTCCCCTTCCATATAATATACGGCCGAGTGTTTATGCTCGGATTCATATGGTATTTCAGCGAGTATCTCGCACTTATCTTTCAACTCACCCGGATGCAGTCCCGCTTTTCCGGCGAATGCCAAAAGCGCCACGTCAACAGCGTCCCCCGAGCTTATCCATCTCCCTTCCCTGTTTTTTAAGACACCCTCATTGCATAGCGCGGCTATTTTTGCGGCTAAAAGATGCTCGTTTGAAAGCGCCTCTCCGTTTTCACCGGTTATTTTCCCCTCAAAATTATATCCTTCTCCGCCGACGTTCACATATCCCGTACCCGGTATATACAACTGTTTTAATGTCTGCTGGTTCACAGTCAGCGTGCCCGTCTTGTCGCTGGCTATTACAGTGCAGCTCCCGAGGCTCTCAACAGCCGCGATTTTTCTCACTATTACATGTCTTTTTGCCATTCTTGAAGTGGCGACAGAAAGCGCCACTGTTAACGCGACAGGCAGCCCTTCAGGTATGGCGGCAACAGCCAGCGCTACAGCGACAAAAAAAACCTGAAACAAAGGCTCTCCCCTGGAGACTAATATTGCGCCTATTATCGCGCAGGCAACAAGCACTATGTAGCTTATCTGCGTGCTAAACTTCTCCATTCTTATTACAAGGGGCGATTTAGATCCCGAGGACATATTCACATTTTCAGCAACTTTCCCGACTTCCGTTTGTTTGCCGGTGCTTACGGCTATCCCAATACCCCTGCCGGATGTCACGGTTGCCCCGGCATAAGCAATATTAATTCTGTCGCCAACCCCGGCTTTTTCATCAATTTTCCCGCTTTTTTTGACTACCGCCACAGATTCCCCCGTAAGGAAAGACTCATCAATGGAGAGGCTGTTGGCTTCCAGGAGCCGCAAGTCCGCAGGCACTTTGTTCCCTGACTCAAGAAAAACAATATCACCCGGTACAATTTCCTCAGCCGAAACCGACCTTTTTTCACCGGAACGCATAACAAGAGTATTTATCTTAAGAAGGCGCTGCAGCGCCAGAGCGCTCTGCTCAGCCTTATGTTCCTGCACGGTTCCTATAATAGAATTTATCATAAGCACAATAAAAATAAACGCCGCGTCCTTAATATCTCCAATCACCGCCGAAAGCACGGCAGCCGCCAAAAGAACATATATCAAAGGATTCACAAACTGCATTAAAAATATTTTCATTATTGACGGCGGCGTTTTTTCAGCAAGTTTGTTCGGCCCATGCTTTTTCATACGTTCAGCAGCTGCTTCTTCAGCCAGCCCTTTAATTGAGGAATCAAGTTTGCTCATAACCTCCTCTTCCTCAATAGCGTGCCATAGAATACTCTCTGTGTTTTCGGCCGCCTCCGGTTTTCTCTTCATTTTGGCACCTCAGCTCTCTATTATTTTTAAAAACGGTGTTTTTCTTGTCAGTTTGAACACTTCATTACCACGAGATAAAAAAACTGGCCTTAAATCATGACATTATAGCAAAAACCACTTCATTTTTTAACCATTTTCAAAAAGCGATACTGTGTATAATAGTGTGTAATTTAGTTCTTGATGTAATACCCCGCCCCTTTTGGGGGAGAGGCTTTGGCAAGGGGGGTGTTTTTGAGTCTTAAATTCGCCCTCATCCCGACCTTCTACCCCGCGAGGGGGTACTGAAAATAGTCCCGCAAGCGGGAGAAGGATAATCGCCTATTATTACAGATCTTTTTTTCAATTACACACAATTCCAGACAGTATCCAAAAAGCTGTCTGCTTAAAGCCATGCACAAAAGCCTCATATTTATAACTCATTTTCTATTATTCTTCCGTAACATCAGGCAGTCAGGGCAAAAACTTTTTATTGATAAACAAATAACGAATTCACAATATTTTACCGGCATTTCCCGGTTGTAATGTCTTGTGTCGGGCTTGTAACGAACCCGCCGCGGGTCATCGGCACGGTGCCGGCGCCCTTTTGTGCCCTTATAAAAAACGCAGAGGCGGGTTTCACGATGCCCCCAAAGCAAAGCGGAGGAGGGTTAAGCCCCTGCGAATGCAAAAAAACGCTGTCAGAAACTGCCTTAATACTTTTACCCCATCCTGCCCCGAAGCATCAGGTGTAAGGTCAGGGCCTGACACCTATTTTTCAGCCTCCCTGAGGGATGGGGTAAAAACAAACAGCCCCGGCAGTTTCCTGCCGGGGCTGTTTCATTAACTTCTTGCTTATGTCTTCTGTCTTTTAAACTTTGTCTTATCTGTCCAGCTGTATTACCGTTATGGAATAGGGCGGGAACTCGTAGTTAAAGTTCTTTCCCGTGCCTGACAGGGTGGTCATTGTCGGGCCTGTGTTTATTATCGGCCTGTAAAGCGCCCTGCTCCACTCGTATTCCTTTGACGAGAAGGTCCACACTTTTGCAGAGCCTCCGACGTTTGAACCCGCCACATTGATTGCAGCGTCGGCAATTTTCAGGTTTGTCTTATTGATTGCCATTATCGCTATCTTGTTGTCATCAGTCAGCGAGGCATAAACAGAGAGGTCGCTGCTGTCTGACTTTGATTCTATGAGCTTTGTTCCAAATCTGTTGTAGAACAGGTCAAACACCCAGTATGTCGCACGCCTTGAGAACTGGTCGGTCGGGTCGTTCTCTGTGTCCATCATCCCGTGGCCGCCGCCGTCTCCAGGTTTCTGGGTGTAAAGATCCCACACCATTGCGTACTGCCCGCCCATTTTTATGTACGAGCCGAGGTAATCAGCCGCAAAAAGCGCGTTAACAAGCATTACTGTCATTACGTTTTCCACACCCGAGTTCCACTCGGTTAAGGCAACGGGGATCTCCTTGCCGAGATGTTTCTTCATCCAGGCTTTATATTTCGGCATATACACCGGCCAGGTGGTCTGCGGTTTCTGCAGAAGCGCCCTTGCGTCATTGTTTGCCCAGAGCGGGTACTCGTGTATGGCCAGCACGTCAACATGCCCCTTTGAGTACTTCATGAAATCCTCAACCCAGTAAGGCGCGGTTGACGGAGCTTTCCACGGCTCTCCCTCAAGCCTTTCCTGGTTCATGGGCTGCATAGGGCACGGCCCCATAATAAGCAGGTCCGGGAATTCTTTTTTAATTCTCTGCGAAACGTAATTAAAGACTGTGGAATAATTCTTTATTGAGGTCCACCACTTTTTGTTGTTCATGTCGGTCTTTGACTTCATTATCTGTTCTGTCGTCATTCCCTTTTTTACGGTAGGCCCCGGAACCGCATTCTTTGAATCGGGTTCATTACCCACCTCAACAAACCTTATGTGCATTCCTTTTGCCTTCATGTCCCTTATCCATTCCACAGCATACTCAACCCTCTCGTGGATGGACTTGGTGGCAGGCGACATTACGTTGATGATAGGCAGGACTTCGAGTTTGCCGTCAACCATCTTGTTGTATCGCATGGTGAAAGGAACTATTCCTCCGAGGTAGTTAAGCTCCGGCGTCCAGTTCACAGTGCCGTCCCATCTGTAAACAGCGCCGCTCTTCCAGTCATACTCGTTTCCGTAGTCTCCGCCGGGTATGCGCAGCATCGTCATCCCGATGTGCTTCATTCTCTCAAGCGCGGTATTGTCGCGGAAACCCCACGGTTTGTGCCATACGGCAAGATTCTGGCCGTAAAGGTCATGTTTATTGATATCCCTTAAGACTTTGCCCGCATCAACGTCAACTTTTACCTTTTCTTTCCTTGCGGGCCTTTCAGGAACGAGCTCTATGCTCCCCTGGTCATTGAGCTTGCCGGCTTCAATTATCAGGTTTGAAACTGTCTTCTTATTGAACCCGTGGGCCACTATTTCCATCGTGTAAACATATTCCGGCGCCCTTATGACAAAATTGCCGTCAGCCCCGGTCTTTACAAGCGTTTCCCCGACAACTACATAAGCTTCTTTTATAGGGTTTCCGGCTTTATCCTTTACCGAGCCCTTTACTTCTCCCGGCTGCCCCATAATGACGCCCTGTATGTTGTCAATGTAGATGGGCCCTTTATAAGCCTCTGTGTTGTTAGTGACAAGGTAAATATGCCACATGTCCTGCCTGATCTTGGCATTGTCAAGCTTGAATACGACTTTGTTGGTACCCGGCATAACCTGGTTTTTCAGCTGATACCACTCGTTTGACTTGCTGGAGCAGACCATGTAAAGCTCCATGTACTGCATTCCCGCGACAGAAGCCGGCGGCAGTATGACATCCATTGAAATCTCAAGCAGTTTGTTTATGTCTTCTGAAAACGGCCCGCTGTTTACCATTATGTCCTGGTTCCAGCCTAACGAGCCCGTGGCGTCCACTCTGAGCGAGTGTTTGCCTTCAGTCACAAATTTCGGGTCTTTGTTGATGCTTACCGCTTTTGCGTACTTGTGCACGCCCTTCCAGCCTTCAGTTGTCCCTGATTCAAAAGACCAGAGCATCTTCTTTTGCTTTGCCGTTATTTCGTCGGCAGTGGCGGTAACAGGCGCCGAAAACATGGCAGCCCCGCCGCCGCCCGTCGTCGCGCAGGAAAACATGATCGCGGCGGCGGCAAGAAGGGAAACTAAAACTAACAGCTTTTTCCTCATCTTAAAACCTCCTTCAGATTTTTTTACTTCCATATTTTAATTGAATCTTTTTCATGTGTCCATACCAATCGGATATTTCAGTAAAGCTGTATGTCGTCAATCCAAAGGTCCATTACTTCACCGTCCGCCCCCGAAAACTGCCATTTGAAAAGATGCACGGACTTGAGTACTTTGTCTATATCCACCCGTTTGCTTCTCGGCACCCACTCAGGCTGCTGCAGATCCTGCCTGAAATCTATCATCACAGCGGCCCACTCCTGCCCTGCCTTATCTGATATGTCCGTGTAATAATCCGCATAGCCGGTAAGGCTCTTGCAGGTTGTCCTCTCTGTTATGCACTCTGAGGATTCATAGGGCAGTATCAGATGAAGTGTCCCGCCTTTCAAGTCCCCCTTTATCCTGAAAACCATCCCTTTATAACGGCTTATATCCGTGCCCCTGCACTGCGGGCAGGCTGATTCTTCCTTGAAACGCGCGACAAGGCCAAAGTAGTTGTAGCCCCGGCCGAGATTTGCGCCCGCCTTTCCGGTCACCCTTACCGCCCAGCCTGTTTCGCCGTAGCCCGGTTTGCTCATCGCAAACAGCACCTTCTCATTTGTTTCAGGGGGCCATACGGCAGAATCCCCGCCCTGATGCGAGTCGGTATAAGTTGACCATATTCCGCCGTTTTTATTAAACCTGTCGCCGTCATCCATATCGTCAAATATAGTAAATACCATAGCGGCAGTAAAGGCCGCAAAAACCGCAGCAGCGGCGGCGAACTTGAAATAAAACCCAAAGCCTTTAGGCCTCATCTCAACTCCCGCCTTACTGCCGTAGGCTGAAATAAGGCTGCGCTTGAGGGCTTCTCCCGAAACCCTGCTTTTCATCTCTTTTTTTGCGCCTCTCTCTAATGCCTGTATTATCTCTTTTTCATCCATATGAGTACCTTCCTTCATATACTATAACGCCGCACCCTTTTTTTGGTTGCGTTTTATTATTGAAATGCCCCTTGAAATCAGGGATTTGACTGTGCCCTCTTTTTTGCCGAGTATATGCGCTATTTCCCTTGTTTTTTTGCCCTCCATAAACCGCAGGACAAGCGCCTCCCTGTAAACATGCTTTAACCCCGCCATTAGCCCGACCGCACGCTTGTAATCCGCGTCATTGTCAAGCACGGCCTGCGCCTCCTCCATTTCTTTTTCAATATCGCTGTCTGACGCCGGAAAGCTTATTATTCCCGTTTCCACGGCAGCGTCAAAAGAAGCCGGCGCATAGCGGCCCTTTCTGAAATATGTATTGCACTCGTTTGTGGCAATCCTGTAAAGCCACGCCGAGAAAGGGGCTGCGCCCTGCTTGTATCCGGGGAGGGCTTTTAAGGCTTTATAAAAGACCTCAGCCGCAATGTCAGCGGCAACGTCCGCGTTTGACGTAATCCTTGCAGCGTAGCGGAATATTTTCGGGTGGTATAATTCAAAAACTTTTCCGAAAGCCGCGGGGTTTGTCTTCGCCTCTTCTATCAGGGTGATTTCTGTTTTTCTGTCCACTTTACCGTTAAAACCCCTTTCTATAAAAACTTAAAAACCGCATATGCGGCTGCTGTGATTATTTAAGCGGAATCCGTCAGAGGGCCTTTACCACCCTGTTCCTGCCCTGCTCTTTTGCGGTGTAAAGCGCCTTGTCAGCGCGCTCTATCAGCGAGCGCCTTGACATACCGTCCGCAGGGAAAGATGCCACCCCCATTGACATGGTGACTTTTATCTGCACGCCCTGAAAAACAAAACTGTGCTTTTCTATCTCTTTCCTTATATTGACCGCGCGCAGGTGGGCCGCGTCTTTTTCCGTCTCCGGCATCACTATTACGAACTCTTCCCCTCCATAGCGCGCCACAATATCAACAGGCGAGGTGCCGCTTTTGAGCATGACAGCCATGGACTTGAGAATATAGTCGCCGGCCAGGTGCCCGTGCGTGTCATTTATTTTTTTAAAGTAATCAATGTCGCACATCACCAGCGAAAGGTTTCCTCCGTAACGCTGTGTGCGCTTAAGCTCTGTTTCAAGCTTTTCCTGGAAATGCCTGTGCACGTAAAGCCCTGTCAAGCTGTCAGTTTGCGACATTCTTTCAACTTCACCGTAGAGGTGCACTTTTTCAAGGGTGATGGCTATCTGGTTTGTGAGTATTTTCAGGTTTTCAAACTGGTGCTCGTCAAAAAGATTCTCAACCGTACTCGCCACAAAAAACACGCCGTGAAGCCTGTTGTCGGTATAAAACGGCATATAGACCAATGATTTAAAAACTCCCAGTGACATTTCATCCTCGCTCTTTTTCGCATAAACTATTTCGCGCCCCTTTGAAACGGCTTTTATTATCCTCGCCGTAAGAACCTGTTCCTTATCCCTGACCATCTCCTCATCAAGCCCGAAAAAGTGCTTTATCCCGAACTTTGCCGAGTTGTCCGCTTTGTAAACAAATATGAATGAAATATCGTCGAGGGGGAGTTTGAAATTGTTTTTTACGATTTTTTTGAAAACTTCTATTATATTTTCAATACTCTCCTCTCCTTTTATCGTGCCCGAGAGGTCTTTTACCGCGTTATAAACCGCGGTTATGCTCCTGATTTGGGAATCTATCCTGTCATCCTCGCTGCGCGCCCTTTCTATTGAAGTGGCCTTCATCCTCTTTAACAGGTCTTCCCTTGACTTCAAATCGTTTTCACGTTTTTTCAGGGACTCAATAAAAGCCGCCACCGGCGTAATGAATACATACATTGAAATATAAAACAAAACCGACGTGACACACGGCACAATACCCGCTTTATTCAGCGGAAAAACAAAAATAAGGGAAACCGCGGAAGCGGCGGCAAGCGCTATGAGCCCTGGTTTCATCCCTGATATTTTTTTAATCTCGGCAACCGCAAAACCCAGAAAAAGAAGCGCAAGGTTCATCTCGCTTCCTATCGTCATGCCTGCCAGGTAAGCGGCGATGATAACCGCGGCCGAAAAAACAAAGGGTATAATCAGTTCTTTTTTCAAGATATGTCCTCCCAAAAGGTCACTTTGTTTCTCCCGTTTTCTTTTGAGTGGTAAAGCGCCTTGTCCGCCCGGTTTATTACCTCCATAAGCTTCATTCCCTGCTCGTACTCAACACCGCCTATGCTCAGCGTGAGTTTGACCCCCTCATTTTCATTTACCTTTATAATGTGATTCGCAAAACTTTCCCGCAGCCTTTCCGCGACAAACCGCGATCCGTTCTCGGCGGTATTGGGGAGTATTATGCCGAACTCCTCCCCGCCGTAGCGGCCCACCAGGTCGACGTCGCGCAGGTTGTCTTTTAAGAATTCTCCGAGAAACTGAAGCACCCTGTCCCCGAAAGGGTGCCCGTGAGTGTCATTGCAGTCCTTGAAATGGTCTATGTCTATCATGAGGTATGAAAAAACCTCACCGGTCTGTTTCGCCCGCCTTATCTCCTCCTCAAGGCGCTCGATAAAATACCTGCGTATGAGCAGCCCGGTCAGCCCGTCTTTAATCGCCAGGTCTTTTGTCTTCTGGTACAGCAGCGAGTTTTCAACCGCCGAGGAACAAAGGTCTCCCAAATAGTTTAAAAACCTCGCGTCATCCTTGTCAAACTTATCCGGCTGGTCCGAATAAAACTTCAGTATGCCTATCAGGTTCAGCCCTTCAAACAGGGGTATAGACACCATTGACCTGAACGCAAACCAGTCTTTTCTGACCGTCTTAAACCTGAAATCATCTTCAAAGTTTTTGATTATAAGAGTCTGCTTGTTTTTCTGCACCCATTCGTCAAACGGGTCTTTTTTGTAAAGTTTTATCGTCCCCTTCACCAGCGTGCTCTGATTCTTGTCTTCGCTCGCGGGGCTGAACACTTCGGTAGATTCGTCTTTTATCAGCAGGACAAAACGCACCCCTTCTTTCCTGATGATTTTAACCAGCGCCTCTGCTATGACATCCACTATCTGTTTTTTCTCGAGCGCCGAGGTCAGTTTCTGCGCGAGTTCGTTTAACAGCCTGTACCTCACTATTCTTTCCTTGTTGGAATCAATAACGCTCCTGATTTTATTTATGGCTTCCACGTACTCCACCGTGGTTTCTTTGAGAACCCCTTCCCAGTTTGTGAATATGCTGTCTTTATCGTCAGCCACACCGAGTATGCGGTTCATGTACGCCATAAAAAGAAGCGAAACCCCGAACAACATCAAATACTGCGGCGCAAGGGACTTTATCAGATAGGTCAGTATTATAACGAAAAGGTTTATGGCCCCTACGGCGTTTCCCCCGGCCCTTCCCATTGATATAAAGGCATAGACCGTTATAAAAAGACCTGCCGCGAGAATAAAGGTGGCCTTTGTGTAAACCGCGAGTATTACGGCGGTTAACATAAGAAACCCGGAGAGGAGCGCGTGAGGGAGCGCTGTTGCCGCGCCTTTTGCATTCTTATAAAATAATCCGGAGGCTAAACTCTTAACCTCCATATCCCATCTCCTTTTTTCTCAGAGTTTCAATAAAAGCGTCCACCACCTTCGGGTCAAACTGCGTGCCTGCATTTTTCCTGAGTTCGGATATGGCAAGCTCGGGCGGGATCATGTCCCTGTAAGCCCTCGCAGACACCATGGTGTCGTAAGCATCCGCCAGAAAAACAATCCTCGCGCCTATGGGTATCTGCTCTCCGGAAAGCCCGTCGGGATATCCTTTTCCGTCAAAACGCTCGTGGTGGTGCAGGACTATCGGGACAATCGGCGCAAGAGAATCAATTTCCTTTATTATTTTTGCCCCCACTATCGGGTGTTTTCTGACCATTTCAAATTCATTTTCGGTGAGCCTTGACGGTTTCTTTATAATCTCGTCTGAGAGGGCTATCTTGCCTATGTCGTGAAGCAGCCCCGCGTATTTAACCGCCTCCCTGTCGCGCTCGGGAAGTTTGAGTTCTTCAGCTATCATATGGGAGTACTCCGAGACCTTTTGTGAATGCCCGAGCGTGTAGTGGTCCTTTGCATCAACAGTGGAGGCGAGCGCCCTGATTATTGAGACCTGGTCCTTTTTCATCGCCTCATACATTTTTACGTTTTCTATGGCAAGCGCGGCCTGTTTGGAAAGTATGGTAAGCAGGGACATGTCCCTTCTGGTTATCGCGCCTTCCGGCGCGTCAATAATCACCTCAAGCAGCCCTATGGTCTTGTCCCTCGCAATGAGCGGGACAAGTACAAAAGTATTGTTTGAAGTTTCCTCTTCCTCTTCAATATCGGGAAGGGCTACGGTCCTGCCCTGTTTTAAGGCCCACTCTATTACCTTCTGCCTGTTTTGAATCTGTATCTTCTGCTCGAGTTTTTTTGTGATGTTTCTTTTGAGGACTATGTCCACTTCTCCTGTTTTATCGTCGGCAAGAAAAAGCACCGCGCCGTCGTAGGATATGACCTCGTCGGTCAGATCAAGAAGCGAGTTTAAGACCCTGTCCAGGGTCTTTGCCTCGGTTATGATGTCAACAAGCCTGTATAGCGTGGTCAGCTCTTCAAAAGAAACCCTGAGGCCGTCGTTTATCACCTCAAGATTTTTTATGTATTCGCGCAGCTGTTTAATTTCGTCTTCAGGGTTCTGCAATTTGCGGTTCTCCTTATGATTTTACTGCGGCATGTTCAGGAAAGCCTCCGCGGCTTTAAGCTCCTTATCAAGCGCTTCCATCAGTTGTGCCTCGCCCGCCTCGTCAAGTGAGAGCAGGTCCCTTGCCTCCCTGCTGAAAGGCTTGATCACTTCATCCCCGCCGAAGCCTATCTTTTTCTTCTTGCACAGTATGTTCGCGGCGCATACCACCGTAGCTATCACGTGCTCTTCCGTTTCCTGCTCCGGGTGGTGGTGCGAGCCGATGCCGGCTTTCAGCTCCACGGGAAGGTTCCACTTCTCAGCCATGAGCCTGCCCACATGCGCGTGGTCCACGCCTATTATCTTCAGTTCGGCCTCTTCTATTGATACGTTGTTATCCCTGACGTACAGCAGCGCCTGCTTGTACTCCTTGTTCATGTACTGGTCAAAAAAGCTTTTGCCTATGTCGTGCAGAAGGCCGGCGGTAAAAGCGCCTTCGGGGGATTTGTACTTTATCCTTTTTGCAAGCAGGTTCGCGCATATGGCAGATCCGACGCAGTGTTTCCAGAACTCCTGGTGGGAAAAACCGGTCTCGGAAGAACTCGCGAAAACCTTATAAACCGAGACTGTCAGCGCAAGGTTCCTTATGGTGTCAAACCCGAGTATGGAAACCGCCTGGGTGACATTTTTAATCCTGAAGGGAAACCCGTAAAAAGCGGAGTTGGCCAGCCTCAAAACCTTTGCTGTCAGCGCCTGGTCAACAACAATAATGTCGCTCAAGTCCTTGGCGGTGGTCATGGGGTTTGACACTACGTTTATGACTTTGGCTACAACAACAGAAAGCGTCGGGAGGGCTTTTATTTTGTCTATTATTTTTTCAATTTTTTCAATATTTTTTTCCTGCGGGTTCTCTTCCATACACTCTCCCTCTCAATACGTTTTACCGCATCAATTATTTTTTTTCGCAGGCTCGCTTTGCTTTCATTATTATATATAATACCGGCGCCCAATTCAATCTTTTTCCTGAGGGTGAAGCATCTTTGAAACCGCCTTATTTTTTTCATGGTTTCAGTATTCCACTTGTCTTTACAGCGGTTCTTCCTGTTCTTTTCAGATGCCGAAACAACTATTACCGCGCCGCACTTCCGGTAAAAACCCGATTCATAAAGCACCGCCATGTCCACTATCACGCGGCTTTCCCGCAAAGCCCCTGCCTCCCGCGTTAACGCCCTGACCAGTGGCGGATATACAAGCGCTGTAAATTCCCTGTAGCTTTTATCGTCTCTTAGGGCCTCCTGTGCGAGAGCTTTTCTGTCTATTCCGCCCGGGCCCTCTATTTTTTTGCCGTACTTTTTTACAAGCGCCCTGTAAAGCGGTGAGTTTTTTTTGTAGAGCCCGTGGGCGGTTTTATCCGCGTCAATGACCCTGTAACCCGCTTCACGCAAAAAAGCACATGCCTCGCTTTTTCCCGAGCCTGTGAGCCCGGTTATACCCGTCACCCTTTTTTCAGCCGCACTCATTCCAGTTTGCCCCTTCCCCCGCCGTTACCTCAACAGGCACGTCAAGCCTTGCGGCATTTTTCATGACCTCCACCGCTTCTTTTTTAAACCTGTTAAGCTGCCTTTTGGGCAGGCTGAAAACAAGCTCGTCATGCACCTGAAGTATCATCATTACTTCTTTGTAATCCCTCTCAATCAGCGCGTCAATTTCAATCATCGCGTTCTTGATAATATCCGCGGCGGTACCCTGTATGGGGGCATTTACAGCCGCCCTCTCCGCAAACTCGCGTATAGTCCTGTTTCGGGAATTAATATCCGCCATGAATCTTTTCCTGCCGTAGAGCGTTTCCACACAGCCGTTTTTCCGCGCCGCCTCAATCAGTGATTCCTGATAATCCCTTACCCCGGGAAATGTCTGAAAAAACCTCTCTATATACCCGGAGGCTTCATGATTTGAAACTTTAAGCTGTTTTGAGAGCCCAAAAGCGCTGATACCGTATATGATGCCGAAATTAATTGTTTTTGCCACACGCCTGTGGTCTTTGGACAAAAAATCCTCTGTCAGCCCGAATATCTCCTTTGCCGCTTCGGTGTGTATGTCCCTCCCCTCTTTAAAAGCGGAGATAAGTTTTTTATCCCCTGAAAAATGCGCAAGTATCCTCAGTTCAATCTGCGAGTAATCCGCCTTTAACATTATTCCCGCGGCCTGATGCGGTATGAAAATCTTTCTCAGCTCCCTTCCCTCTTCGCCCCTGACCGGAATATTCTGTATGTTCGGGTTTGAGGAGGAAAGCCTCCCTGTTGATGTAACCGCCTGGTTGTAAACCGGGTATATGAAGCCCTCCTTTGACGCGTATTCCGAGATCGCGTCTATGAAGCCTCCCTTTAATTTTGCGAGCATCCTGTAGCGCAGTATCAGAGGCACAGCCGGGTGCATTGCTTCAAGGTTTGAAAGCACCTCACTGTCGGTGGAGTAGCCTGTTTTATTTTTTTTCTCGGCCGGAAGCCCGAGAGTGTCAAACAAAACCTCCCCTAACTGCTTCGGCGAATTGATGTTGAATTCCGCGCCGGTTTTTTTATAAATTAATGCCTCAAGCTTTGAAAGTTCCGCCTGCGTCTTTTCCGATAATTCCCCGAGAAACTTCAAATCTATTTTAAGGCCGCGCGCCTCCATTTTGGCAAGGACCGCGGAAAGCGGTATTTCCATTTCATCATAAATTTTATCGAGCCCTTTCTCTTTAAGCGCCGCATCCAGCCTGTCAGACACTGCAGAGGCATGATCCGTTATGGCGCCGAATACCTTTCCCAGCTCGCCGCTGTTTGTCTCCGAAATACCGGTTTTTTTCGCCCCTTTACCCGCGGCGTCTTCAAGTGAATAAAAGAGCTCCCCTGCGTGGCGGGTCATTACGCCGCTTATTTCCTTAAAAGGCCTCTCAGGGTCAAGCAGGTATGACTTCAGCATCAGGTCGCTCACCAGATGCGGGCCTGCGGTTTTCAGGCTTTTGAATATGCGTCCTGATGAATTGGTTATTATTTTTTTTGAAGAGAGCCATCCCGGCAGGCTTCCGCCTTGGTAAACGCAGTAGCGGCAGTCCCCTTTTACGCCTCCGTACACAACTTCTTCGTTTCCGTTTTTGTCAAAGAACAGGGCTATTACATCGTTTTGCTCCAGCCCTTTAAATACGCCCTGCAAATCACACGCAGAGGCCTTTGCTGTGCTTTCTGCGGTTTTGGAGGGAATGCCTGCGGCCGCCCCCGGTGCGTCAAAGAGCATTGATTTAAAACCAAGCTTCTGCAGTTCGGCGTTTAGCCCGGCAAAATCCACATTGGCGGCAGAGGCTTTTTCCGGAGAAAAACCCATGTTTGCGGCCAGTTCATTATCAACCGTGAGTTTTGCGAGCTTGAGGCTCAGCGTCATGTCTTCCATTCCCGCTTTAATAAGAGCGGCTGTTTTATCGGGCTTCAGCGAATCCAGCGTCTTTAATATTCCGCCCACAGACCCGTATTCTTTTATCAGTTTGTACGCGGTCTTTTCGCCGATGCCTTTTACCCCGGGTATATTGTCCGAGGCGTCCCCCATCAGCGCCAGCAGGTCGGCCACCTGCGACGGCTTTATTCCGAAACGTTCTTCTATTGTTTCGGGGGTGAGTATTATTTCTTCTTTTTTGCCGAATTTCAGTATGCTGATGTTTTCATTCACCAGCTGCATCATGTCCTTGTCGCTTGTGAGTATTACGCTTTTAAAACCCGCTTCTTCGGCAAAGCAGGCGGCGGAAGCTATTATGTCATCCGCCTCATAACCCTCTTTTTCAAAAACGCTGAAACCGTACGCGGCGGAAGTTTTTTTCAGATATTCAATCTGTTCCCCCAAAGATTCCGGCATTTTCTCGCGCTGCGCCTTGTAACCGGCAAACATCTCATGCTTTTTTGTGGGCTTGGGGTGGTCAAAAACAATGGCAATGGCAAATGGCTTTTTTTCCCTGATAACCCTTTTTATCATATTGTAGAAACCGTATATGGCGTGCACTTCCCGCCCGTCGGGCGCGGTCATCGGAGGCAGCCCGTAAAACGCCCTGTAAGCATAGGAATGGCCGTCAACTATGTAAACACTTCCCTTTTTTCCGTCACTCATCAGTTTCACCGCCGCCGTTGCCCGCAATTTTGTTGTAGGTTATCTTTACGAGATAAAGCCCCCCGGGAGGGGCTATGTGCCTCGCTATGTCCCTGTTCTGCTCCGCAAACATCCGCTCTATGTCCGCATACGAAATTTCCCCCCTGCTGTAGAGGACAAAAACTGCGGTTATCTTTCTTATCATGTTATACAAAAAACTCCTGCCCCTGAAATCCAGGTAAATAAACCTTCCCTTGCGGGATATTTTTATGGAATTTATCTGCCTGTCATATTTTTTATTTTCGTTGCTCGCCCTGGAAAACGAAAAATAACTTTTCACTCCCTTAAAAAGAGGCAGCAGTTCTTTCATCTTTTCAGTGTCAAGCCTGCCGCCCGCCTGCCAGCAGAAATCCCTCTCAAAAGCATATTCGCGTGAACTGTCACAGATTACATAGCGGTAGAATTTTTCACGTACATTGTAGCGGGCGCAGAATGACTCGTGTTCGGCCGAAACCGAAACCACCCGTATCCCGCCGGGAAGAAGCCCGTTTAAAATCTTTTTCAGCCCCTCAGGCGGCACAGGGGTATCCGACATGAAACTGCAGACCTGTCCGTAGGCGTGTACTCCTGCGTCTGTCCTGCTTGCCCCTTTGACGAGGGTTTTTCTTCCGAAAAACTTTTCAAGACAGTACTCAATCATACCCTGGGCAGTCACAAATTTTTCCTGCCTCTGCCAGCCGTAAAAATCCGCGCCGTTATAGGAGACCGTCAGTTTGAAATTCTGCCTGGCCATTTATTTTATCGCGGCCTTTACGTTGTTCCTGCCCGACTGTTTGGCGTAATAGAGCGCGCCGTCGGCTTTTTCAATAAGAGCCTGCTTTATAAGGGAATGCGTGGGGTATTCCGCCACCCCGAAACTTACGGTCACGTTTATCAGCCTGTCGCCGCCGTAAAAAGCGTGGTCCTGTATGGCGGCCCTTATCTTTTCCGCAGTTTCAAGCGCTTTTTCAATTCCTGTCTCGGGCATTATTACCGCAAACTCCTCCCCTCCGTAGCGGCACAGGGAGTCTATGCTTGTAACAAAAGAGCGCGCCACCTGCACGGCCTCGGCGAGTATCACATCGCCCGCCTGGTGCCCGTAGGTGTCGTTTACCTCCTTGAAATGGTCTATATCAAACATTACCAGGCACATTTTATTCCTGAAACGTTTTGCAAGAGATAATTCCTCGTCAAGCTTTGTCTCAAAAAACCTGCGGTTAAAAGCACCCGTCAGCCCGTCGGTTATTGCTTTTTTCTCGCTCTCCTCGGCCTGCTCCCTTAGCACTGAGGTTGACTCTTTTATCTGCTCTTTCACCTCGCTTTGGAGCTGTTTCCCGGTCTGGCGCTTCAGCTGGTTTATAATGTCAAGAGAGGTTTTTTTAACCTCTTCTTTTACCATGTTTCTCAGTTCAGGAAGAATCTTTTCCGTTTCCTGCGCTATGCCTTTCATGATCTGCCGCCTCACCTGCTGCCTTATCCTGCGCCTCAAGACTTTAAGCGAAACCGTCTCCCTGTTTATGGACTTCTTGACGGCGCTCAAAACCATGACGGTTATCTCGCGCTCAATCTGCTCGTTTATCTCTCCGAGAAATGCCTCTTCCTTTCTGAGCATCTCCTCATATTCTTTTCTTATCTCGGCGCCTGAATTTCCGAGCCTCTTCACTTCCTCCTTCAGCGCCCTTATTTCCTTCAGTACATCTGTTTCTTTTTCAGCCATTTCCATCCCCTTTTTGCTGCATTTTTTCAGGCGCGCTTATCCCTATGAGCCCGAACGATTCCCTGAGCGCCTTTTTCAGAACCCTTACTATAAACAGCCTCTTCAGCGAGGCCTTTTCATCGTCTGTTACCACCCTGAGCGCCGCGTAAAAAGTGTGAAAAGAGGACACAAGGTCAAAAACCTTCTGCACAAAAAAAGAGGGCGAATATTTTCCCGCAGCCTCCTGCAGAGCCGCGCCGAGCGACAGCGCCCCCAGCAGCAGCGCCGCCTCTTCTTTTTCAAGAGAGGAAAAATCTGCCTTTTCTTTGGTAAAAGTTTCTTCCGCCCCGTATTTTTCCGCGGCGTGAAGCAGTATGTTGCAGGCCCTCGCGTAGCCGTACTGCACATAATAAACCGGATTTTTATCAGACTGCTCTTTCGCCAGCTCGATGTCAAAATCAAGGTGCGAATTATAGTTGCGCATCACAAAAAAATACCGCGCGGCGTCCGGCCCCACTTCGTCTATTAGTTCGTCGAGTGTCACTATGTTCCCTTTTCTTTTTGACATTTTTACTTTTTCGCCCTTATCAATAAGATTCACCTGCTGGAGTATCAAGACGGCAAGCTTTTCCTTTCCGCCCGAAAATGCCTCCATGATGGATTCCAGCCGCTTGATATATCCGTGGTGGTCCGGGCCGAGTATGTTTATAATCTTCTCGGCGCCGCGCTTTTCAGCCTTGTTTCTCATGTAGGCTATATCGCCGGCAAAATATGTATAAGAGCCGTCATTTTTAATTACCACCCTGTCCTTGTCATCCCCAAAGCGGGTGGTCTCAAACCACACTGCGCCTTCTTCTTCCCTGAGGAGCCCTTTTTTTCCTATTAACTCCACCGCTTCCTTTACCTCGCCGGAAACATGCAGCGAAGATTCATAAAACCAGCTGTCAAACTCGGCGTTGAACCTTTTGAGTGTTTTCTTCTGCCACTCCACCATTTGTTCAAGGCCCCACTGCCTGAAATAATTTTTTTTAAGGTCAAACCCGGCGCCTTTATACTCCTCATAAAGAGAAACCCCTTTTTGTCCCTTGAGCACCGCGGCGAGTTCCTTTACATACTCCCCTTCATAGCCGCCTTCCGGGATGACCGCGCCGTACCCCTCTTCGCAAAGTTCAAAATAGCGTTCTTTCAGCGAGAGCCCGAAAAGGTCCATCTGCCTTCCGAAGTCATTGACGTAAAATTCGCGCGTCACGTCGCAGCCCGCCGCTTTGAGCATCCTGCCCAGCGAGTCTCCATAGGAAGCGGCCCTGCCGCTTACAACGACAAGCGGCCCCACGGGATTGGCGCTTACATACTCAAGGTTGACTTTTCCGCCTTTTACCCCGCCCGCTGCTATGCCGCATTCCATTATTTTCTGCGCTTCGTCTTTAAGCCTGCCCGGCTCTATGTCAAAATTTACATATCCCGGCCTTATGCAATAAACCGCGGAAAACATAGGGTTTTTCCCGAGTTCAGCGGCAATCTTTCCCGCTATTTCAAAAGGATTTGTCTTTAATTGTTTTGCCAGGGGCAGAGCCATGCCTGTCCCCAGCATTCCCTGCTGGTTTTGAGGCGTCGTTTCAATCTTAAAAGACCCCTCTTCCGGCCTTACTCCAAGCGCCCGCTCAGCCGCAGAGGCGGCCTCTTCCCTGATTAAATCAAAGAATGTCATGTTTTTACCCGTCCTTTAATGTGATAGCGCATTATAAATTGAACCGCCCCAAAAAACAACATTATTTAAGAGTGTTTTTTCTTGACAATACCCCCATATTTATATAAAATCAATCAGTTTTAAATTATGAAAACCGGAGGTTTTAAGTAATGCCCAATATCAAGGCCAATAAAAAACATTTAAGACAGACAAAAAAAAGAACCCTAAGAAACAAAGCAGGCGCTTCAAAAGTCAGAAACATCCTTAAAAAAGTACGCTCTTCAAACGCCGAGGAGGCAAAGAAGCTTCTGCCTACGGCAATTTCTGTGATAGACAAGGCTGTTCAGAACGGCACGATAAAAAAAGGGACGGGCTCCAGGTATAAAAGCAGGCTCACGCTTGCCGTAACCGCAAAAAAATAATCACTTTCGGTCAAGGTCCTCTTTAACTTTCAGTATCAGGCTCTGAATGAGCATTGTTAACACAACCTTTGCCCTTTCAGGGCCTGATCTTTTTATGGCCATATCGGCATCTTTTAAAAGCAAAAGCAGGTCAATCAGCCTCGTGCGGGAAAAGTTACCCGCCTTTTTTTTGAGGGCGTAAAGTTTTCCCGGATTATTTTTTAAATATTTAAGGGCTCCCTGCTCATTATTTTTGGAGAGATAGTACCTGACGATGAAAACCTCATAAACCGGAAGAAACAGCGCCCCCATTATTTTCTGCGGCTCATCAGTTTCCAGCACTTCATCAAGAAGCCTTAAAGCAGCAGCTTCGTTAAGATCGGATACCGCGGCAGTCAGTTCCCATACGTCGTGCCCTTTTTTGACCCCTTTTACCGCGTCAAAATCCTCCTCTGAAAGGCGCGCCCTCTCCCCCGACAGCAGCGCCGTTTTTTCAAGCTCTCCCCTGAAAATCAGAACATCAGAGTTTGACTCTTCAAGTATTTTTTCAATAAGCGCCGTGTCCGCTTCTTTGCCGAGTTCCTTAAGGAATAAAGCCGCCCATTTTTTTATCTCCGAGGCGGAACCGCTTGAAAAAACCTTAACAACCCCGCCCAACAGCGGTGTCTTGTCATACTTTTTCTTCAGGTCACGCTCGTCGTAACCCAGCGACGCGATTATAACTGCGTGTTCCGGTATTTTTTCGAGAAACTCAAGCACTTTCTTTTCCTCGGCAGCGGTCAGCTTCTCAAAATTTCTCAGTATCACAACTGAAACGGGCGAGAAAAAAGAAACAGTGGAGGCTTTTTCAATGATTTCAGACGATATGCCATGCTCTTCTTTTCCGGTTATGTTGAAGCGGTGGACGGATGTTTCATCCAAATCTTTGATTGAAGCGAGAGTTTTTGATATGAATTCTTCCTTGAAGAGTTCGTTGTCCCCAGAAACAACAGTCAGAGGCCTGCGTTTTACATCCTGCATGCTTTCAGTCTTTCAGCTCAAAAAAAGTAACGCCGCTTAAAATGCCGTTGACGTAGAGGTTTATGTGATAAAGCCCCGGCTCGTCAGGCAGCCTCTCCTGCCCGTTTTCCCTGTACATCTGCTTTATTCCCGCGTAATTTGCGAGCACATAGGGAACGTACTGCCTGTCATTTACCGTTATTGCCTTGTCATTTGAAGACTTCGCCCATTTTACGGTCTTTTCGCATATAATCTTGCCCGAAGGTGATATCCACCTGTTTTCAAATATAAAGTCTTCGGAATCCTCACTGCCGGACTGCCCTGCATAATATTTATAAGGGTTGACAAAAAGATAGTGGCGGTCCGACATGTTTAAAGACTGCGATTTCACCGGAAACAAAAGATAAGCAAAATACTGTATGACCGCGTGCTGCGCCCTGTAAAACCAGTTAGTGCTGTCCGCGGGGTAATTATTAATAAGCCCGCTGCAGGTAGTCATATGCCCGATAACAAAAGCCCTGTCCTGCGCCGCAAAAACCGGGGAATAAACCGCAAGCAAAAATAACAAGGCAATCACGGTTTTCATCTTCACCAGCCGTATACCACCCTTCTTAAAACCCTCGAAGCGAGCTTGTCTAACACCCTGTTTCTGCCTATGGTTTCATCTTCAACGGGCATCCCTATATCGTTTACCACGTAATACCTGGTCTCCTCCCAGAGATTTTCGTCTTTCCAAAGCAGCCTCTGGGCCCTGTTATCAAAGAAGTAAATATCCATGTATATCCTGAGAAGGTACTCCTGAGGTATCTGATTCACGTCAAAACGCACGGGCGTAAGCACATATTTTTTCAGCCTGCATTTGATTATCGCATCAGCTGTTTTCTCGTCCGCTATTGATACTTTTCCGTCTTTCAAAAATTCGTCAAGTGTTTTCTGGGTTATATACTGCTCCATCTCATACCTGTCCGTCTTATTTACAAATATCGGCACAGCCGCTGTTTTAATGTCAGAGGGCAGGTTTACGTTGGGAGTATAACTGGCACAGGAAGCAATAAAAACAGCCCCCAAACACACTGATAACAATTTCATCCTTTTCAACATTATGTCCTCCTTGCGGTCTGCGGTTTACAGTTTACAGTTTACAGTCTACAGTTTTTCAGCTTTCAGTTTTCAGTTTTCAGCTTTCAGTTTTCAGTTTTCAGCTTTCAGCTTTCAGCTTTCAGCTTTCAGCTTTCAGCTTTCAGCTTTCAGTTTTCAGCTTTCAGCTTTCAGTTTTCAGTTTTCAGCTTTCAACTTTCAGTTTTCAGCTTTCAGCTTTCAGTTTTCAGCTTTCAGTTTTCAGTTTTCAGCTTTCAGTTTTCAG
>CAYGHG010000023.1:0-29159 GCA_964349515.1 uncultured Spirochaetia bacterium
GTCCGACGCTGACCGACACTGGAAATGACTCCTTGAGTAAATTCGCCAAGGGTTCCTTCGCGCTAAAAATCGTACCATTCTGAATCTTAACCTTTGCCATTACTCCCCTTCCCCTTTCTGTTTTTTCATCCTCATATCACATCTTACAACCAAATCTTCACAAACAGCTGCAAATTGTTTATAAACATCATTATTTGTATATCTTATCACCTTTATGCCGAGTTTCTCAATATCTGCTGTTCTTATTGCGTCATTTTCCTTTGCTTCCTGAGTGTAATGTGTGTCTCCGTCGAGTTCTACAATTAGTTTTGCGGCAGGACAATAAAAATCGGCAATATAATCAAGAATTGGTTTTTGCCTCAAAAACCTGTATTTGCACCTTCGCAAAAAACCAAACCAGAGTTTTTTCTCCGCGGAAGTAAGATTATTTCTCAGTAGCTTTGCTTTTTCCTGTAAGCCAATTCTTACAGGCAGTTTTTTGCCTCTGTAAAAACCCTCCACTATATTTACCCTCCATAAATACTAAAGAAAAACCCCGCGAAGTCCGCGGGGTGCTGTAGACAAAACCGGGGATAAAACTAAACTGCGAATCCCCCCTACCCCCCTTTCCGGAGCAAAGGGGGTTAAAAACTGCGAATCCCCCCTACCCCCCTTTCCGGAGCAAAGGGGGTTACTTACTCAATACTAATACTGTCCATTACATCCTGAGGAATATCAAAATTCGCGTATACGTTCTGGACGTCTTCGTCGTCTTCGAGGGCTGACATCAGTTTCAGCATTGATGCCGCCTGGTCGCCTTCGAGTTTTACGTAGGTTTTCGGCACCATTGTGATTTCAGCTGTTGAATACTTTACCGATTTATCGTCAAAAGCCTTTTTAACAGTTTCAAAAGCAGGGACAGACGTTGTAATATCAAAAGACCCTTCCTCTGTTTTGATGTCATCAGCCCCTGCGTCAAGCGCTATCTCCATCAGGGTGTCCTCTCCTATGACCTCTTTAGGAACAGAGAAAAAACCCTTCTGCTCAAACTGCCACGAAACAGCGCCCTGTGCCGCCATGGAGCAGTTCATTCTTGTATAAATAGCCCTTATGTTCGCGGCAGAGCGGTTCTTATTGTCCGTCATCACCATCATGAGCATGGCAACCCCGCCCGGGCCGTAGCCTTCATACATTATCTCCTCATACTGCACTCCGGGCAGTTCGCCGGTGCCTTTTTGTATGGCCTTCTTTATGTTATCCGCGGGCATATTGACTGCTTTAGCCTTGTCAACAACAGTACGCAGGCGGGCATTGCTGTTTAAATCCCCGCCTCCGTCCCTTGCTGCCACGGTTATTTCACGGATGATTTTTGTAAATGCGGCTCCTCTTTTGGAATCAGTAGCGGCCTTTTTTCTTTTTATCGTGGCCCACTTTGAGTGTCCTGACATTAGTTCCTCCTAAAAAGCGGTTATGCCTTAAGCTTTGAATTTATTTTTTCTTCTGTGTTTCTTTCTTTTGTGTGTCTTAATTTTCTGTGCGTGCCTTTTCTTTCCGCAGCCCATTTAATCCTCCTTTAAAATTTTATTCTTCTAATTTAACCTTAACGCAGAGCACTTCCGCCTCCGCTATCAGTTCATTATCGCTGTCACGGACCACTTCACCGCGCACTTTAAAAGCCCTTGAGCGTTCTTCCATAATCACCGCCCTGGCAGTTACAGGCTCGCCGGTCATGAGCCTTTTTTTCAGCTTAACTCGCAGATCCGCGCTTACGACGGGTTTTTTGTATTTAAGCCACGGTAAATTTACCACAATTTCATCCAAAAGTAAAGTAATGAGCCCGCCGTGGGCGACTCCCCTGTAACCCTGAAATTCCTTCGGGAATACATATTTTGTTTCAAGCCCCTCTTCGGTCACCGTAAATTTCAGTTTCATACCGATGGGGTTGTTTTCCCCGCAGGCAAAACAATATCTGTCGTCGTTTAAAAGCCCGCTCATAGAGAAGCTACGATCTCCCTGCCTGAGAAAGTCCGCTCCAGATTTGTGTCAAAAGGCGGCCTGATAATGCCCTTTTCCGTGATTATCGCGGTAATATACTTTGCAGGCGTCACGTCAAACGCCGGATGCATCGCTTTTGCCTTTTTCGGCGATATCTCTTTTCCCATGAAAAACCTGACCTCTTTTTCGTCGCGTTCCTCTATCGGTATCTGCTCACCGCTTTTCAAGCTCAAATCTATTGTTGACGCGGGTGCCGCCACATAAAACGGGATGTTGTTCGTGTAAGCCAGCACCGCAACGGAATATGTCCCTATTTTGTTTGCAACGTCACCGTTCGCGGTAATTCTGTCCGCCCCCACTACAACAACATTTACTTTGCCGGTTTTCATGAAGTGACCGGCCATATTATCGGTAATCAGGTGATATGGTATCCCGGCCTCCGAGAGTTCAAAAGCGGTCAGCCTTGCCCCCTGAAGATATGGCCTTGTCTCGTCAACCATCACGCTTACTTTTTTCTTCTGCATAACCGCGCTCTTTATTACCCCTATTGCGGTTCCAAACCCTCCCGTCGCGAGCCCGCCTGCGTTGCAGTGCGTTAAAATCACGTCTTTATCCCTTATCAGCTCGGCGCCGTATCTTCCCATCGTTTTGTTGTTTTCCAGGTCTTCTTTATAAATTTTGTTTGCTTCGGCAATCAGTATCTCTTTCAGGCTGGGCATACGCCTGTCGCGGTTTATGTCCATGGCTTTAAGCATCCTGTCAATCGCCCATTTAAGATTAACCGCCGTGGGCCTCGTCTTTTCCAGGACATCAGCCATCTTCTTTATTTCTTTGCTGAATTTTTCGTAAGTACCTGCCTTTAAATGTTTTATCTCCATGGCAAGGCCGAGCGCCGCGGCTATGCCGATAAGCGGCGCGCCACGCAGTTTCATATCTTTTATGGCGCCTGCCACATCTTTATAGTCTTTGCATATGATCCATTTTTTCTGATGCGGCAGGAGCGTCTGATCCAGTACTTTTAGCGCTCCTGCCTTCCACTCTATTGGGCTTAACTCTTTCATGTTACCTCCCGTTTCACGCCGGTTAAGGCAGGCTCAAATTTTTTCTATTACCATCTTCATGATCGCGGTCATTTTCGGTTCTGCCGTTGCCGCGTTGTTTAGTATCTGTTTTATGTCGGTCGGCTCCAGGTGGTCGGGGTTGCACTCATCGGTTATAACCGAAATCCCGAGCACTTTAATCCCGCAGTGCGCCGCAACTATAACCTCCGGCACTGTTGACATGCCCACAAGATCCGCCCACTTGTTCATCATCCTGTACTCAGCCCTCGTCTCAAAGCACGGGCCGGTCACCGCGAGATATACTCCCTTGTGCACTTTAATACCGAGGCTTGCAGCTGATTCTTCCGCAAGGGCGGTAAGTTTTCTCGAATATGGCTCAAGCATATCCGGCCAGCGCGGGCCGAGAGTTTCGTCATTAGGCCCTACCAGCGGGTTGTCCCCCATAAAATTTATGTGGTCCTCAATAATAGCAATGTCCCCGCCTTTGTAACCGAGATTAAGCCCTCCGGCGGCATTTGAAATAAACAGGTACTTCACGCCCAGCGCCTTCATGACCCTTACCGGAAATGTAACCTGTTTCATGTTGTAGCCTTCATATACGTGGAATCTGCCTGACATCGCAACTACTTTCTTGCCGCCAAGCGTGCCTAGCACCAGTTTGCCCGAGTGGCTCTCAACTGTTGAAAGCGGAAAGTTTGGTATGTCCTTATACTCTATTTCCTTCTCTGTTTTTATCTCTTTCGCAAGCGCGCCGAGGCCCGTACCGAGTATGATTCCGATTTCCGGGGCAAAGCCCGGCAGTTCCTTTTCTATTTTCGCCTTTGACTCTTCAATCATTTTTTTCAGTTCTGACATTTTTACCTCCGCAAATTTTATCAATTATCCCCGCGCTGCATCCTGCCAGCGCCACGGTCTTTTCCCTCGAATGCTCTCCCTTTACTATTTTTACTGCAGATTCCCTTATCCCCGCGAGAGATGCAATCAGTTCTGCAAGTTCTTCGTTTGCTCTTCCCTTGTCAGGAGGAGACTTAAGTTTTATTTTCAGCATTCCGTTGTGCTCGCCGCATACCCCGGGTTTTTTCGCGCCCGGAATTGCCTTTACTCCGAATACCAGCGCACCTTTTTCACCTTTGCACAAAACAGCCAAATCAGGCGCCCGAAGCTTTTATGATTAAAAAAATGAGCCCTTTTCTGGCAACTTCCACAAGCAGTATGGCCACTACCGGTGCAAAATCAACCCTGCCGGCCGACACAGGCATTATCTTTCGTATAAAAAACAGAAACGGATCCACCACTCCTGTAATAATACCTGCAGCCATTCCCAGCTTTGCCGCAAACTGCGGAATCCAGGTAAAAGCCGTCCGCAGCAGTATCAGTATCATGTAACAGGTTGCTGCAGCCTTAACTGTCAATATCATTACATCTGTCATTATTTCCGCCTCCCCATCTCATCGGCCCTTTTTTTCGCGGCAATGACTACGTTTCTGAAAATTTCCTTTACACCGTGTTCTTCCATTGCAAGTATCCCTTTTTCCGTTGTCCCGCCTTTTGACGTAACCTTGCACCGGAGCATTTCAGGGTCTTCGCCTGTTTCAATTATCATCCTGCCTGCGCCTATCATTGTCTGCGCCATCAGTATTTTAGCCTTATCGGGGTCAAATCCCACGGCCTTTGCAGCATCCATAAATGCCTCTGCAAGATAAAAAAAATAGGCCGGCCCGCTTCCGGACAGGGCGGTGACTGCATTGATATCCTCCTCGTCAACCCTGTATGAGACTTTACAAAAAGTATTCAGTATTTTTTCCGTATCCGCAGCGGTCTTTGGCGTGACTTTATCATTTGCACACCAGCCGCAGGCTCCCTCGCCTGCGAGAGCGGGCGTATTCGGCATGACGCGCACTATTGCGGCTCCCGGCCTCAGCAGTTTTTCAATCGTTTTGATTGTTATGCCCGCTGCCACGCTTATGTAAGCCTTGTTCTTAACCGCAGCCGTCTTAAGCTGTTCAAGAGCCCGCCCTATCGATTGCGGCTTTACAGCCAGCACTATAAAATCAGATATCCCCGGTATTTCGGCATTTGAGGCAGCAGCCTCTGCGCCGTATTTTTTCACCGCTTCCATTAATTTTTCAGAATCTGTGTCATACGCGGCAAGCGAATACACACCTGCGCGCCTGATACCTTTCATCATAGCCTGCGCCATATTTCCCGCGCCTATGAAACCTATAACCTTTTTACCCGCCATAATTCCTGCCTCCAAATATCGCAGTGCCCACACGCACCATTGTCGCGCCTTCCTGAAGCGCGACTTCAAAATCATTGCTCATCCCCATAGAGAGCGTTTTCATTGAGCAGCCGTTTTTCAGCTTCGCAAACAACGCCGCTGCTTTCCTGAAATAGGGCCTCGCATTCTCCGGGTCTTCCGAATAAGGCGCCATAGCCATCAGCCCGGCTATTTTTACGCCCTCAAGCCGTGCTATGCTTTCAATTATTCCTTCGGCCGCATCAAGCCTAATCCCGGTCTTGGCTTCTTCATCCGAAGGATTGAGTTCGACCAGTATTTCCTGCACTATGTTTTTTTCAAGACTATAACCTGATATTTTTTCCGCTATTCTGAATGAGTCCGCAGACTGTATCAGCGAAAATTTTCCGGTTATCTTGGAGGATTTATTGGTCTGCAGGTGCCCTATGAAGTGCCACCTTATCCGTTCATCCCCCTCAAAGCAATCTATCTTGGGCAAAGCTTCCTGCACTTTGCTTTCTCCAAATTCAAACTGCCCTGCATCAAGCGCGGCCCGAATCAGTTCAGTAGAAAACGTTTTAGAAACAGCAACAAGCCTTGCATCAGGGTTAATCGATGCAATTCTATTCTTAATCTGTTCCAAATTTGCCTTAATATGTGTAGTTTCTATCATTTTCACCGCTTGTTTTAACGTTGTTTCATTATAAGGCATAAAAAAAGAAATTCAACCATATAATTAAGGGGTTTTCACAATAGATTTCATAATGCGGGATTTTAAAAAAATACTAACATAAACCACCATAGTTTCTCATTTTGTTTCATAATATGGCACTGCTTTGTTTTATTACGCGATTAACTCTTAATAACCGCTCCATACTTCAGGATATGGACCAAGAGGTGAACCATAGCTCAAATAGTGATAACCTCCAAAAATCCATGCCCTTGCCCCTGTCCCGGTATCAAAAGAAGCCACTGCATGATAAATAACCCCATGTGACGGATAAATCGAAGAATACAAATTATCACTCGTTTTTACCCATGTTTCACCTTCGGCAGAATACCAAACCTGCGAATTATATGCATTTGCACCTGTCTGCCCCCCTATTACCCAAATCCTGCCGTCATGCGAAAAAGCCGCATGATGCCTTGTTGGTGCAAATTTTGCCGCAGAAAAAACCGGATTAAAATTAATCCCGTCCACAGAACTCATCACATCGGATGAGTATCCCATTATCGAAGAATAACCGCCGATAATCCATACCTTGCCGCCGTGAACAAGCGCACTGAAAAACGCCCTGTTTCCATAGTAGTTGTACTGCTCTTCTTGTGTCCAATTAATCCCGTCCGCGGAACTCCATACGTCCGAAAAATAGACATTACTGCGGTATCCGCCGTAAACAAAAATTTTTCCGTTAAAAGAAACTGCATCATGGTTGTCCCTGTCCATAAACTGGGCATTAAGCGTAACAATTTCCCAATCTACCCCGTTCGAGGTCCTCCACACGTCAGAAGATGTATTCCCGTCAGCCGAGCTGCCTACAACCCAAATTTTTTCCCCATCACCGGAATCATGAACTACTGCCGCAACGCTGCCTCTAAGCGGATACCCGGCATTCCCGGTGGCAAGCGCCCAGTCAACCCCGCCGGCAGAACTCCACACATCGCCGTTTTTTCCTATCAGCCATATATTTCCGGCATAAACTACCGCTTCATATGCAGACTGATAACCAAAAGCCGCCGCGTCAGTTTCCCTCGTCCATGTAGATAACGGTTCAGGCGTATGGGTCTGCGTTATGGTCGCGCTGGGAGTTACTGTAGGGGTAAAAGAAAAAGTGCAGGTCACAGTCTGTGTATTTGATATTGTAAAAGTCGGCGATGCTGTAGAAGTCTGCGTCTCTGTACTATCAGGCGTATTAGTTTCAGTAACCGACGGCGAGTAAGTGTGCGTACGAGTCGTTGTCAGCGTAACTATATCCTCAGGAGACTGCGTGGCCGTTACAGTGGCAGTACCGGCAGGTGCCGAAGGCAAAACGACATTGTTTTTTGCACACGAGAATGCCGTTAGGGCGGCAAGCAGCGGCACAATGAGCCTCATGGTTTTAAAACCCTGCCTTTACCTTGTCTATTATGACCTTTACGGGATAATTCTTCACCCTTATGCTGATAGCCCTGTCAAAAAAGAGTTTAAGCCTGTCGCCTATCGCCAGTTCAGACTGGGATGTCCTTCTGTTGATTACCCAGTATGTATCCGGGTCGTTTGAAACAAGATATTTTTTTTCCGAACCGTCCTTATTTTTTTCCTCGCTAACCAGCAGAAGCGGCCTTATTTCCTCATCCGTCTTTTCAAAAATCTCTGTGCTGTCGGCAAGAACGCCGCGGAGTTCCGTGTTAAAAACCCGTCCGGTTTCAGCTGCATCCCGCAGGGTAAGCTCATTAAAAGCCTCATACTCCTCCCTGTTTTTGTATATGTAAATCGCATTTGCGATAACAGCATTTGAATTTCTCGGGCCCTTTATTACAAGGTAACAACCGGTCTCAAGCTGTGATTTTTCCCCCTGTTCCCTGATATAAACAGGCGTGTCCTGCGTCATAAAAAACTCCACATGGCTTGACACCCTTCTTAAAAGAAACTTATCGCCCTCTTTTTTTTCAAGAGCCCCGACCTGCATAAAGACCTTTACCTTTTTCTGCTCGCCCTCCTCCTGCGCCTTTTCATCGGCAAAAACCTGAATTGAAAACAGGCTAATCAGCAGGTATATCAGGGCTGTTCTTTTTATCATCTGTGACATTTTTTTCCTCCTTATGTTTTCCGTATATGTCCTGCGCCTGGCCGTTGTTTTTTTGCTTTTCCAGAGACGCTTTGTACTCGCCGAATATCCCCGCCATTGCAAAAGAAACTATAACAGCAGACACAAGGTACTGGAACATTATCAGCCAGAACAGGCTTTTATCCATGGTTGTCGATATGCTGAGCCTGAGGGCAAAAGGCAGTGCCTGTATCCCCCACACCATAAATGAGAAATTAATTCCTTTGCGGAGAAAACCTCCGGGCAGCCCCGAATACACAGAATCAAATACAGCCGCTATAAAAAAACCTATCAGTATATTGATAAAAAGAAGCTTTGCGCCGTAAACAAATGTAAAGCCCGGCTTCAGTATTTTCCCCAGAAAATCCGCATAAAGCCCTCCAAAAACAGAATATGAAACCGCTTCAACGGCAAACATAATAAGCCCTGCCGCCAATGTTGCCGTAAAAATCACCTTTGGATGGCTCATAATCCCCCCTTTTGCTTTTTGAGAAGCACAATCTCAGCCTCTGATTTTCTTATGTAAACCGGCGAGGCATCAAGCATAGAGCCTTGTGCCCCTGCTTTTTCAATTATATCATTAAAAACTTGCATGCTTACGCCTTTTATCCTGTATTTTATGCTTTTTTCCGGCAGCATCCCGGCATAAGGCTCCCGCTCAAGCAGCGCGAAAGACACCCCTTTTTCAGCCTCGATTAAAGCCTCTTCTTTGCTCAAAAGCATATACGGCGTTTTCAGCACGCCGCCCTCGTATCCGGCAGCATAAAATTCATTTCTGCCCGCACCAATCACTGCCATGATTTCCCCGGCGCCGCCCGCAGACGCCGCTATTATATCAAGCGTGGATACGCCCGCAAATTTTTTGCCTGTCGCCTGAGCCATGCCTTTCATTGCCGCCACCCCGACTCTTATTCCCGTAAAAGAACCCGGTCCCAGCGCAGCCCCAAAAAGGTCAATATCACAGGAATCAAGGCCGGTTTCCCTAAGAATTTTTTCAATCATGGGCATCAGAATCCTGTTATATTCCCTGCGGGCCTCAACAGATACCAGGGCTTTTTCGTTTACGCCTTCAAAAATACCTGCTGAAATCTCAATTCCGGAAGTGTCAATGAGTAGTTTTTTCATATATGTTAGACGCCTTTGGAGGGCGTTTTTCCTGCATACTCTGTAATTTTTCTTGAATCGCCGCCTAAATGCTCAAGCATATAAAAATGTGTAAAATCTCCGGCGGTTTCCGGCACTCTCTCCGGCCATTCCGCGATTATGACGGAACCGGGCGCTTCAAGCATCTCCCTGTAACCCGTATTTTCAAGCTCCCGGAAATCCTTTAGCCTGTAAAAATCAAAATGATAAATTGTTTTTATTCCCTCCGGATTGTCCAACCCGTGAATCTCCCTTAAAATCGTGAAAGTCGGGCTTGATACATCTTTCGCCGAGCCGCCGAGAGCTTCTACGGCGCCCTTTACAAAAGCCGTCTTGCCCGCCCCGAGCTCGCCTTTGAGGGCTATAACACCCCCCGGTTTAAAGCCGCGGGCGGCTTTGGCCGCGAACTCTTTAGTTTCTTCTTCCGAGCGGGTTTCGCAGAAGTTTTTTTCTGTAAACAGCACGCTTAAAAATGTCTCCATATTTTCCCCTTTTCCGGTTTTACTGTTTTACCGCCCGTTTTAACCGTTACTTCCTTCTTTTTTACCGCTTTGCCTATCCCGGAAAACCTCATACCCGATAACGCCGCGTATCTTTCAAAATCAGCTTCCCTGCCGCGGGCCACTGTAAAAAGAAGTTCAAAATCCTCGCCTCCGTAAAGTGCAAAATCATGGGCTTTTTTTCCGAAAACCGCAGCCGCTTCAGGCGCTGTAGGCAGCAGTTTTTTCTCTATCATAAACCCGCAGCCGCTTTCTTCGGATAAATTTATCGCGTCATTAATAAGCCCGTCCGATATGTCAATGCAAGATGTTACGGCGCCGGAGGCCGCAATGACAGAAGCTTCCGCATATCTCGGAACAGGCATGATATGCTTTCTCACACAAAGCGTTTCCGCGTCATTCAAATTTTTTCTGCCCTTTTTCTGCAGTATGAGCAGCCCGGCCCGCGAGGCGCCGAGTTTGCCCGTCACATAGAGGCTGTCACCGGGCCCGGCTCCGCCGCGCATTATGCTTTTGCCCTTTTCAGCGCCCCCTATGAGGGTAATTGAAATAAAGAGCTCCCCGCTTCTCACTGTATCGCCGCCTACGAGGCTCACCCCGAAGTTTTCTGCGTATGAAATCAAGCCGCTGAATATTTCATCTATGAAAGCCTGTTTTTCCTTCTTCGGAAAACCGGCGCAGGCAATCGCGTAGCGTGGTATGCCCCCCATGGCGCATATGTCTGATATGTTGGCAGCCATTGCCCTGAATCCTATTTCATGGGGAAGAAAATATTTTCTGGAAAAGTGCGTGTTTTCTACGAGGGTATCGGCTGTAACAAGCAGTTCTTCACCGGCATCATTTTTTAGTACGGCGCAGTCGTCGCCTATTCCTTTTATTATGCCTTCCGGGGGGCCGCACGACGCGGCAGCCCTGACGCGCGCGATAAATTCTTTCTCGCGCATTATTTTTCCGGTTCAGGCACTAAAGCGGAAATCCTGGAGCGGGCGTATTCGGTGACTATGTCCGGAAATTCTTCACTGATTTTTTTGTAAAGGGCTATCGCCTGCTTTTCCCTGCCCTGCTCTTCATATATCCGCGCTTTGCCGGTCATTGCCTCGGCGCTTAAAAAACTCTTTTTGTATTTTTCATTTATCATGTCGTAATATTTTATCGCTTTGTCATAATCTCTTTTATTCAGGTACGCGTCCGCAATTCCCATCATAGCCTCCGCCGACCAGTCCGTGCCGTCAAACTCCTTAATGATTTTTTCATATACCCTTATTGCGTCATCTGTACTCAGCACGTAGTTTAAGCTGTCGGCAAGCTCCAGATTCAGCCACGCATACATGTCGCTGTTAACCCCCCGGTTTTCCTCTATCAGCTCCCTGTATAGTTCCATAGCCTTTATGTGTTTTCCGGAATCCTTATAAGTCTGGGCCAGGCTCAAGCGCGCCTGTTTTACGGTTTCCCTTACTTTTTCATCGTCGGCCCATCTTGACGCCACTCTGGAATATATGGCGGCTGCTTCCTCAAACTTTTTATGTATGGCAAATTTCTCGGCTCTCGCCATCTCTTTTTTTACCACTTTGACGGAATCGCCCCAGCCTGTTTCTCTGTCAACCGCGAAAAAAACCGCTGTAAGCGCTGCCGCTATTACAAGCCCGGCGATTACACGCGAAAACAGCGGCGAAGGTTTAGCCTCTGATATTTTCACTTCCGGCACAGCAGCAGGTTTTTCTTTGACCGTTTTTATCTTCTTTTTTGAAGTCTCTCTTTTTTTCATTTGATTTCCCCTTGGAATTAAAGGCTGCAAAAGCCTTTATCAGTACGTTGATACTTTCTTTTCTTCCGTGTATGTTCCGCCCGCGGCGCTTACAGCCTCTACTTTAACGGTAAATTCGCCTTTGGGCACCGGCTGGGTTATCGGTATCATATTTCTGTATATCCAGATTTTCTCTTTATCGCTGTATTTAAGGCTCACTTTGGGAAGCCCGGGTATTTCTATCCAGCCGTTTACGGCTGTGATATCGGGGGTTGTCTGCACCCTGACGGTTACTACCGAACCCGGCATCAGGTTTTCCTGCGGTGTTATTGTAAAAGAGACTATTTTTTTATCCGCAATCTGTATTCCTGCGCACCCGCTGAATACGAATACGGCGGCGGCAAGAGCCGCGGTTAAGAGTTTAAACTTCAGCTTCTTCACCGGGCTTTAAGTCTTCAGAAAATTTAAGCCTCTGGGCTATGTCTCCCGAAGCGCCCTCAACGTTTGATACCATCTCAAGCCCGATATAAGCCGGCGTAAAGAACAGTATTACTATTAACATATTAAGTTTGAGGTTTGACAGGAGCCCGTCGTATGTAAATAGGTCGTATCTTCCGTTTAAGAATATCAAAAGGAAAACAACAGCCACGTAAAGCACCGCGAACAAAAGCACCACTCGTTTTGAATTACGCGCCCTGTAGGCATTTGTGTCGAGGTCCAGCTGCAGATTGTCAAGCTCCTCTTTCTGCTCGATAGTAAGCGGCTGGTTAATGAGTTCATCTATTTTTTTCTTGAGCTGCCTGTTGGAAACAAAAATAGAAATAATCCATCCCCACATAATAAAGAAAAGTATTGAAAGAAGTATCAGAAGAATAGGCACTACCATTTAAGTCCCTCCTATATTTTAAGTGTTTTTATTGCCTTTGCCAAATTCATGGCAATATCTCCGGCGGTGATACCCTCGCCGCTCATTTCAGCGAGCAAAAGGTCTCCGCTTAATCCGTGTACGTAATTAGCGGCTATTCCCGCCTGCAGCGTGTTCATTCCCTGCGCGGCAAAGGAGGCTATAACCCCCGATAAAACATCCCCGCTTCCGGGAGTTGCCATTCCGGAATTCCCCGTCGTATTTACGTAAATATTTCCGTCTCTGTCGGCTATGATCGACCTGCCGTCTTTAAGCAGAACATTTACCCCGTATTTACGGGCAAAATCAGCGGCAATATTGAATTTATTCTTTACAATATCAACAATGCCTGCATCACAGAGTTTAGACATCTCTCCTAAATGTGGAGTCAATATAACATCTTTATTTAAGTTTTTCAAGCAGTTTTTGTCCTCTGAAACAGCGTTTATGGCGTCGGCATCAATAATAACAGGCAGTTTGGACCTCATAATAAACTCCCTGGCAAGTACCCGTGCCTGCGCGCCCGAGCCGAGCCCCGGCCCTATTACAGCCGTCTTTGCTTTTGTGCTTAATTCAAGCAGCCTCTCCAGCGACTCCCCTGATATAAAACCGTCCGAATCTTCTTTAAGCCATGCAAAAAGCACCTCTTCAAAACCCGCTTTTACAGAGTCGTGCAGCGATCCCGGCGCCGCTATAGTTACTATGCCTGCCCCTGATTTCAGCGCTCCCCTCGCGCTCAGAGCAGGCGCGCCTCCCATGCCCCTGCAGCCGCCTATTACCAAAACAGGCCCAAAGGTTCCTTTATTGGCATTTTTTGGCCTGTATGGCAACATTGAAACTGCAATATCATGGGTAACAAGTACGTTTTTTCTCGGCTCAGAAAGAAGTCTTACCGGGAATGAAATATCCGATACGACAAGCTTTCCCACTGTGTCAAAACCCGGAAATACTGCGAGCCCTTTTTTTGGAAGGCCAAAAGTTACCGTCAGGTCGGCGTACACGCAAACCGGCGCGCAGTCGCCCGTATCTGAGTTTAAACCGGAAGGCACGTCAACAGACACCGTGTATCTTCCCGCACCGTTTATCAGAGTTATTACCTTTGCCATAAATCCTTCAACCGGCCTGTTTAGGCCCGTGCCGAGCAGTGCGTCAATAATGATATCGCAGGAAAACACGGCACCGGCCGCAGCCTCAAGCACTTCATCACTGTTTAGTAAAATCACTTCAACGCCGTATTTTATTGCCGCGTCCAGATTGGACGCGGATTCAGGCGAAAGCTTCTGCCTGTCGCCGGTGAAAAACACAGTCACAGAAGCACCGTCGCACCGCAGGTGCCTGGCTGTAACAAACCCGTCGCCGCCGTTGTTACCCTGCCCGCAAAAGACGCAAACACGCTTCATCAGCACGCCGCCTGTTTCAGCTTTTAGAGCGTCAACAACGCTTATACCGGCGTTTTCCATCAGGATTGATGAAGAAACCCCGAATTCTTCGATGGTGCGCTTTTCAATATCTTTCATTTCAGAAGAAGATACAAGATACATGCCTTACCTCCTAAAACAATATTACCACCCTTAAACAACTTAATCAAACCTATAATAATTCCCCTGCATCAAACCAGTATGCATACCGCCGCGGCCGCTGTCTTTGTATGGGAAATACTGATGACTGCCTTTTTTGCCCCTTTTTTTCTCAGCGCTTTTTTCAGGACCGGGGTTAAAACAATTTCAGGCCTGCCGTCTTTATTGTTTCTCGTCTCAATAGCATTCAGCGGTATCCCTTTGTCGGTTGACAGAGCTTTTATGAAGGCCTCTTTAACCGCAAACCTGCCTGCCAAGTGTTCTCCAAAATTTCTCTTCGCCATACAATACGCGGCCTCAGCAGGAGCAAATACCCGCTTCATGAATGCGCTTTTTTTTGCCATCAACGTTATCTTTTTAGTATCGCATATGTCTATGCCCAGCCCTTTTATCATAACATCACCTTTTTCAGGCTTTAAAGACAGCCTTTTCTGCCTTAATAAGTTTCATAAGTTTCCTGTTATTCAAGTCAAAACTCAGCGGGGTAACTGTGATGTAACCCTGCTCAAGCGCGTGGGAGTCAGCCTTGTCTGCAAATCCGCCTATTCTTATCCTGTTACCTATGTACAGGCGGTAGCCGCAGCCTTTTTTTATGTATTTTTCCTCGTATTCGCATCTTCCCTTTTCCATAAATTTAACACCTTTTATCCTTACGGCTGACGCGTCAGGGACATTTATGTTCAGAATCGAGTGATTTGGAATTCTGACTTTCCCCCGAGTCACCGCTTCTGCAATTTTAGCCGCATACTCTGCCGCGGTTTTAAAATCCCTTTTTTCTTCGTAAGACGCAAGTGATACCGCTATTGCGGGGATTCCCATTATTGCCGCTTCTGCGGCCGCCCCCACAGTTCCCGAGTACAGAATAAACCGGCCGTTATTCGGTCCGTGATTTATGCCGGAGACCACGAGATCCGGTTTTTTTCCCGCAAGCGCAAGTATTCCCAGTTTCACGCAGTCGGCAGGAGTGCCGTTAATAGCAAAGGCTTTTAAGCCTTTAAACCTGACCTTTACCGGTTTAAGATCGCGAAGTATGGAAATAGCATGTGAGTAACCGCTTTTTTCCGTGTCCGGCGCGCATATCATCACTTCTGCAAAAACCGCCATGGCGCCGGCAAGTTCGCGCAGCCCCTCGGCTTTGATTCCGTCGTCGTTTGATATCAGTATGAAAGGCTTTTTCACGCTGTTCCCGCTCCTTTTAATATTCCCCTTTTTTCATAAAAAACCAGCCCTTCAAGCAGCCCGGCCGCATAGGGCTCATTTGCCCTGTATATGTCCCTGCCCTTCAGCGTCTCTTTCAGCCCGTCCATCGCGTTGTTTACCATTATGCCGTGGTCAAAAGCCAGAAACATGTCAAGGTCATTTTCGCTGTCGCCTGCAACTATCACATTTTCCCTTTTAATCTCTTTTAAACCCGTCAGATACAAAGCAGCCTGCCCCTTATCACAAAGAGGCGGAATAATGTCAAGGAACCTGTTGTGGCTGAAAACAGCCTTGAACTCAAACCCCGCCTGTTTTAGAGCTTCAACAGCGCGAATGCTTAAAGCAGCGCCGTTTTTATCGGCAGAATAAGAAACTTTAAATTTCGGCATACAGCTGTGCGGTTCCATTCCTTCCACCGTATCAAGCACCTTTTTAATGGCTGCAGCATTATAATTGCACCTGCCTATTTGTTCGTGCCATTCGCTTACAGGGATAAATACACCGTTTTCATTCAGAAATATATCCGCGCCTGTATTGAGGATAGCCGCATCGGGTATAATAAGAGGTTCAACAGCGAGTGCCTCTTCAAATTCTTCAAAGTTTCTGCCCGTTGCATAAACCAGATACAGTGACTCCCTGATTCCCTGAAGGCTTGCGTTCAGGCGGTTCAGCGCGTCCCTGCTTCCAAGCAGTGTCCCGTCAATATCACTTACGAGGCAGTACATAACCCCTCACAGTCTGCGCAATAAACCCCGCAATAAGAACTAAAGATATCAGCGCAATAAACCATGCCCCGTGTTTTGTATAAAAAGTCCTGCCGCCCTCGTTGAGTTTTACAGTGCCGCTTATATATGCCTTTTCATACAGTTTTGTCGGCGAGATGATGCGCCCTTCCGGGTCTATAAAAGCCGAAATACCCGACTCTACGCTGCGCATTATCCACATCCTGTTCTCAACAGCCCTAAGCGCCGTATTCTGCATTACCTGGGCAGAGGCAGGAGTCACGCCGTACCAGCTCTCATATGACAGGTGCGCCAGCACAGAAGCGCCTTTATTGGCGAATGCCCTTGCGCCTTCCGGAAAAAGGCTGTCGTAGCAAATCATAGCCCCTATTTTAAAATCCCCCGTATCAAGGGGCTCAAACCCGGACCCTTTTGTGAAACCTATGTACCCATACCTGCGCACCACTTTTTTAATAAAAGCGAATCTGTCCTGGAGGGGTATGTATTCACCGAACGGCACAAGTTTGTGCTTTGAGTAGTGGGAAAGCAATTTGCCTTTTTTTGACACTGCATAAGCGGTGTTAAAGTAACTCGGCTCGCCTTGTTTAAATTCCGCCCTGTCAGCGCCTGTTATGTGCACTGATTTATTGCCTGTCATTGCCGCTATCCTCACCGCCTGCTCGGGCCTGATATTAAGTATATCCGGAAAAGATGTCTCCGGCCATACAACAACATCATACGTTTCTTTAGTCTGCTTTTGCGCCCCGGATATCAGCGAGCGGGCATTGGCTATAGCCCTGTCGCGGAACTCCGCGTCCCAGCCTGAATCCTGGTCAATATTCGGCTGAAGTATGAGCACTTTTAACTCACTGCCCTGCGGTGCTTTGTAATAAAGAGAGCCCGCGGCGGCGGCAAATATAAGCACCGCCGAAAGAGTTAATGACAGAACCGAGTCCGGCCGCCTCCATCCCATTTTTCTGTGCTCAATAAAATAGGCGGCGTATCCGTTTACGGCATAAATAAGAAATATAAGCCCGTAGGCGCCGGCAAAAGGCAGAATTTTTGTGATAAAAGTGAATTTCAGCTGTGACTGCGCGGGGTTTAGCAGCGGGAATCCTCCCAACACAAGGTGCTCCCTGACAAACTCAAATAATGTGAATACTACAGGCAGGCTTAACAGGGTTGAAATACCGGCTCTTTTTTCAAGAATTTTAACTGCTATCGCGGCAACAGCCCCGTGCAAGGCCATCAGAAGCGCCAGAGAAAGCCAGCTCACATAAGCAAACCCGCCCATTGGTTTTACGTTTTTCAGCCAGTAGAGTGATATTATAAAAAAAACCGCGTGGCATATCAGGGCGTAGTAACCCGAGAGTTTTACCGACTCTTCCCTCACAAGCACATAAAAGAAAGGCAGATAAGCCGCCCAAATAAGGAAAAAAAGCGGGTTATCGTGGCCCTGAAAAAAAATATTGGGAAAACTAAGGCTCATAAGAATGCCGCTCAAAACAGACAGCCCGGTCATTCGCAGGTCGCTTTTCATTAATACTCTCCGGATTTATATTTGATAAATGATAATACATCTTAAACAAAAAGACAAGGCAGATAAACACACATCTGCCTTGTCTTTTTGCTGAATTCTGTTATAACTGACTGCCGGCCTGCCTTACTCCCAGCTGCTTGAAGGGCTCGCGGTCCTGTTAATCAGCATATTCATCATTTCGTCAATCACCCCAAGCAGCCTGACCGACGCGTCATACGCCCTCTGGTATGCCTTGGCGCGCGCGAGTTCCTCGTTTTCATCAACTTTTGTTATTGCATCCTGAAGCTTTACAAGCTGGTTAAGAGATGCCCCGTATTCGTCAAGAATGTTTTCGCTTGTTTGTATCTCGTTCTCGGCGCTTTTGATGACTGAATCATACGCCTCGCCAAAGCGGACATTGCTGTTTATTTTCATTACAGCTGCCATGTTGCCGGTCTTGTCAACTATGGAAAACGGCGCTATCACGTTTATTCCCGCGCCGCTGTTGTTGCCGGTTGCGAACCGGAATTTCTGCCCGACTTCATCAAAAGTGCCTACCGCCATATTCGGAAGCGGCGCGCCGTTCATCTGAAGTATTCTGATGACGTCAAGCACTATCGGGTCGCTTTTCCTCCAGTTTACCTCGTACTGCACATTATTGTATTCAACTATAACCGTCCCCTCTTCTGTCAAAAGCGCAACATCAAGGTATCTTGCCTGCGCGTCCCATGTGTGCCCTACCGCCGTGCCTCTCAGCTGGTCCTCCCCCGTTGATTCGGAATAATTGACAGGCGACATACTCGTGCGCTCGTTTCTTAATTCAAGAAGGTTAAGAAGCGGCGCCACGACCACGCCTCCCGCGACTTTCGGCGAACCGCTTATGTCAAGTTCCTGTATCCTGATGGGCGCATTTGTAACCATAAAGAATGTGTGGTTAACGTCGTCAAAAACAGCGGAGAACCTGTCAGAGTAATAATTGATTTTCTGTACGAGGTCTCCTATTGTTTCTGCCGCATTAAAAAATATGTCAATATCCCCAACCCTCAGGATCCCGTCAGAACCGAGCGGCGTGGCCGATGTAAGCGTCGGCTTTTGCCTGGAGGTCACAAAATTACTCATCATTTTGGATTCCAGATTGGCAAGTATGTCCGCCATATCGCCTGCTTCATACTTTGAGTGACCTATATTTGTTCCTCCGAGCAGCCCTTTGTTAACCGATATAGTAGACGCCTTGTTTCCCTGGAAGAAGTTCATGCCCGCCGCGGCCGCATTATGAAATTTGTTTACCGTTGTAATCAGGCTGTTTGCTAGGTTGTCAAGCTCAACCTTATAGCCGTGTATGACCTGGTCCCTCATTTCAAGCAGCCCCGCGAGCTTTCCTTTCTGTATGGCTGTGTTAATTCTTACAGGCTTTACCGCGCCTGCGTACTCGAAAAGCCCTACATCTTCAAGCTTTGAGTCCTTAGCTCCGGCCATAGTGGTCATGGAATTGTAGCCGTCATTGCCGTTTACCAAAACATGTCCGTTTACGTGCACAACGAGCGACCCGTCAGTCCTTTCTCCTATGTGTATATTTACAAGAGCTGAAAGTTTATTAATAACTTCATTACGTTTGTCAAGCAGGTCATTTGGGGACTGCCCCCGGCCGAGAGTCTGCGTTATCTGCCTGTTGAGTTCTGAAATCTCCAGTATATGCTGATTTATGGTTTTTACGGTGTTCTGGATTTCTGCGGTCACATCAAGCTGAAGATTGACAAGCTGGAAAGCCTTTTTATTGAGCATCTTTGAAACAGCTTCCGAAGAATTATAAAGTTCAATCTGCGCCGCATTTATATCACCCGGCGAGCCCGTCTTTGCAGCAGCGCTTAAATCCGCCCACCCTTTATAAAAATTATCCAGCTGCGCGCCGAGCTGGTTTGCGGTTATCCCGTCAATTTCCGGGAATACCGAACGCAGGCTCTGGTATATCAGCGCCTTTGCGTCCCACTTGCCTACATTTTCCCACTCTGCCCTTATCTGCCGGTCAAGATATATGTCGCGTATCCTTGATATGGAGCTTACGTATGAGCCTGTGCCGAGCTGCCCCCCGCCGTTTATGTTGTCTATAGCCTGTGTGGCGCTTAAAATTGAAAGCTGCCGTGAATACCCGGGACTATTCATATTCGCGATATTGTGCTGGGTGGTGTTTAATGCCGTTGTATGCGTCCTTAATGACCTCAGTGCTGATTCAAGCCCCATAAGTAGTGACATTTTTTATTCCCCTTTCATATTGTTTTGTCAAAATTTGTTTTATCCGTGCTGCCGGACTCTTTTGTTTTGTCCGCCGCGAAATTCACGTAATCCACGTAATTTTTTACCATCCTCATATTTTTAGCGTTTACAGCTTCAGTCTTTTTGACTTGATCTATCAGTTGTTCAACCGCGGACCTTATGAGATTCGCGCTTTCAGCGTCCATTCCCGCCGCTAGGTCGTCAAGTTTGCATCCTGACTCCTTTGTAAAACCCGCATCCGAGGCAAGACTGTTAAAAATATCCTGTTTTTCCTTTTCAAGAACGCTTATTTTAATTATTAATTCTTCCTGCGACTTCACAGCCGCTTCAAGCTCTTTCAGATCACGATTTTCCAGTATTTCAGACTGCTTTTCAGCCGCAGAATAAAGTTTTTTATATTCAGAAGCCTGCTCTTCAATCTTGGCGGCAAATAACTTAATCTTGTCAGCATTCATCATAAATATGCCGCGCCCTTAATCTTCAAGCAAAAATTTAGCACTAAGCTGGAAAGCAGGTACTCTATTGCCCTCTATTACCCTCTCCTGAATAGCCTTTTCAACAGACTCAATCCTTACATCGCTCATCTGATTAAGCGCTGTTAAAGCTTTTCCAAGCGACTTTGCCTGCCTGGAGATTTCAACCCTGTCAGCAGCATAATCAGCAGTCTTGTTGGCCTGTGCCTTAGCCTGTCCCTGTTTTCCCGCCTGAATTTCATTAACCTGCTGTGGTATCAGCGGATTGATGTTGCCTGCGTTGTTTACTGTCATTTTCATCGCCTCCTTAATAATATTTCTATCAATAATATATCGGATTGACGAAAAAATACTTGAGTTTTTTCTCGGTTAAAGCGAAGAAAAAACGCCTTATTTTTAAGGCGTTTTTTATGTTTAGATGGTTAAATCTGTTACGGGCCTGCCTGCAGCCTGTTTTTCAGGGGCATAGATTGAGAGCTGTTTGGTAAGAACCGCCGCGAGCCCTATCCCGCCGGCTTTGGCAAGTTCTTTTGCGGTTTCATCATCATACATTTCGTGGAAAATTTCTTTTGCCTGGCTGTTTCCAAACAACGGGTCAGGCGGTATTGTTTTTCTCATCTGCTTGAGCATATAACCCAGGAATATGGATTCAAAATCCCTTGAAACCTTTGCTATCTGCTTCATGTACTCGTCCCTTGACGAGTTCTTTACCTTTTCAGCGTTTGTCTCGGCTTCCTGCAGGCGCGAGGTCATATTCATCATCTGCGCCCTTGCCGCGATTTCGCTTGTACCCAAAAAGTCTGACATTTTTTTGCCCCTTATAAAATTTCTATTTCGGCGTGAAGCGAGCCGGAAGCTTTAATTGCCTGAAGAATTGTTATGATATCCTGCGATGAAGCCCCGAGTATGTTTAGAGCGTTTACAAGGTCAGATACATTTGCGCCCTGGGGCAGCGTTACCAGCTGGTTGCCGCCGCCCTCCACTTTTACACTTGCGTCCTCATAGACCATGGCTGACGCTCCCGGCAGAAATGAACTCGGCTGGGAAACCTGTTTTGAGACATTTATCCTTACGTTAAAATTACCGTGGGCAACCGCACAAGTGTCGATCGCCACATCCGCCCCCATAACCACGGTGCCCGTGCGCTCGTTTATTACGACTTTATATGACTTTTCCTCTGTCTCCACCCACAGCCCTTCTATCGCGGCTGCAAATTCCACATAGTTATTCTGGAAATCTACAGGAACCCTTATGCGTACCGTGCCTGCATCAACAGCGGCCGCAACCGGCCCGCTTGCTGCCCAAAACTGGGAGTTTATCACATCTGTCACCCTCCACGCCGAAGTGAAATCCGGAATGGTAAGTAAAAAGTGCATTGTATTTTTATCGTCAACAAAAGTAACCGGAACCTCGCGCTCCACCATCGCGCCGCTCGGCACTCTTCCGGTGGTCATCTTCGGCCTGGCATGCATTCCGGCAAGCACTTCAGAACCCGTTGAAATGGAACCCTGTGCAATCGCGTAAGTATTTTCATCAAGCCCTTTTAATGTTGTCAGCAGAAGAACACCGCCGTCAAGAGAGCGCGCATCGCCCATCGAAGATACCGTAACGTCTATTTTGTCGCCTTTCTTTGCAAAAGGGGGCAGTTGGGCTGTGACCATGACAGCAGCCACGTTCCTCACCCTTATCTGATTGGCGGAATCACTTATCCCGAACCTCTTTAACATATTGCCTATAGCCTGATTCGTAAACACGGTTGACGTACGGTCGCCTGTGCCTTTTAAACCCACCACAAGCCCGAAGCCCGTGAGCTGGTTGTCCCTGACGCCCTTAAAACGGCCTATGTTCCTTATTCTCATCTCAACAGCCATAACAGAAACGACTGTGACCGAAAGAATCACAACTAATGATATTATTCTGACCATAATCCTTTTCATCTTATCACCTCTTTAGAATATGCCGAGCCAGTCCAGTATCCTCGTCAGGAATCCCGGAGAAGTTTTTTCTCCTACAGGGCCCTTGCCTTCAAACTCTATTATAGCATCAGCCACAAAAGTGGAAACTATTGTATTATCAGCCTGTATATCCGCCGCCCTTATGACACCTTTAATAATCAGATTCTGGTCCTCGTCGTTTATCTTTACTATTTTGGTTCCTTTAATGACAAGGTTTCCGTTGTGAAGCACCCGCTCCACCCTCGCAGAGAGTTTTGCGTAAAGTTTTCCGGCCCTGCTGGACCTGCCTCCGCCGTCCTGGTATTCCTGCCCGCCCATTGACCACGAAGGCACATAGGGAAAAGGGCTGACAACACCGCCGCCCCACGAGCTCATTCCCATACCGCCGCCAAGGCTCTGTTTTTTGGAAGTGGAAAGCGAAGCACTCTGATAACCTTCCACGGCCTCAACCACAATTACAGTCACTATATCCCCGACTTTATACGCCTTGTGGTCGGAATAAAACGAATCTACGTCATCCGGATTCGCAATTTCATCGCACAGCGCCGCACCGGGCACGGCTATCACGGCAAAAACAACAGCCGCCAAAAAGTGAATTATCTTCTTTTTCATCTTATTTCTCCTTATCATCTGCTTTGTATTATTACGCTTCCGTCAGGGTCCACTGTCCCTGTTAAAATCTTTCCGGTCACGGTGTTTACCTCTACTGTCGAGCCCTCTCTTCCGTCGCTGCGGGCTGTTCCCGTTGTATCAACCACAGCCGTTCCTAACCTGACTGTTACTTTAACCGTATCACCCCTTCTGAACAGGGGCCTCTTTTCAAACATTGACTGTGTAAGGAGCGTCCCCTTGACTATCGGCCTTTTTGCAGTCACATTATTAAAAAAAGTTTCGTTTGTTATAATGTCATCCGGCAGGAAAGTAATTTCCCGCTTCACAGGCTTTACATCCTTTAACTCCGCCGCCTGCCCTTTTTTCATGTCATATTCGGCATAGAAACATTCGGCATTCACTTCCACAAGCATTGAAACAGGCTCAGTTTTGTAGTACTTTCCGTTGACTTCGATATCAACAGGAACAATCACATTGCCCCTGAATTTCTGCCTGTCGGTCTCCCTGACACTGAAAGTAATTTCACCCTCTGGCACGTTCCTGTCAAGCCCGCTGCCCTTTAAAGTTATTTTTGCGTCCTCTTCCTTCCAGGGCATGCGCTCTCTGACAAAGTCCTCTGCCTTTTGCCTTACGTCAGATGACTTTACCTCTGTTTTCAGGGTATGAACACTGATTTTATCGAGCCCTTTTACTTCAGCCCCGGGAAAAGCCTTTTCCACTCTGTTTGCCACATACTCGCGCTCTATCACCGCCTTGTAACCCGGGACAGCAGCCCTCTTGATGTAGAGGTTTTCAAGCAATTCCCTGTCAGAGGAAACAAATCCCTTTATCTCGGCTATATCGCCAAGCTTTATCCTGTCAGAGGATATGTAAGCGTCTTTATCTTTTATTGTGACGGTGCCGTTTGCTGACAACGCCGTTTCAATGAGCAGCAGTACTACGGCCGATAAAACAAGACTGAATTTCATTTTTTATCTTTTAAGGTCGTTGGCAAGCCCGAGCATTTCATCCGATGTCTGTATTGCCTTTGCGTTGATTTCGTAGGCACGCTGTGATGTTATGAGATTTACCATTTCCTCTACCACGGATACGTTTGAAGCCTCAAGCATTCCCTGCGCAAGCGTTCCGAAACCTTCAAAACCTGGTATGCCCTCAAGCGCCTCGCCCGACGCCTCTGACTCTATGTATAAGTTTTTGCCTATGCTCATCAGTCCCGCGGCATTAGGAAATCTTACCAGTTTAATTATGCCGACAACCTGCATCTCAGTCTGCCCCGGCACCGATACCGCCACTTCGCCGTTTTCCCTTATTACCACCTGTGAAGATTCGGAAGGTATTGTCACTTCAGGCAGCATATAGTAGCCCTCTGAAGTCACCAGATTTCCGTTTCCGTCTATTTTAAAGGAGCCGTCCCTTGTATATCCAAGCTCCCCGTTGGGCTGCTGTACCATAAAAAAACCGTCGCCCTGTATTGCCATGTCAAAAGTCCCGCCCGTATTCACCGGCGTCCCCTGAATAAAACTTTTTAAAGTAGCGGAGAGTTTTACTCCGTGCCCTATCTGTATCGGCGTCGGGTACTGTGAACCCATATTATTGGTTACTCCCGCCGGCCTTATTGTCTGATAAAGCAGGTCCTGAAATTCGGCGCGGGTTTTCTTGTACGCCGTGGTGTTAACATTTGACAGGTTGTTTGTAATAGTATCAATGTTTGTCTGCTGAGCCTTCATTCCCGTTGCGGCCGTCCAAAGTGATCTTAACATTTTTATTACCTCCGTTATTTACTATATTTTATATCTGTATGTTGCCTACATCATTTACTGCTTTACTGAGTGTCTGCTCCTGTGCCTGAACTGCTTTCTGCGCGGCCTCGTAAGCCCTGTAAGCGGATATCATGTCAACCATCTCGCGCACTACGTTTACATTTGAGCCTTCAAGGTACCCATTAATAATCTTCACGCTGCCTTCATCCTCTGTTTCCGGAAGGGGCATATTATCGAGGGGGAAAAACAGATTGTCCCCTTCTTTTCTTAACGGCGAGTCTTTCTCATAAAGCGCTATCCTGAATGTATCTGTTTCCTTTCCGTCCACGAATATATTACCCGATTCATCCGTAAATATCTCACTGCCATCCAGTATTATTTCGCCGCGCTGGCCGAGTACTTTGTGGCCGGAGCTGTTAACGAGAATACCGTCAGAATCAAGCGAGAAAGAACCATCGCGGGTGTAGCGCAGCCCTTTTTGAGTCATAACCACAAACATTCCCTGCCCTTTTATGGCAAAGTCAAGCTTGTTGCCTGTCTCATTCATCGGGCCCGATTCTACAAGATCCGGCTTTATCCCGTCAACTCTCAGTTCCACGCCTCTTCCCATCTGCCCTATCGGAACCATCGCATCGGCAAAACCGCCCGGTACCGGCATCTTTTCGTCATTAATCCTGTTTAAAAACACTGTCGGAAAAGGCACGTAAAGAGCCCTGTCCCTTTTATATCCCGTAGTATTGACGTTCGCGAGATTGTTCGCGATTACGTCCTGCTGGTGAGTCTGAGCGATCAGCCCTGAAGCTGCGGTGTATAATCCGCTTATCATATTTTATTACCTCCCCGCGCCCGGCGCTGTATTTGTGCCTTCATCTACCGTACTTTCAGGCTTTGCCACTTCGGTGCCTTCCCTTGAGAACTTGCTCTCTACGGGAGGGACATCCTTTGAAACATAGGTCATTACGTAGAAATATTTTTTGCCGACTTCAAGCCCTTTTATTACATACTTGTCATCAGCTATAGGCGCAGGGTTTACTTTTACGTAACCCTTGCCCGACGTTTCGGTTATATAAACATTGTACCCCGCGACATTTGGAGGAGGCTTGCGACCGAAGGATACCGCAATTGCGCCGTTTTTGGTAACTGCCTTTGTCTGCGCCACAGGGAACATCTCGGGCGTACCGGGCACCACAGGCGCAGGAACCATATTTGCCTCATTTGAATAGGAGGACTCAACCGGCGGGAAAGTGTTGTTTATTGCCGCCACCACAAAATAGTAGCGCGTCCCGTTCTTTAATCCGTCTATTGTAACGTAGTTCTCTTTTATTCTTTTCGCAATAGGTATGTATCTCGCGCCGGGCGACTTGCTCATATAGACCGCGTAGCCTGTTACGTTTGCGTCCTGATTCGGCTCCCAGGTCAGGTTAACAGCGTTATTTGCCGGAAATGCCTTAAGATTCTGCGGGGGCCTTATAATGCTTATGGCCTTTACAGAGGAACGCTCTTCGCCGAAACGCAGTATTACAGATATCCTGTGGGAGTCGCCGAGGTTCTCGGCGTGCCCGATATAAGCATAGTCAACCTGCCAGTTGTCTTCCCTATAGCTCGCGCCGCCCGTGAATCTGCCGGGCATTGTTACAAAAGATGTGTACCCGCCCCTTAGCCCGAGCTTGCTTCTGAAGAACCAGCCTTCAACACCAACGTGAAGCCTGAACTCCGAGGGAAGAAGCGCAGATATGGTATTTCCGTCAGAGTCAAAAAGTATTTCGGATAAAGGCTGTCCTGCAATGTTTAAATCTTTAAAGAATTCAAAGTCAGATGTAAAGAGAAGGTTGTCGTCGAGGTAATACGCCCCGCCGAGCCTGAATGATGTCGGTATTTTTTCCTGCTGAGTCCCGCTCTGCCAGTGCAGAGTGGTGTCTATGTCCTGTATGAAAAGCCCGAGGTTAAATTTCTTTCCGAACTCAGGAAGCGGCACCTGATAGAGTATTCCGAGGTCCATGCCTATCCCGTTTGCTATGCCCTGCAGGGTTGTTCCCGAGAGTGTTGTTATGGTGGCCGTTGAGTTGTAGTTAAGGTACTTTACGTTTACGCCGACCGAGAAGGTTCTTTCAATATTAAGGTAAGAGGCAAAACTTCCCAAAACAGTAAACTCTTTGGTCTGATTTTTGTCATTATGAATGAGTGAAATAACCGACAGCTGCCAGGCAGTGTCTTCAAAGAAAGGCGCGCCAAACGAGAGGAACGTATAATACTGCTTGCCGTTCAGCAGCGGCCCTATAAAAATATCAAGTTCCGAGCGGGTAAGCTGTACAAGCCCCGCCGCGTTCCAGTAAACAGTGCTGCCCTCGTCGGCAACTGCAGTAAAACTGTGGCCCATACCCAGCGGCCTGCTGCCAACTCCGAGAACGCCTCCTTTGTCAAAGGCTCCGGCAAAAAGGCTGCCCGATACCGCCATAACCCCCAGTAAAATAACCAATAATTTTTTCATTTTTCACCCGCTCTTAAAAATTTGGAATTATCTGCTCGCCATTGAGCAGGACATTTGAGCCCCGTAACAGCTGCTCCGTAGTAATAAGCCCGCGCGTATAGTTATTCGCGTTACTAACCGGCACGTTCATTCGCAGGCTGTTATTCTGCCCGTAAACAGCGTTTATTCCTATTCTGTCAACCGAGAACCCGAGGCTCTCGCTGATTGATTTTGTCATTAGTGCCATTTCCTGCATTACATATTTCGGGAGAGTATTGGCGGTTACATAATCCATGCTGAACTCCCTCGCGCCGTCAGGCGCTGTCTGTATGTATGCCGATGTTATGCTTGATGACTCTACGTTCGGGAACCCGAGTATGTTTACCGGGCCTGCCTGTCCTGCCGCACCTGCAGCCTGTATGTTTTCCCTGTTTGCCTCGGCTATGGCGTCAAAACCTTCCGGCAGTAATCCCGGAGGGGGCGGCGCCGCGGGTGTGGGCTGTTCCTTGGCTGTTTTCAGCCTTTCAAGTTCTGCTCTTGCCCCTGCAGCCTGTTCGTTATCTTCCCTTAAATCCCTGTCTTTTATCTGGTTTAAGAGCCTCTTTAACTGGTCAAGAGCCTGCAGGTTTTCACCCTCTATTATAGGCGTAAATATTTTGACATTCTGTACCGGAGTGGAGGAAGTGCTTCCAAGCTTGTCCGTTACTTCAAATATGAATGTGTACTCCCCGTCAGGCAGGAGCTGGTATTTATTATCTGTCCCGTTCCACATTATCTGCGAAGGCGGCGAACCCACGTCAACATAAGTCTTAACAAGATTGTTATTTCTGTCAAGGATGTTAAGCACCCATCTGTCTATGCCCGCCCTTGACACTGCGTTTAGTTTGAACATTACAGTCTCGCCGTTTCTCGGCGCGAATGATATGGGCTCGACTGCCGCGAAAACATCCGGTGTCGGAAGTTTTCTCTGAACCTTGCCCCACATCCAGTAAACCGAAACCCAGTGGCTGTCGTCCTCTTCCTGTACCCTTGAGCCGAAAGGTATTCCGAATACATACGCGTAATCTATGCCCATCATGTAACGGGCGGACAATCCGACTGACATCCTCCACGGCCTCTGGTCTATGAAGTTGACAAGCCCTGCCCTGATCCCGAAATGGTTGTCAAAGAACCACTGTTCAAAACCGAATTTAAGCCTGAACTTTTCAGCTTCAAGCACGCCGGGGTCATTTACCGCGTCCCAGTCCATCGAAAGGCTGGTTATTTCTTTTTCTATAAGTTCGGTCGTCCTCATCGAAAGAGCGATGGATGATGTAAAGTACAGCGGCTCTTCAAGCCCTGTTTTATATCTTTTAATCCTGCCCGACACATCGCGCAGCATTATGCCTATGTTGAAATCTTTTAGGAACTCTATCATTCTGAGTTTGTAAAGAAAGCCCACATCAAGAGCCCACGCCCAGCCGTCAAACTCATCGCCGCGTGTAAACTGTTTGAGATAGTTTTTCGTGTCATAATCCATATACTGGTATTTTACGTTAAGACCGAACATAAAACTTCTGTCCGCTGTAAGAGGCGTAGCGTAGGTCAGCATTATCTGGTTTTCCTGGAATGGAAGGTTTATATACTGCCTGTATTTCTCGCCGAGAAAAGCCTGCTGGGCATCATCAAAACTGCCATACCACTTTTCATATCCTCCGGGCCCTATTATCATATTTTGGTTTGAATCATAGTAAAGCGATGCGGGGTCATTCCAGTCAATACCCGGCCCCGGAATAATAACGTTATTGGGGTATCTGCCTGTCGGGTGATATGGCTTCATGTAAGAAAGCCCGAAATACTGCGACCCGAGCGCCATTGTAAAAGTCACGAAATCGGTATATGGCACTGTTTTGTAATAAGAGCCGCCTGTCCAGAATATTTCATTGTGGTCAAGCTGGGCAAGCCCGGCAGGGTTATAGTATATTGCAGAAGCGTCGTCAGCAACTGCCGCAAATGCCTCCCCCATACCTATGGCCCTTGCTCCCGCGCCAAAAGGGTTGTATTTATTAAAAAAAGGAGAATAGACCTTTTCCCATTTTATTAACATTGAATCGGTAAAATCATCCGCACGCAGGGAAACAAAAGCAGAAAAAACAAAAATAATTAAAGACAGGAGTAATATTCTCTTTCGCACATTTTCCTCCGGTAAATTTCAATATGTAAAAATAATACTCTTTAAAAATCCTTTAGAT